>NZ_SMKH01000399.1 GCF_004348515.1 Actinomadura sp. KC345 | reverse complement strand
CACCCCTAGGAGGGACCCCCCATGACCAGAATCGTTCCGAGGCCGCGCGGCAGAGCCGGCAAGGCGGCCGTCCTGATCGCGGCGGCGCTGCCCGCGCTCTCGCTCACGGCGTGCACGTCCGGCGCCGGGTCGGCGGAGGCCGACGAGAACACCATCGTCATCGGGATGGACCAGGACCTCTCCGGCGGCGCGGCCGCGTACGCGTCGATCGTCGGCGCCACCGTCAAGGACGCGGTCGCGGAGATCAACGACAAGGGCGGGATCGGCGGCAAGAAGCTGAAGCTGGTCGTCAAGAGCGACGACAACGACGCGACGAAGGCGCCGACCGTCGTCCGGCAGCTGATCAGCCAGGGCGCGTCGGCCGTCATCATGAACTCCGGCGGGCAGTCCGTCCTCCAGGTGCAGACGCTGCTCAAGCAGCAGAAGGTGCCCGCCATCGCCCCGGTGAACATCACCCCGGGCATCGGGGCGGGTCCCGACGGCGCCTACGCCTACTCGCTCGCCAACCCGACCGAGGACTTCGGCAAGGTCTACGCCCAGGCGTTCAAGAAGGCCGGGTACACGAAGCTCGCCCTGTTCAAGGACGACAGCGCCTCCATCGCCGGGATGGAGAAGGCGCTGATGGACCCGATCCGCGCCGCCGGCATCGAGGTGGTGGCGACGGAGATGGCCCCGGTGGACGCCAGCGACGTCACCGCGCAGGTCACCAAGATCAAGCAGGCGAAGCCGGACGCGATGCTCGTCGCCGCGCTCGGCGGCCAGATGGAGGTGCTCGTCCACAACACCGCGCACCAGCTCATCCCGGACGTCGACCGCTTCTCGCTCGCGTCCATCGGCAACCAGCCCGACCTGTGGAGGCAGGCGAAGCCGGGCGCGCTGGACAAGCTCGTCTTCGTCGGCTCCATCACCGGGGAGAACGAGAAGACCGCCGCGCTGCAGAAGGTCCTGACGAGCCGGCGCGGCAAGGACGTCCAGGTCACCGCCTACGACGCGCAGGCGTACGACGCGATCGGGATGCTCGCCAAGGCGATCGGGGAGGCCGGGGCGAAGGTGGACGGCGAGGCCATCAACAAGGCCCTGGAGCAGGTGTCCGGCTACCCGGCCTCGTTCGGGCAGAAGGGCTACACGCTGTCGTTCAAGCCCGGCAAGCACAGCGGCACCGACGGGCTGTGCGGCCTGATCCTCATGCAGTTCGAGAACGCCGAACCGGGCCGCCAGTGGCCCACGTACCAGCCGGCTTGCGGCTGACGGGAAGGAGGAGCCGTGACAGCGGACATCGACCGCCCGCCGAAACCGGCCCCGGTCGCGGGAGGAGCGGCCGAGTGGTCGCCCCGGATGATGCCTCCGATCGGAAGGGACCTCGGCGACCGGCAGAAGCTCGCGTGCGCGTTCCGGATCCTGGGACGGTCGGGCTTCACCGAGAACATCGCGGGCCACATCACCGTCCGGGTGGACGACACCGAGGATCTGTGGATCAACCCGTGGGGGCTGTGGTGGGAGGAGATCACCGCGTCCGACATCTGCCGGGTGTCCCCGGACGCGGAGGTCCTGGAGGGCCGGTGGGACGTCACGCCCGCCATCCACATCCACACCGAGCTGCACCGCCGCCGCCCCGACGTCCGGGCCGTCGTGCACAACCACCCGTACCACGCGACCGTCCTGGCGGCGCTCGGCGTGCTGCCCGAGTTCCTGCACCAGACCGGGTCGATGTTCGACGGCGACCTGGCGTTCGTGGACGAGTACACCGGTGAGGTCGCCACGGCCGACCTCGGCGCCGACCTCGCCGACCGGATCGGCGACAAGTCGGTGGTGCTGCTCGCCAACCACGGCGTGATCGTGACGGGCCCGTCGGTCGAGGAGGCGACCTACCGGTCCGCGACGATCGAGCGCCAGTGCCGGCTGATGTACGACGTGCTGGTCTCCGGGCGGGACCATACCCTCGTGGCACCCGGCCTGCGGCGGAGCATGAAGGCCTCGCTGCTGGAACGCGGGACCGACTTCTACTGGAACGGCGCCGTCCGCGCGCTGCTCCGCGACCACCCGGAGGTGGTGGAATGAGCATCAACATCGACGACCTCGCGGCCAACACCGGATTCACGACCGGCGGCAAGGGCGCCGAGGGGCCGACCTGGCTGCCCGAGCCCGAGCCGCGCGAACGCAAGTACACCGTCATCTCCGTCGACGACCACATCGTCGAGCCGCCGGACACCTTCGAGGGCCGGATGCCCGCCAAGTTCGCCGACCGCGCCCCGAAGATCGTGGAGCGGGACGGCGGCGCGGAGACCTGGGTCTACGACGGCAACGACTTCCCGAACGTCGGGTTCAACGCGGTCGTGGGGCGTCCCGTGTCCGAGTACAGCTTCGAGCCGTCCCGGTTCGACGAGATGCGGCGCGGCGCCTGGGACATCCACCACCGGATCAAGGACATGGACCTCGCCGGGATCTACGGGTCGCTGAACTTCCCGTCGTTCCTGCCGGGCTTCGCGGGGCAGCGGCTCCAGCTCACCACGTCCGACACCGAACTGGCGCTCGCCTCCGTCCGCGCGTGGAACGACTGGCATCTGGAGGAGTGGGCCGGCTCCTACCCGGACCGGATCATCCCCTGCCAGATCCCGTGGCTGCTCGACCCCGAACTCGGCGCCGAGGAGATCCGCCGCAACGCCGAGCGCGGCTTCAAGGCGGTGACGTTCTCGGAGGCGCCGCAGAAGCTCGGCCTGCCGTCCCTGCACACCGGCCACTGGGACCCGATCATGCGGGCCTGCGCGGAGACCGGCACGGTGGTCAACCTGCACATCGGCTCCTCGGGGACGTCCCCGGCCACCGCCGACGACGCCCCGCCGGACACGGTCGGCGTGCTGTTCTTCGGGTACGCGATGTTCGCCGCCGTGGACTGGCTGTACTCGCTGCTGCCCGTCCGCTACCCGGACCTGAAGATCTGCCTGAGCGAGGGCGGCATCGGCTGGGTCGCCGGGCTGATGGACCGGCTCGACCACATGCTCAGCTACCACGACATGTACGGGACGTGGACGCCCGACATCGGCCTCACCCCGGCCGAGGTGCTCAAGCGCAACTTCTGGTTCTGCGCCGTCGAGGACCAGTCGTCGTTCGCGCTCCGCGACCGCATCGGCGTGGAGAACATCCTGCTGGAGAGCGACTACCCGCACTGCGACTCGACGTGGCCGGACACCCAGGCCGTCATCGAGTCGGAGATCGGCGGGCTGCCCGACGCGGACGTGCAGCGCTTCACCTGGCAGAACGCCGCCGAACTGTACCGGCACCCCGTCCCGGCCGAGATCCAGACCGACCCGAACGCCTTCTGATGACGCTCATGCGCTCATCGGGCGCCGGCGCCTCCGGGGAGTACGACCCGTTCTCCCCGGAGGTGCTGGAGGACCCGGCCTCCGCGCACCGCGCGCTGCGTGCCGGATGCCCGGTGCACCACCACGCGGGCTTCGGCGAGAAGGGCTTCTACACACTCTCGCGGCATGCCGACGTCGCCGAGTTCTTCGGCGACTGGCGGCTCTGGTCGTCGGAGTGGGGCCAGGGCCCGATCTACACGCGGGAGGGCGGGCTGAAGTCCGACCCGCCGGAGCACACCGTCTACCGGAAACTGGTCACGTCGGCGTTCACGGCCCGCCGCACCGCCGCCCTGGAGGACTGGATCACCGCGACGGCCGCCGGGCTGATCGACGGCTTCGCGCAGGACGGCCGCGCCGACCTGTGCGAGTCGTTCGCGATCCCGCTGCCCGTCCTGGTGATCGCCAAGATCCTCGGTGTGCCCGCCGCCGACCGGGAGGACTTCAAGGACTGGTCGGACCAGTTCATGGCCGGTCAGAACGCCGCCGACCCGGCCGTGCAGGGCGCGGCCCGCGCCAAGATCGACGCGTACTTCGGGGCGATCCTGGCGCAGCGCCGCGAGACCCTCGCCGCCCGCGGCCCGGAGGCGCTTCCCGACGACCTGCTCACCGCCCTGCTCACCGCCGAGCACGACGGCCGCCCGTTCACCGACGAGGAACTGCTGCCGCTGATCCTCCTCCTGCTGGTCGGAGGCAACGAGACCACGACATCGCTGATCGCCAACGCGGTGTGGCGGCTCCTGTCCCTCGGCCTATGGGACGAAGTGCGGTCGCACCCGGAGTCGGTGGACGCGGCCGTGGAGGAGAGCCTGCGCTACGACCCGCCCGTCCTCGGTCTCTACCGGACCAACACCCGTCCGGTCGTCCTGCACGGCGTCGAGATCCCGGAGAGGTCGAAGGCGCACGGGCTGTACGCGTCGGCGAACCGGGACCCGGAGGCGTGGGACGACCCGGACACCTTCCGGCTCGACCGCGACGTGGCCGACCTGCGTCGGCGTCACCTGTCGTTCGGCGTCGGCCGGTACCTGTGCCCCGGCGCGGCGCTGGCGCGGCTGGAGGCGAGGATCTCGCTGAGGCTGCTGGGCGAGCGCCTCCCCGGCCTCCGGCTGGACGGCGAACCGGTCCGCGTCGACTCGTTCATGATGTGGGGCCCTGCCAGCCTCCCCATCGCCTGGTCCCGTTGACGGCGGGAAGGGGCGGAGACCCGGCCTCTTCCCGCCCTCTCAGTCGTCGAGGACGTGGCATTGGGCCGCGGTGAGGTGGCGGCGCGCGGCGCGTTCGGCGCCGGCGGCGTCGCCGGCCGCGATCAGCTTGATCAGCCGGTGGTGCGCGGTCATGCCCTGGGAGCGCTGGTCGGTCCCGGGGAACTCGCCGCGTCCGGCGGCGCCGCCCGCCCATTCCTCCTCGGCGGCCGTCCACAGCCGTTCGAGCGCGCCGACCGCCACGGCCATCGCGGCGTTCCCGCAGCCGAACACGAGCTGGGCGTGGAAGCCGCGGGCCGCGCGCGTGAAGCCGAGCGGGTCGTCCAGGTGCGCCTCGACGTCGCGCTGCGCCGCCTCCAGGGCCGGGACGACGGTGCTCGCCCGGTCGGGACGCTCGGCGCACAGGCCCGCGCACACCGGCTCCAGCCGCACGAGCGCGACCGCGATGTCGTCCGGCGCCGAGTGGCGGGTCCGCAGCACCAGATCGATGGCCTGCGCCGCCGTCTCGGTGCGCGGGACGTGCACGATCGCGCCGCCCTTGTTGCCGCGCTGCACCGTGATGAGCCCCTCGGACTCCAGGATGCGCAGCGCCTCCCGCATGGACGGCTTGCTCACCCCGAACTCGGCGAGCAGGTCGTCCTGCGGGCCGATGATCTCGCCGTCGGCCAGTTCGCCGTTGACGATCCGCTCGCGCAGGACGGAGGCGACCATGTCGGCGAGGCGGGGCTGGCGAATGCGCGCCGGGCGCGTTCCCTCCACCGGTCCCCCGTCATGACTGAGATGGGCCAGAGGCCCCTAACATCTAAATCTTAGCACCCGCAGAAGGGGGATCCGTGCCGGCCGAACCGCTCCACCGCGTGACGTTCCGCCTGTCGTACGGCGACTGCGACCCGCCGGGATCGTGTACTACGCCAACTATCAACGCTGGATGGAACGCACGCACACCGAATGGTGGTTCCTCCAGGGCCTCCGCTTCGACGAACTCCCGTCCCGCCTGGGCGTCGCCGTGGTCACCCGGGCGTCGACGGCCGAGTACGAGCGCACGATCACCCTGTTCGACCAGGTCGAGTGCCGCATGTTCGCGGGACGGGTGGGCCGCTCCTCGTTCGAGACCCGCTACGAGTTCGTCCGCGAGGACGGCACCCGCGCGAGCACCGCCACCCTCACCCTGGTTTGCGTGGACCCGTCCGCCCCGGAGG
>NZ_SMKH01000398.1 GCF_004348515.1 Actinomadura sp. KC345 | reverse complement strand
GGGTGGCCGGGGGCGCGTGGCCGGTCATCCGGCGTCCCTGCACAGCATCGCCCGGACGGTGAGGAGGAGGATTCTCAGGTCGCCGGCGAAGGACCAGTGGTCGATGTAGTGGTTGTCGAGCCTTGCGCGCAGCTCGATCGACGTGTCGCCCCGGAAGCCGTGGATCTGGGCCCAGCCCGTCATCCCGACCGGTACGCGGTGGCGGAGCATGTAGCCGGGGCAGGTGCGGGAGAACTGCTCCACGAAATGGGGGCGTTCCGGGCGGGGGCCGACGAGGCTCATGTCTCCGCGGAGGACGTTCCACAGTTGCGGGAGTTCGTCCAGGGAGGTGGCTCTGAGGAACCGTCCGACGCGTCCCATGCGGTCGTCGTCCTTGACCGTCCAGCGGGTGTCGGACTCCTGCTCGTCCGCGGGCTTCAGCGTCCGGAACTTCAGCAGGACGAACTCCTCGCCGCCGAGGCCGATCCGCCGCTGCCGGAACAGCACGCCCGGCCCGCCCTCCATCCGCACGGCGACCGCGCACAGCGCCAGCACCGGCAGCACGAGGACCAGGATCAGCGAGCCGGCGACGAGGTCGAGCAGCCGCTTGGCGCACCGGGCCGCCGGTTCGCGCAGCCGCCAGTCGACCCGCGCGCACGGCAGCCCGGCCAGGTACTCCCGCCTGGTCGTCGCCACCGGGACGACGTCCGACGGCGGCTGGAGGAGGAGCGTCTCGCAGGGGAGCCCGAACGAGATGCGCAGCACGGCGTCCAGGTGGTCCGGGTGGACGTCCTCGGCGGCCACGAGCAGCGTGTCGACCCCGTGTTCCTCGACGAGGGCGGGCAGGTCCGAGGTCTCCCCGAGCACGGGCACGGCGGGTCCCGCGGGCGCGGGGCCGCCCGCCGCCACCTGCCCGACCGCGGCGAGCCCGAGTTCCCCGCGCTCGCGCAGGACGCCGGCCAGGTGCGCGGCCGCCCCGCCCGTTCCGACGATCAGCGCGGGACGGGCCCGGGAGCGGCGGCACCGGTAGGTCCGGACCGCCGCGTTCACGAACGCGCGGACGGCGAGCGAGGCCGTCCCGGCCGCACCCGCGATCCACAGCCACGCGGCCGCCGCGCCGATCGCGGAGCCCGGCAGCAGCACCGCCGCGAGCGCGGCCACGATCAGCGTCCGGACGAGGATCGGCGGCCCGTCGGCCAGCAGCGAGGGGCTGCGGCGCATCCGGTAGAGCCCGCCCGAGGCGTTGCACGCGATCAGCGTCATGGCCGCCACGCCGGGGACGGCGCCGCCGGGCACGGGGCGCAGGACGGCGACGGCGACGGCCATCGCCCATCCGTCCGCCACGGCGAGGCACACCGGGTACAGGACGGCCAGGATCCGCGTGCCGGTCGCGCCGCGGCGGCGAGGGACGACGGGCGCGAGCACGGCCACCGCCTCGCCCGAGGCGAGGTCCGCGGGGGCCGCACCCGGGTCGATGGAGGGACTCAGCCCCTGGGCTCTCATCGCGCGTCCCTTCACAGACAAGAACTCACCCGGGAGGTGACTTTGCGGGGCCGTCGCGGGCGGCCACGATCCAGCATCCCAGCGCGTCCCGGCGCGGATCGCCGCTTTTAACCGCCCCCTGCGTAATCTTGAATAGAAGATCAGCACAGCCCGATCGACCTGCGAGAACACCTCAAAGGACGAGCACCGGCAGCTCAAAGTAGCCGCCAATCGGAGCCGCTATTAAGCGCCTTTTCTTTTTCGTCCGATTGAGCTATTTTTCCTCCACCGCGCCGGGCCTGGCCCGCCCGCGCGGCAAAGTCGGGCCGCCGAAGATCCTGGAATCGCCCACCTGGGCCGAACCTTCGCGGGACGATGGACGTACACGTGATCGGACGCCGTGCCGACCGGCCGTCCCGCCGGGACAGGGCCGCTCGTGGATGATCGTGCGGCTGTCCCGCACGACGCGGGCACGGCGGGCTGGAGAGGGAGAACGGTGCGAAGTAGCGCCTTGGTGTTGACGCTGGTCCTGGGCCTGGTCGCGGGCTGCGGCGGCGGGGACGGCGGCAGCGGCGGCGGGAAGACCGCCAAGGGAGGCAACAACGGCACGCCCCAGGTGACGATCGTCCCGGCGAACGGCAGCGGCAAGGCACGTCCCGACCAGGGCGTGACGGTCTCCGCCGCGGGCGGCACGCTGGGCAAGGTCTCGGTGAAGCTGAAGGGCGCCGACGTCCCCGGCACCTTCTCCCCCGACAAGACCAGGTGGCGCTCGAAGTGGACGCTGCGGCCCGGCGGCGGCTACCAGGTGTCGGCCACGGCGACGTCCCCCCAGGGCAAGTCCACCACCGCCACCAGCGCGTTCCGCACCAGCCGCGCCACCGCCGCGACCCGGATCAACAACGTCGTCCCGTCCGAGAACGAGACCGTCGGCACCGGCATGCCGGTCTTCGTGCAGTTCAACAAGACCGTCCCCGAGAAGGCCAAGCCCGCCATCGAGCGCAGCATCGAGATCTCCTCGACCACCCCCACCGAGGGCGCGTGGCGCTGGCTGAGCGCCGGCGAGTCGTTCAACGGCCTCCCCTCGGTGGTCTTCCGGCCGAAGCGCCCCTGGAAGCCGCACCAGAAGGTCTCCGTCACCGTCAACTACGCGGGCCTGAGGATCGGCGACGACGTCTTCGGCGACAAGAGCGTGACCCGCAACTTCAAGATCGGCGACTCCCACACGGTCACCATCAACGCCAAGACCCACCGGCTCGTCGCCAAGGAGAACGGCCGCACCGTCCGCAACTGGGGCGTCAGCCTCGGCTCCGGCGGCGAGGTCAAGAACGGCGTCGACACCCTGCTCACCACCAGCGGCGTCCACCTCACCATGGACCGCAGCCGCATGGAGCGCATGGTCTCGCCCGGCAAGAAGAAGGGCGACCCGGGGTACTACGACGAGAAGATCCCGTGGGCGACCCGCATCACCAACAGCGGCGTGTACATCCACCAGAACACCGAGGACCCGAGCTGCCTCGGCCGGCGCAACTGCAGCCACGGCTGCATCCGCTCCCCCACGGCCGACGCCAAGTGGTTCTACAACTGGTCCTACCGCGGCGACCTCGTGAACGTCACCGGCACCAAGCGGGAGCTGGGCTGGACGAACGGCTGGGCTTACTGGCAGCTACCCTTCCCCAAGTGGGCGAAGGGAAGCGCCCTCGACAAGCCGGTAACGACCAGCCGCGCCTGACCACCGGGCCGACGGGAGCGACCTGTGGCATCGAAGATCGTCCTGCATATCGGCCTGCAGAAGTCGGGCACCACGTTCCTGCAGCACATGGTGCAGGACAACAGCGAGGCGCTCGCCGAGTCGGGCGTGCTGTACCCCGTCCCGAAGGACTGGGACGACGGCAAGCGCACCGTGGCCAACCACGAGTGGTCGAGCTACGGCCTGCTCGGCACCGAGTACCCCTGGGTGCCGGAGGAGCGCGCGTCACGGACGGCCGCTTCGTGGGAGGTCCTGCTGGAGCAGGTGCGGGCCTGGCCCGGCACCGTGCTGCTGTCGGCGGAGGCCCTCTCGGTGATCCGGGCGGACGCCGTCCGCCGCCTCCTGGACTCGCTCGCCGTCGATGACGTCGAGGTCGTCATCACGGCCCGGAGCCTGGGCCGCTCCATGCCCTCGCTGTGGCAGCAGCACATCCGCAACGGGCGCAGCACCAGCTTCGAGTCCTACCTGGGCCGCCTCGCCGCGCACCGCGACAAGGGCCGGGACCACGTCGAAGCCGACCTCGACGCGCACATCTGGCGGGCCTTCACGCTGAGCTCGCTGGTCCAGCGCTGGTCTGACGCGGGAGCGAACCGGGTCTCCGTGGTGACCTCCCCCGGAAAGCCTCCCGAACTTCTCTTGGAACGCTTCACGCAGGCGGCCGGGCTGCCCGACCTCGCGCACGTCCCGGTCGCGGACCGCCAGGCCCACACCGGCCTGACGGCACCGGAGACGCTGGTGCTCGCGTCCCTGAACGCGGCCATGCGAGAGGACTCCTGGCCCCGGCAGAAGGCGGACCGGCTGCGCCAGCTCGTCACAGAGCGCTTCCAGGCCCGCGAACAGCGCGGCGGCAAGCTCGCCGTCCCGCCCGAATGGCGTCCCCGGGTCGCCGACTGGAGCAAGGCGGATCTCACGGCTCTCCAGGCCACGGACGCACGGATCGTCGGCGCCATCGAGGACCTCCGGTACGACCCGGCCCAGGAGAAGACCGCCCCGCCGACCGCCGAGGAGACCGCACGCGCCGGCGCCGAAGCGGCGCTCGCGCTCGCGGACCCGGATCTGGACCGCCTCCCGGACGACTCCCCGGTCCGCCGCAGAGCCCGCCGCCTCCGCCGCCTGATGAGCTGAGCCACCAGGCGGACGGCGCGCTGATCGGAGCCGTTGAGGGCGCCGGGATCATGGCCCGGCACGCGACGCGGTACCTCGGCCGCCGGCCGTCGCCAGGGGTCAGCCGCCTCCCTTGGCGGTTCCGCAGCCCCGGGCTCCGCGTCGGCGGCAAGGTCTTCGCCTTCCTCGGGTTCGACGGGGAGCTCATCGTGAAGCTTCCAAGCGACCGGGCCAACGCGTTCGTCGACGCGGGAACCGCCGAGAAAGTCGTCATGGGCGAACGGACCATGCGGGAATGGATCGCGTTCCCCGCCCTGGACGACCGCGCGGCCACCCTGACCCAATGGCGTGAGGTCGCGCGAGAAGCCCACCGCTACGTCGACGCCCTGCGCCGGACAAGCTGACCTGCGATAAGCATCCCCTTGCCTCAGCGATCAGTAGGGGGCGGCCCCGGAGGCCCCGCCGAAAACCCGTTGGCCGGGCGCGGCGCGCACTGCTACTTTTCCCGAGGCCGTGCGAGAGGACGAGGAGGTGGTACCCGTGAACGTTGCGACATGGGTGCTCCCCTCCGGGGTCACGGTCGGGCGGTAGGTCGTCCGGGAGCGCCGTTCAAGAGCACTCCCGAAAGGCACGACCATGCAATTCACGTCTGACCAGCGTCTCGACGACGGCGTCCTCGAACGCGCATTCACCCTCGGCGAGATCCCCGGAATCCTGTGGACGCCCGGCTCCGCGTCCGCACCGGCGCCGCTGATCCTGCTCGGCCTCCCCCCGCTCGGACTGCGCACGATGTACCCCCGGCTGGCGGCGCGGGCCCGCCGCGCGGCGGCGGACGGCTTCGCCGCGGCCACCGTCGAGCTCCCCGGGAGCGGTGATCGGCCCCGTTGGGCCGCCGCCGAGGAGGCCCGCGCCGACCTGCGCCGGGCCATGGAGGCCGGCGAGCCGGTCAGCGACGAGATCATCGACGCCCTCGTCCTCCCGCTCGTCGACAAGGCGGTCCCGGAATCGCAGGCCGCCCTGGACGCCCTCTTGTCGCTGCCCGAGATCGGCGGCCCGGCCGGGTACTCGGGAGGGCTGATCTCCATCGGCATCCGGCTTGCGGTGGTCGAGCCGCGCATCGTGGCCGCCGGCCTCTTCGCCGGGAGTTTCGTGCCTCGCACCATGTTCGAGGAGGCCCGGCAGGTCACCATTCCGTTGCATGTCCTGCTGCAGTGGGACGACGAAGGGAACGACCGGCAGGCGGCCCTGGACCTGTTCGACGCCTTCGGCTCCAAGGAGAAGACGCTGCACGCCAACATGGGCGGACACACCGGCGTCCCGCAGTTCGCAGCGGACGACGCGGCCGACTTCTTCGCCCGCCACCTGACCTGACCCCGCCCGAACGCCGTTCACTTGCGGCGTGTCGTTGTTATCCGGCTGCCAGAACAACAACACGCCGCAAGTGAACGCGGTCGGCGGGGGCGCGCTTCGGAATGGGGGGC
>NZ_SMKH01000397.1 GCF_004348515.1 Actinomadura sp. KC345 | reverse complement strand
ACCCCAAGCAGCTCCGCCGCCTCGGCTTCTACGACTGACCGTCCTCCAGCCCCCGCCCGCCACCTTTCAATGGACGAGCTCGGCTCGGCCGACCGTCCTCCAGCCCCCGCCCGCCACCTGCCACCTTTCAACCGTTGCGGGGCTCGTCGGTGCTGCGCGGAGACTCCTCCTCGGCTTGCCGCCCCCAGGCCTGGTCCTCCTGGGGCCAGGCGGCGTAAGGGTCTTCCGGATACTGGCCGTCCCAGTATCGCTGGTCCGCGTACTGCGGCTCTTCCATGGACGCGTGCCGGTCCGCGTGCCGCTGCGGAATCTCGTCCTGCCCCCGCCGGGGCCTGGACACGCGTTCGGCGATGGGGCGGGCCAGGCTGAACCCGACCACCAGCAGGGACGTGAGGACGGCCAGGTACCAGCCGTAGCGGACGGTGATCTGGTAGCCGAAGTCCAGGCCGGTCTGGGGCAGGTTGTCGCGGACGTCGCCGAGCCGCAGGACGAAGATGCCGCAGACGAGCAGGGCGAGCGTGCCGGGGATCGCGGCGAGGGCGCCGATCCGGGCGTCCCGCCCGATCAGGTCCCAGCACGCCAGCGCGATCGCGACGACGGCCAGCACCGGGACGGCGACGATCATGGTGTCGGCGTCGATGCCCGCGAGGCTGCCGAGGTCGCGGGCGATCGGCCGGCCGAAAAGCTGGATGACCATCTGCGCGTGTGCCCACGGCAGGAACGCCGACACCAGCAGCGCGGCGGCCGCGACGATCGTGGCGAAGATCCAGGGGGCACCGCGCCGCGGTGGTCCCGGGGCCTCGCCGGGGACGGGGTCCGAGGCGGCGTCGCCGGGCGGCGGATAGCCGTCGACGGGCGGCAGGAAGGACGGGCGCGACCGCTCGCGGCCCGCCCCGGAACCCAGGTCACCGGTCATGGACCCAGCGTAAACGCAGGAACGGCATCGCCCGGTACGGCCCCGGCGGGCCCCGCGGCTCGGTAGTTTGGAAGGAAGTCCGTTATGGGAGGAGATCCCCGGTGTTGCTCGTTTTCGGCCTGGCGGCGGTGTCCCGAACCGTCAGTGAGGGGACGTTCCACTGCCCGCAGTGCGGGGGCGACCGTGCCTTCCGGAGGCGCGCCGGTCGCCGCTGGTTCTCGATGTTCTTCGTCCCGCTGGTGCCGCTGTGGAGGCTCGGGGAGTCCGTGGAGTGCCGCACCTGCCGGGGACGCTTCCCGCTGGCGGCGCTGCGGACGCCGACCGCCGAGCGGATGTCGGAGACCCTCGCCGCCGGCATGCGGGCCGCCGTCGCGCTGGTCCTGCGCGCCGGCGACCCCGCCGACCCGCTGGCCCGCGCACGCGCCATCGACACGGTCGCCGGCTACGGCGAGCCCGAGTACGACGGCTCCGCGGTGAACGCCGACCTCGCGCTCCGGCGGACCTTCCTGGAGCAGGAGATCATCCGGGCCGGGGCGTACCTCTCCGTGGAGGCCAAGGAGTGGTTCCTCGCGCAGGCCGCGCGGATCGGGCTGGCCGACGGGCCGCTCGGCGAGGGGGAGCGGCAGGAGCTGCACGCCATCGCGGACCTGCTCGGCATGTCCCGCGCCTACGCGCTGGGTGTGATCGTGACCACCGAGGGTGCGTCCCGCTGACATGCTCCCCGGCGCCGAGACGAGCGAGGCCGGGCCCGCGGCCCGCGCCGGGAGAGCGCTGGTCCGGGCCCCCGGTCCGCGGCTGGCCGAGGGGATCGTCACCCATGCCGCCCGCCGGCCCGTGGACGTCGCGCTCGCGGCGCGGCAGCACGAGGCGTACGCCGCGGCGCTGCGCTCGGCCGGATGGCGGGTGCGGGCCGTCGCCGAGGCCGACGACCAGCCCGACGCCGTGTTCATCGAGGACGCGCTGGTCGTCTGCGGCGACGTCGCCGTCGTCGGCCGGTCGGGGGACGAGCGCCGCAGGGGCGAGCTGCCCGGCGCGGAACGGGCGGCGCGGGAGCTCGGCCTGCGCGTCGAGCGGATCGAGGAGCCGGGCACCCTGGACGGCGGGGACGTGCTCCAGGTCGGCGACACCGTCTACGCGGGACGCGGCGCCCGCACGAACGAGGAGGGCATCTGCCAGCTCGCCCGCCTGCTGGGCGGCCGGAGGGTCGTCCCGGTCGACACCGCCGGCTGCCTGCACCTGAAGTCGGCGATGACCGCGCTGCCGGGCGGGATGCTGATCGGCATGCCCGAGATGGTGGACACCGCGGTCCTGCCGTACCTGCGGGTGCCCCGGGAGCCGGCGGGAGCCCACGTGGTCGTGCTCGGGCCGGACCACGTCCTGATGGCCGCGTCGGCGCCGCGCACCGCCGCCCGGCTCGCCGCGGACGGGCTGCGGGTCACCAGCGTGGACATCAGCGAGTTCGAGGCCCTCGACGGCTGCGTGACCTGCCTGTCCGTGCTCGTCCCCTGAGCGGCCCCGGAATGCCGAGGGACCCGCGCGCCGTTCCCATGAGACGAGAGAGGTCCCCGTTGTCTCAGTATGCGGACGCCGGTTTCCGTAACCCGGATGGTGTCTGTTAGTTTGGCGGACGTGTTCCGTGAGCTGCTCCTCCTTAGCGGCCGCAGCGGGGGCCTGTAACCAGGCCGGCTCCCTCGCTGCGGGACTGCGACGTGCACGTCGGCCGCGAGGTTCGAGCAGAAGGTTCTCATCGGATGTATCCGCGACAGCAGTCCTCCGGCATGCCGTTCCAGCGCTACCGGCCGTTCGCCCCGATCAAGCTCACCGACCGCACCTGGCCGGACGCGGTCATCACCGAGGCGCCGCGCTGGTGCGCGGTCGACCTGCGCGACGGCAACCAGGCCCTGATCGACCCCATGGACGCCGACCGCAAGCTACGGATGTTCGAGCTGCTGGTACGGATGGGCTACAAGGAGATCGAGGTCGGGTTCCCGGCGGCCAGCCAGACCGACTACGACTTCGTCCGGCAGATCATCGAGGAGGACAGGATCCCCGATGACGTCGCGATCCAGGTGCTGACCCAGGCCCGTCCCGAGCTGATCGAGCGGACCTTCGAGTCGGTGCGCGGGGCGAAGCGGGCGATCGTCCACCTGTACAACTCGACCAGCACGCTGCAGCGCCGCGTCGTGTTCGAGCAGGAGCGCGACGGCATCACCGCGATCGCCGTCGAGGGCGCCAAGCTGTGCGCCAAGCTCGCCGAGGACATGGGCGACACCGAGATCCGCTTCCAGTACTCGCCCGAATCGTTCACCGGCACCGAGCTGGAGTACGCCGTCGAGGTCTGCAACGCCGTCAACGACGTGTGGAAGCCCACCCCGGACCGGAAGGTCATCGTCAACCTGCCGGCGACGGTCGAGATGGCCACGCCGAACGTGTACGCCGACCAGATCGAGTGGATGAACCGGAACCTGGCCTACCGGGACTCCGTCATCCTGTCCCTGCACCCCCACAACGACCGCGGCTCCGCCGTCGCCGCCGCCGAGCTGGGCTACATGGCCGGCGCCGACCGCATCGAGGGCTGCCTGTTCGGCAACGGCGAGCGCACCGGCAACGTCTGCCTGGTCACGCTGGGCCTGAACCTGTTCACCCAGGGCGTCGACCCGCAGATCGACTTCTCCGATATCGACGAGATTCGCCGGACGGTCGAGTACTGCAACCAGCTGCCCGTCCACGAGCGCCACCCCTACGGCGGCGACCTGGTCTACACCGCGTTCTCCGGCTCCCACCAAGACGCCATCAACAAGGGCTTCGAGCACCTGAGGCGGGACGCCGAGGCGGCCGGGAGCACGGTCGACGACCACCGGTGGGAGGTCCCGTACCTGCCGATCGACCCGCACGACGTCGGCCGCACCTACGAGGCCGTCATCCGGGTCAACAGCCAGTCCGGCAAGGGCGGCGTCGCCTATGTCATGAAGACCGAGCACTCCCTGGAACTGCCGCGCCGGCTCCAGATCGAGTTCTCCCGCGTCGTCCAGGAGCACACCGACAGCGAGGGCGGCGAAGTCACCTCCGCGCGCATGTGGGAGATCTTCGAGAGCGAGTTCCTCACCGGCGGCCCGCGTGCCGGGCTGCTGGCGCACCGCACGACCTCGCGGGTGGACGAGAAGGACGCGATCAGCTGCGACATCCGCGTGGACGGGGAGATCCGCGAGATCGAGGGCGTCGGCAACGGCCCCGTCTCGGCGTTCGAGGACGCCCTCGCCACGGTCGGCATCGACGTCCGGGTCCTGGACTACGCCGAGCACGCGATGAGCGCGGGCGGCGACGCCCGTGCCGCCGCCTACGTCGAGTGCGACGTGAACGGCACGTCCGTGTGGGGCGTGGGCATCGACGGGAACATCGTCACCGCGTCCCTCAAGGCGATGCTGTCCGCCGTCAACCGCGTCGCCCGCGCGTAGGGCTCCGCAGGCCGCGGGCGCCGGGGGCGCCGGGGGCGCCCGCGGCCCCGGCGTCAGCGCGCGCGGCCGAGGACATGGTGGACCAGCTCAAGGAGGGGGCCGTGGAGCTGGGCCTCGCCGACGACGGTGCGGTCGCCGTCGATGTCGATCTCGTACAGGTACTGGTCGGGGATCCGGCCCGGCGGCGGGACCGCGTGCAGGTCGACGCGGCCGACGAGCCTCGCCAGCATGGGATCGCTGGCGCTGTCGGACTCGGCGCGCCGCTCGATTCCCGCGAATCCCCCGCTGCGGACGACTGTCACTCTCACTGATCACCTACGCCGTGGAGGGGCCTGCGGCGGCGAGGCGCCGCGTCTCCGCCCCGCCGTCCCGGACGGGGCCACCCCAAACGCTGCCAGCTCCGGATGGTTCGAGCCACAACTTTCGGGCGGACACCGCGGCCGAAACCGGTCACGGTATGTAATTGTTATCGAGCAGCGTGCTATGACCCGGGCCGACCCGTGAAGATCCTGGGGAGATGCCCGGATGCGGCGCCGAGTCATCCGGTGGTGTGCGTCAGAATGAGCGGGTGACCCTTTACCGCGACGAGGGCATCGTCCTGCGCACGCAGAAGCTGGGCGAGGCCGACCGCATCGTGACGGTGCTGACCCGGCGCACCGGCCGGATCCGCGCCGCGGCGAAGGGGGTCCGCAAGACCAGGTCCCGGTTCGGGGCGCGGCTGGAGCCGTTCACGCACGTGGACCTCCAGCTGTACGAGCGGCGCTCCCTCGACCTGATCACGCAGGCCGAGACGCTGCGCCCGTACGGAGAGGCGCTGGTCGCCGACTATCCCCGCTACACCGCGGGGACGGCGATGCTGGAGACCGCGGAGAAGCTCACCGCCGAGGAGGGCGAGCCCGCGCTGCGGCAGTTCCTGCTCCTGGTCGGCGGGCTGCGCACGCTCGGCGAACGCGCCCACGACCCGCGGCTCGTCCTGGACGCCTTCGTCCTGCGCTCGCTGTCGGTCGCCGGATGGGCGCCGGCGCTCGACGAGTGCTGCCGCTGCGGCACCCGCGGCGGGCTGCGCGGCTTCGCCATCGCGGCGGGCGGCGCGGTCTGCGCGAACTGCCGCACACCGGGCGCGGCGACCCCCGCGCCGCCGACGTTCGCGCTGATGCTGGCGCTGCTGCGCGGCGACTGGGAGTACGCCGACGGCAGCGAGCAGCGCCACCGCGCGGAGACCAGCGGCCTGGTCGCCGCCTACCTCCAGTGGCATCTGGAACACGGAATCCGGTCCCTGCGCCACGTGGAGCGCGACCATGGACCCGCCGAGGACACCGCGTTCCCCGAGGACACCGCGTTCCCCGAGGACACCGCGTTCCCCGAGGACACCGCGTTCCCCGAGGACACCGCGTTCCCCGAGGACACCGCGTTCCCCGAGGACACCGCGTTCCCCGAGGACACCGCGTTCCC
>NZ_SMKH01000396.1 GCF_004348515.1 Actinomadura sp. KC345 | reverse complement strand
CCCCTCTGTCGCCTCGGCTTCCGTCCTCGGCGGGGCTTGACCGGGGCCGGTCCGCCCCGGTTCCCGTGACGTCCGGGGGCTGCTGTCGGGCCCTGCGGGCGTCGTCCGCCTTTGAGTGGGACGCGAGGTCCGGTTCCTCGGGAGCTTCGCTGACGATGCCTGGGGGACGGGGTGAGCGGACAGTGGTGGGGCCGTGTCCAGGTCCGACACGCCGTTCACCACGGAAAAGACCAGCTTCGGCCGAATTCGCGGTGATTCGCGCGGCATCGACGGTGTATTCAGGGGGAATGTGTACGTTGGGGAGATCAACACTGCTGTGAGCTGCGGGGACGGGCCCCGTGGCGCAGCCTTTGAACCAGGAGGTCCCCGTGGCTCGAACCTTGTCGAGGGGCACCCGCGTGACCGGTGCCGAACGCACGCAACTGGCCGCCGAGCTCGCCCCGCGGTACGCCGCGGGCGAGAGCATCCGTGACCTGGCGGCCGAGACCGGCCGGTCGTACGGGTTCATCTACAACGTGCTGAAGGAGGCGGGGGTGCCGCTCCGCGGCCGCGGCGGCAACACCCGGCGCAAGAAGTCCTGACCCGCTCCCGAGACCGGAAGACACGCGCACATGAACGGACGTCCCCCTCGCCCCCCGGGGGGACCCCGCGCGCTAGGAACGGTCATGTGCCCCGGTGACCCCGAGGCGATCGTTCAGGCTGGCGAGGTCCGCGGCCGCCCGCCCGGCCACCCAGCCCTCGTAGTTGGAGACCGAACCCGCCCGACCCTTGGCGAGGTTCGGGAACATCGTGCCGACGGCCTCGTCGACGGCCCGGTCGCGCGCGGCCAGGACCGGGACCAGAACGGTCCCTCGGGCGCCCGCGGTCGCCCGGTCGGCCGCCTCGCGCAGCCGCTCCCCGATACGGGCGGCGTAGGCGTTGAGGAAGGCATGACGGAAAGAACGCGTCCTTGACCGTCCCCGCGCGTCGCGCCGGGGACCCGCGTGCACCATGGCGGACGTCGCCTGGACGAGCAGCGACGTGAACATCATCTCCACCGCGGCCAGATCGGCCGGGTAGCCCACGACCGTGGCGAGCCCCAGCTCCCGATGCCATACCGCCCTGCAGCGGTTGGCGCCGGCCACCACCGTCAGCAGGGCCGCCTTGGGGGAGTCGTACGGGTTGTCGACGGCGATGCGCCGTCCTGCGGGGCCTCCGATGTCGCCCGTCTCCGCGGCCAGCAACGCGTCGTCGATGCTGTGGCGCGCCATCAGCTCTTGGGCGCGCGCGCTGAGCGCCTCCGCCTCTTCGGGGAACTCGGTCGATTCGGCTTTGGCCAGAAGCGCCCTGACCCTGCCGAGCGTCCGCTGATCGACATCCCGCACCCGCTCGTGCGGCACCGCGCCGCCGCGTTCCGGGACCTCCGCTCCAGGCGAGTCCGTGCGCCGCGACGCGCCTGTGCCGGACGTGCCCGGAGGCGGGCCCAGACTGGGCAGTCTCGGCAGGCTCTCCAGCAGCTGGACGAGTTCGACCGCCCAGGGCACATAGAGCGCGTGCTCCACTCCTTCGCGCTCGCACCAGGCGTCCGGGTACCCGTCGTCGGTGTCCCACCACACTTCCGCGCCGACGGCGGCGAGCTGCTCGCGCCACCGGTCGTCCACGGTGGTGCCCGGGTAGGCCCGCATCTCGCCGGCGATCGCGTCCGCCGCGAGCCGCCCGTGCCTGGCGGTGCGGCGGCGGGACGCGAACCCCACCACGTCGGCGGGCTGCCAGCCGCGCTGCCAGGCCGTGGTGATCGCGCAGCGCAGCCGCACGGCCAGGCACCGGTGGACGGCGAGCGTCCATCCCGGCACGCCGGAGCGCCCGGTCAGCTCCGCCGCCGACCGCCGGGCCCCGGCGGCGTCCCCGAGGCGGAGCGCCCCCACGGCCCTGCCCACCAGCTCGTCGGCGGCCTCCGCGAGCGAGGCCGCGCCCGCCGCGCCCGCCGTGCCGCCCGGCTGTGAACGCCGCCGCGCATTCCGCACCGCCACTCCGTCCTCCGAGGCCGCATGAGCATGGATACGACGCATCCTGCCATCCGGCCACGACGGACTCGCCGTCCGGCGAACCCGTCCGGAGACGAAAGCCCCCGGCCGCCGGGGTCCGGGCGGCCGGGGGCTGCGAGGCGTCCGGCGGTCCTACCCGCCGGACGCCTCGCCGCGCATCTCCTCGATGACCACGCTCTGGTAGGCACGGGAGGTGTCGGGGACGTAGCTGAGCCGCGCGAGCGCCTTGCCCTCGCGGTCCCGGATCTCGAAGTGGTAGCCCTCCCCGGAATCGCCGACATGCGCCACGGCCTGGTCGTGCCGGAGCCGGCACATCGTGTCGACCTTCTCCAGCGCCACTTTCAGGCTCCCCGCATCGCTGATGAGCCGTGCCGGCTCACTCGTCTCCCAGATCTCGAACATTGTCGTGTCCTGTCGGCGGTGGGTCGGACGGAATGGGGCGGGGCATTCCAGACGTCGGAGACAGCTTGAACCCATTTGGTGGATCTTTCAATCAGTCCAGGTCTCGGATTGATCACTATTCGAAGTTGCGCCCACTCATAGCGTCATGTCTGCATGTGGTGCTGGATGCACGCTTTCGTCCATCACATCGGAATCGATAGGGTCGGTGCAGATACCGAACCAGATTCGGAAGGGGGCCGGAGTGGACTACCGGGTCGTGTCCATCGTCCGTGACCACGCCCGCGACCGGGGGACGTCGCCCGCCGTCACCGGCGACGGGCGGACCGTGAGCTACGCCGAGCTGGACGAGCGCTCCAGCCGGACCGCTCAGGCCCTGCTGGCGGCGGGGCTCGGGCCCGGCTCGCGGGTCGCCTACGTGGGCAAGAACGCACCCGAGTTCTTCGACCTGCTGTTCGGCGCCGCGAAGATCGGCGCGGTGACCGCCCCGGTCAACTGGCGCCTCACCCCGGCCGAGATCGCCGCCGTCGTCACGGACGCGCAGGCGCCGGTGACGCTGCTGGACGCCGAGTTCGCGTCCCTGGCGTCCGACCTTCCCGGACGGATCGTCCTGACGGGCGGCGACCACGAGGCGTGGCTCGCGGCGCATCCCCCCGACGACCCCGGTTTCGTCGGGGAGCCGGGCGACATCGTCGTGCAGCTCTACACGTCCGGTACCACCGGCGTGCCGAAGGGCGTCCAGCTGAGCAACGCCAACTTCGAGGTAGGGGAGAGGATGGCCCGCCGCTGGCGGCTGGACGGCTCGGCGGTGAGCCTCGTCCCGATGCCGCTGTTCCACATCGGCGGCTCGGGCTGGGCCCTTGCGGGACTCTACGCGGGATGCCGGCAGGTGCTGGTCCGCGACATCGACCCGGCGGCGCTGGTCGACACGTTCGAGCGCGAGCGGATCACCAACGCGTTCATCGTCCCGGCGGTGCTGCAGTTCATGTGCCAGGTGCCCGGCGCGGCCGGACGCGACTACTCCGCGCTGCGGGCGATCACCTACGGCGCGTCCCCGATCACGTCGGAGGTGCTGCGCCGCGCCCTCGACACCTTCAAGGCCCCGCTCTTCCAGCTCTACGGAATGACGGAGACGACCGGAGCGATCGTCCAGCTCGAACCCGAGGACCACGATCCGGAGGGGCCGCGCGCCCACCTGATGCGCTCGGCCGGGCGTCCGTACGACTGGGTCGAGGTGAAGATCGTCGAGCCGGGCGGGGACACCGAGCGGCCGGTGGGCGAGGTCGGCGAGGTGCTGGTCAGGTCCACGCAGAACACGCCCGGCTACTGGAACCGCCCGGAGGAGACCGGACGGCTCCTCGCCGGGGACGGCTGGCTCCGCACGGGCGACGCCGGCCATGTCGACGCCGGCGGCTACCTGTTCCTCACGGACCGGATCAAGGACATGATCGTCACGGGCGCGGAGAACGTGTACCCGATCGAGGTCGAGGAGGTCCTCGCCGCCCACCCGGCGATCGCCGACGTCGCGGTCGTCGGCGTCCCGGACGAGCGGTGGGGCGAGACCGTCAAGGCCGTCGTGGTGCTCGCCCCGGGGGCCGCGCTGACGGAGGACGAGGTGCTCGGGTACGCCCGGGAGCGGCTGGCCGGCTTCAAGCGCCCCCGCTCGGTCGACTTCGTGGACGCTCTGCCCCGCAACCCCAGCGGCAAGATCCTCAAGAAGGACCTGCGCGCGCCCTACTGGGAGGGCCTGGGCCGGACCATCGCCTGACCGCCGGGCCCGGACACCTGGACCGTGTGACGGCCCCGGCGCGGGCTCCCGGGCGTATCAGTCGTCGGCCACCGTGACGATTGTCTCCTTGGCGTCCGGTTCCGTGAAGCGGAGGAGCGCTTCGCCTTCGCGGGTCAGCTCGTCGAGGGCCGCCCTGGGGAGAGGCTCGAAGGGACGCAACCGCAGTGTGGCGACCTTGCGCTTGTACTCGGTCTCCCAGATGCCGTGGGCGAAGCCGTCCCAGAGGAACACGGCCCGGACGCGAAGGTTCTTGGTGGTGAGCAACGGCCGGTGCGTATCGGCGATGACGCGCCTGCGGTCGGCGTGCGCCAGGACGAGGCTGTCGAACTCGGGCAGGAAGCGCGCCGGTGCGTGGACGTCCTCGCCGGGCCTGGGCGCCTCGGGCAGGTCGAACAGGTCCGTGCCGCGGTCGTCGGCGAAGACGCGGAGGCCGGGGCGCAGGCGCTCCAGCGCCTCGGCGGCGGCCGAGAGCCCGGACCATGCCTGCGCGTCGGCGGCGGACGCGGGCCCGTAGGCCGCCAGGTACCGGAGCATCAGCTCGTCCATCGCCGGTTCGGGCGCCGGGCCGGTGCCCAGCCGGTCATCGGCCAGGGCGAACCGCGATGTCCGGGGAAAGCCCCATCTGTCCTGGGTCGGCACCATCACCAAGGGCACGCAGAGCCGGACGGCGTAGCCGAGGGCCCTGTCGTTGACGTCCGGGAACCGTTCCTGCAGCAGTGCGCGTACCTCGTTGAACGTGCGGGGCTCCTGTTCGAGCAGCGCGCGCGCCGCCGGGACGACCTTCTGCAGATCCATCCCCTTGGCCCGGTCGCCCAGGACGCGGAGAGCGCCGTCCAGCATCGGCTGCATCGTCGTCCGGAACGCCGTGTAGTCGGCACTGGTCATCAGGTGCAGGGTGGCGCGCATCATCGTGGCGCGGACGACCGACCGGTCATGCAGGGCGGCGGTCAGATCGGACGCATGGAAACCGTCCAGGCGCGTCCACAGGCCCAGGAACGGCGGCTTGGGCTCCTGCGCCTGCATGCCGAAGAGCCGTCCCACGGCCTCGGTAACCGGAAGCGGCTCCCGAGCGAGCAGGAGTTGCCGTGCCAGCGTGGCGCGGTTCATGGCTTGGACGCTCAGGGTCTCGTTCATCCGTCCAGAATGCCGTCATCGCCGTCCGGGCTCTCGCGCCGCGTCCGGGCACGCGGTCCGGACCAGAGAGTATCCGCAGGTCGAAGGGGCTGCGCATGCCTGGGGAGCCGCTGCCGGAGGGAGCGGAAACGAGCGACGGGCGCAGGGGTTACGGCACGAAATTTCCCAAAATGCACGTGCATCAGCCCTTGCACCTGCACGCCATCCCTAGCAGGATGATCCCCGGACCCCCGCACGTGAACTCCCCGGAGATCGCGATGAACGCACATTTGAGCGACAGTGACCGGCAGGCGCTGAGGCTTGCCCAGGATCTCCGCGAGGAGATGCGGGCGGCGCTCCCGCAGCTGCCGTCCGCCCCCTCTGTCTCCCCGTTCGTCGACCAGGCCGGGATGCCCAGCGTCCTGCTGCGCATGGACGCCGACACGGCCTCCGCGCTCATGGCATTGCTGGCCGAGCGCCGCACGGAGCAGGGGGGCGCGC
>NZ_SMKH01000395.1 GCF_004348515.1 Actinomadura sp. KC345 | reverse complement strand
ATTTCCCATGTCGACGGCGAGCTGGCCGTAAGTGGCGGTGTCTCCGTAGGGGATCTCTTGAAGCAATGCCCAGACGCGCTTCTGGAAGGGTGTTCCGTGGAGGTTGAGCGGCAGGTCGAACTCTGTCCGCGTGGCGCCGTTCGTCGAGGCGATCAAGCGCGCCGCCCTCGTCACCGAGCGCGGCACCCCGATCCGGCTCGCCTTCACCGCCGACGAGGTCCGCATCCGCGCCGCCACGGGCGACTCCGCCCGCGCCAACGAGAGCCTCGGCGCCCAGCTCACCGGCGACGACATCGACATCGCGTTCGCCCCGCAGTACCTCCTGGACGGCCTGGCCGGCATCGACACCGAATACGCACGCATCGAATGCGCCGGCCCCACCAAGGCCGCCCTCCTCACGGCCATCCCAGATAAGAAGGACGACTCGGACGAGGGGGAGAAGACTCCTGACGACGACCAGTCCGACACCGGCTACCGCTACCTGGCCATGCCCGTCCGCCTGACCTCCTGACGCCTCCCTGCGGGCTCAAAGGTCGAGGACGGCCAGGATGAAGCGGACCTCGCGCTTGGTCGCGTTTCCGTAGGAGTGGGGCCGGTCTCCCACGAACACGGCGGCTGCGCCTTCCTCGACGAGGTCGGTCCGGCCGTCCACGCCGAGGGTCAGCGTCCCCTCCTGGACGTACACGATCTCCTTGGTGCCGGGGACGTGCGGGTCGCTCGCCCGCGACTCCCCCGGTTGCAGTTCCCAGCGCCACAGCTCCAGAGACGGCCGCGGGTCACTCCCGGCCAGCAGCGTTCCCTTCCCGCCCTTCTCGCCCTCCCACAGCACGACGTGCCGCTCAGGCCGGAACATCCGGACCGGCGGCTCCTCCTCCACCTGCACCAGCCGCGTCAACGGCACGCCCAGCGCGTCGGAGATCCGGATGAGCGTCCCCAGGTTCGGGTTTCCGCGTCCCTGCTCCAGCCCGACCAGGACGCCCTTGCTCCCCCCGGCCCGCCCCGCCAGCTCGTCCAGGCTCCATCCGTGCCCGGCCCGCAGGGCCCGGACGGTCCGCGCCACGGCCTCGCCGATCGCGCCCTGCCCGCTCAATCGTCCTCCAGCCCGTCGTGTCCCGATCGCGATCAGTGTCCCGCAGGCCCAGCCCGGGACCACAACGCGCGAGGCCGGTGACGGCCACCTGCCGTTCTACCCGCACGCCCGGGGACGCGACGCCCCATCATCGAACCGGCGGTGCCCCGCACCCCTCGGAGTGCCCGGCGCCGGTCGTCGCACCGGGTACGTCCCGGGGGGCCGTCGAGCAAGGAGGAGCCATGGGCGAGGGAGAGACCCGCTGGGGCGGGGAGCTGTGGGCGGCGGCCGACCTGGTGACCCCGATGGCCATCCGGGTCGCGGCGACGTTGCGGCTGGCCGACCACATCGCGGCGGGCGGCTACGTGCTCTCAGGAGTCATCTGGGAGATCTTCGAAGCCGCTCACGCTCAGGTCGCCGGCATGGTCCACCGGGTCGCCGCCTTGCTGAAGGCGACGCTAGCGCCGGATGGCATGAACGTCGTCCACTCCAACGGCGAGGCCGCGTGGCAGGAGGTCTTCCACTTCCACGTACACCTCGTCCCCCGGTGGCATGGCGACGACCTCCGTCTCATGTGGAATTCCGAGCCTGTTCCCCCTCACGACCTAGAACGGATCCAGCAGCGGCTGTCGATCGATTGACCTGGGTGGAGTTCCGGAGCGTGGTGGATTTCCGTTGGGCGCCACGAGCGGACGGTCGGTATGATGACATGCTGATGTCATTAAACTGACCGCCATGGAGGGGTGACGATGCTGGAGCGCGTCGTGGTAGACGAGGCCGTGCGGGAGTTGCGTCCCGACTTCGCCGTCCTCGTCATGACCGCCGAGGGCCTGGCGAACGGGCCAAGCGACCAGGAATCGGAGGGCTGGCTGGCCGAGGCCGCCGGCAAAGCGGACGCAGCCGATCCCCACGTCGAGGCGTGGCGCGACGCGTACCGGGCGTTCGGAGCGAAACCACAGCGGACCCGGCCCTCCGTGGACGCGCTGCTCCGCCGCGCCGACGCGCTCCCGTCCATCAACAAGGTCGTGGACGCCTACAACGCGGTCAGCGTCGAGTACGCGCTGCCCATCGGCGGCGAGGACCTCGACGCCTACCAGGGCCCCGCGCGCCTGGTCACAGCGACGGGGGACGAGCCGTTCGACGTGATGGCAGGCGGCGAGCCCGCCGTCGCGCACCCGAACGCCGGAGAGGTCGTCTGGCGCGACGACACGGGCGTGACGTGCCGCCGATGGAACTGGCGGCAGTGCGTCCGGACGCGGCTGACCGAGAACACGAAGAACGGCTTCTTCCTCCTCGAAAGCCTTGAGCCGTACCCGCTCGACCGCCTGACCGAGGCGGGCGACCGGCTCGCCGGGCGGCTCCGCGAGATCGCGCCGGACGTCCGGATCGAGAGCCGCCTGATCGGCGGACGGTGATGGTCACGGTCCTGGCTTTGAGCGCGGCGCTGGCCTACGGGGTGGCCGACTTCCTCGGCGGCGCCGTGACACGCAAGTCGACGGCGTTGAGGGCCCTGACCTGGTGCGTCCCGATCGGCCTCGCGGTCGTCGTGGCGTCCGCGCTGCTCAGCGGCGGCAGCCCGGCACCCGGCCCGATGGCCTGGGGTTTCACGGCCGGGCTGAGCGGCGGCGCGGGCCTGATCACCTTCTACCGGGCACTCGCACGCGGGCCGATGAACGTGGTGGCGCCGGTCTCCGCGCTGGCCGCCGCCGTTCTGCCGGTCGCCGCGGGCGTCGCGCGGGGCGAGCGGCTGGACACGTCCGTCCTCCTCGGCGTCCTGCTGTGCCTGGTCGCGATCGGGCTGGTCAGCATGGAAGCCGACGGCGGCAAGGAGGCCGCCGCGACGGCCACCACCGGATGGCGGCGCCTGCTGGAATCGGGCCCGGTCATGGCCGGGCTGTCCGGCACCTGTTTCGGGATCTTCTTCATCCTCCTGAAGGAGGCGGGGGACGGCACCGGGCTCTGGCCGATCGTCGGCGCCCGCCTGGGCAACGTGGCCGTCGTCGCCGCCGCGCTGCTGTTCCTGGCGTTCCGCGGCGGCGATCTCGGCCCGCGGATATCCGGACGGACGCTGATCGGCTTGGCGCTGTTGTCGGGCACCCTGGACGCGGGCGCGAACGTCCTCTACTTCCTCGCGGCCCACGGCGGCATGCTCAGCCTCGCCGCCGTTCTCACGTCCCTCTACCCGGCGATCACCGTCCTGCTGGCCAGAATCGCCTACACCGAACGCCTCCGCACCATCCAGCGCATAGGCATGGCCGTCGCCGTGGCCGGCGTCGCCCTGGTGACGGTCGGCTGAAATCCACGCCGATCAGCGAATCCGGTCCCACGGGATGGACTCGATGCGCTCGATGTTGTCCTCGCCCCACTGGCCGAGCGGCGCCATCGCGTCGTTGAGGGCATGCCCGAACTCGGTCAGCGAGTACTCCACCTTCGGCGGAACCTGGTGGTAGACCTCGCGATGCAGCAGGCCCGTGGTCTCCATCTCCCGCAGCTGCATGATCAGCACCCGCTCGCTGATGCCCGCGACCGCGCGCCGCAGCTCCCCGAAACGCAGAGGGCCGTCCTGGAGCGCGAAGAGGATCAACCCCTTCCACTTGCCCCCCATGACGGCGATGGCAGCGTCAAGCCCACAGGTGAACTCACGCTTCGTCTCTTTCATGAGCCAATACTTACATTTATGTCAGTACACGCAGAACCGCCCCGGTATTGCGCGTCGCGCGCCGGGGCGGTTCGGGTTGGCGGTGGTGGTGGGATTCGAACCCACGGAAGGTTGCCCTTCACACGCTTTCGAGGCGTGCGCCCTCGTCCACTAGGCGACACCACCGCGGGAGAGCCTACCTGACTCTGCGGTGCGTGAAGAACTCGGTGAGCAAGGCGCCGCACTCGTCGGCGAGGACGCCGGCGATGACCTCCGGCCTGTGGTTGAGGCGCCTGTCCCGGACGACGTCCCACAGCGAGCCGACCGCGCCCGCCTTCAGGTCGATGGCGCCGTACACGATCCGGTCCAGGCGGGCCTGGACGGACGCTCCGGCGCACATCGTGCACGGCTCCAGCGTCACGACCAGGGCGCAGCCCGCCAGGCGCCATTCCCCGAGGGCGGCCGCCGCCTCCCGCATCGCGATGATCTCCGCATGCCCGGTGGGGTCGGTGGACCGTTCGCGATCGTTGTGACCTGTCCCGATGACCTCGCCCGTCGCGTCCAGGACGACCGCGCCGACCGGGATCTCCCCGTCCTCGAAGGCCACGCGGGCCTCGCGCAGCGCCCGCCGCATCGGCGCCGTGAACGCCGCGACCACGGCGTCGCCCTCGCGTCCCGGGGGAGCCGGTTCGCCGGGCCGCGGAGTCGCGGCCGGCTCGGACGCGGGCTCGGGCGGGGGGCCGGGATCAGTCACGGAGGCGGTCGAACTCTTCGCCGAAGCCGGCGTGCTCGGCGACGGCGAGCAGGGCGTCGCCCGGGAGAGCGCTCTCCCCGAGGTCGCCGAGCTTCGTGGAGTCGAGGCCGAAGTCCTCCAGGAGGGCCGGGTCGCCGCCGGGGTCGCCGTCCGGGACCTCGCCCACGAGCTGCTGGAACAGGGAGCCGAGACCGTCCTCGCGGACGGTGGAGACGTAGGCGCGAGGCTCGCCCTCACCGTCCAGGCGGACGACCGCGAACCAGTCGTCGTCCTGCTCGATCAGCAGGACGACCGGGTCGCCGTAGGACTCGACGGCCGCCTCCCGCATCAGGTCGGCGATGTCGTCGACGTGCTCGGCCTCGGCGAGGATGGCCTCGGCGCCGACCCATCCGTGCGGGGTCTGCGCGAACACGGCGGCGAATGCGGACACGTACCAATTGTGACCCACGTGGTCGCCCCGGTCACAACCCCTTGGCGTCGCGGGATCGATCCAATCGCGGGTGAAATATCCACTATGTCCGGATGGTCGTGTCGTGGTGCCGTCAGGCGACGGCGTCCATGGCGCGTTCGAAGGCGGGGGCGAAGCCGATGCGGCCGGCGATGCTGAGCAGCATCTCGTCCGGGTAGAGCTCAAGGTCGCCGGAGATGGCGCCGAGCTCCATCTCGTCCAGTCCGAGATCGGCGAAGATGGACATGTCGCCTACGGGGAGGACCTGGTCGAGTTCCTCGTCCTCGGGGATCGGGATGTCCAGGTATTCCAGGACCTGGCCTGCGAGCGGCCAGTCGACCGAGGCCGTGACGTCCGACAGGAACACCATGACGTCGTCGCCCAGCAGGCGGATCGCCACGAAGAAGTCGTCGCCGACCGAGACCAGCCCGACCGTGCCGCCGAGGCTCGGCTGCTGGCGCAGGGCATGGACCAGCCCCGCGAGGTCCTCGGTCAACGCCACCGGGAGGATCTCGGCCTCCCAGCCCTCGTCTTCCCGATACACCACGACGGCGAAGTCCGTCGCGTCCACATCCGTCATTTCCACCCCACCGGCGCGTCTCCTGCCAGGGCATGGTCCCAGATGCGGAGGTCCCCGCGTGCCCCAACGCCAAACTGGGCGCCGCACCCGCCCGTGAAACCGGGAGTCAGTGCCGCGAACCCGTGCCCAGCGGAAGGAACGTACTCGATCCGCGTCAATTTATGCGGAAGGTGCGGCGGCGCAGCGCCGCGTGGATCCGGGCGCGCCGCGACCGGTGCGGCGTCACCCGGCGGCGCAGCTCACGGGCCTCGGCCAGTTCCCGCAGGAAGATCGCCCTGCGCCGCAGGTGCTCGCGGACCTCCTCGGGGGAGATGTCGCCCTGGGGTCCCGGACGCGGCGGGACGTCCTGCCCGGCTGTGACATCGGTCACCGGGGGCGCCGCGGTGTC
>NZ_SMKH01000394.1 GCF_004348515.1 Actinomadura sp. KC345 | reverse complement strand
GGGCGGGCTGCTCGGGCCTCGGGTCCGGGGCCGACGTGGGCGGCGCGGGCCGCTCCGGCTTGTTCGGCCTTTCGGGCCTGTCCGGGACGGGGCGGCCGTAGCGGTAGTACTCGTCGAGGTCCTTGACGGGGATGGTCTTCGCGCCCTTGGCGTCCGCCGGCATCTCCAGGATCCAGCCCGGACGGATCAGGCTGGCGATCGTCAGCCGCGTCCCGTCCGGCTGGGTGTGGCCCTTGTTGAGGGCGAAGATCTCCTTGTAGCGGCGTCCTTCGCCCAGGCACTTCTCGGCGATCTCCCACAGGCTCTCGTGGTGGCGGCCCTCCGGCGGCTGCACCCGGTAGATCTTGGTGGTGGCGCCCTCGTCCACCGGCTCCGCGACGGGGCCGACGGCACCGGCCCGGTCGGCGGCGGCCGTGCGCTCCGGGGCGGTCGCCGCCACCGGCTGGAAGTCGTGCGTCTGCGTCTGCGCCGCCGCCGGCCGCTGCGACAGCCCGCCGCCCGAGAACGCCGGCATGATCGCGGTGGTGGCGGTGAACAGCAGCAGCGCGGCGACGACGAGGCGGTGCACCAGCGACTGCGTCCCGCCGGCCAGCGGCACCCGCGCGGGGACGCCGACGCCGCGGATCCCCGCGTACAGCTCGACGACCACGCACACCGCGAGCTGAATCCAGGCGAGCCACACGAGCGCGACGAGGATGCCGATGAGCGAGTCGGGCCCGATCCGCTGCGTGAGGTCGGACAACGACGGCATCTCGTCCGGCAGCGGGGAGCCGAAGAGCGCGAGCAGCGCGACGGGGACGCCGATCATCAGCGCGGTCAGCGCGAGGACCGCGCCGATCCCGGCCACCACGTCGCCGGCGCTGCGTCGCCTGGCCGCCTTGACGGGGGTTCGCTGCCCTTGCCGCATCACCATCGCGCCCCTGCCGTTCTCCGGTCCCCGGACGTCGCACACATCGTAGGTCGGTTTCGCCTCGGGCTCACGGGCCGATTCCTCCGGTGACGGGCCGGGCGGTCGCGCCCGAGGTCATCTGGAACTCGCCGAGGCCGGGGATGATCCCGAGGATCTGCGGCCGGACGCTGATCTGGACGGTGACCGCCACCTCCTCCTCGTCGGCGTCGCACTGGGAGGCGGTGACCCGTTCCCGGTAGTCGGCGAGCAGGCCGCAGGCCGCCGCGCGTGCCCGGCCCGGGTCGAGGACGGGCTCGCCGGTCTCCCGGAGGGCGTCCGCGTCGATCTGGTTGGCGCCGGCGCGGGCGGCCTGCTCGGCCATGTCCGCCGCGCGCTGCCGCGCGTGGATGGCGAGGCCGCCGTCGACGAGCAGCCCGGCCAGCATGAAGACGATCGGGGTGAACAGCACCGTGTACAGCGCGATCGTGCCCCGGTCCCCGCGCTCCGGGCGGGTGTCCCTGCCGGTGCTCACGGGGCGGCTCCGGGGTCCTCGGCGCCGCCCGCGTCCGTCCCGCGGTAGGTGAAGGTGTCGATGGGGGCGATCGCTTCGCCCTGGAGGCGCTTGGTGCCGGGCAGGCCGATGAACGACAGGTCGCCGAGGTCGACGTCGCAGGTGATCGTCACGCCGACGCGGCCGCCGGGCCGCCAGTCGGACACGTCGGTCCGCACGATGGGCCCGCCCGCGCACCACCCGGTGCCGGTGAGGCCGGCGGAGGCGGTCTCGGCGGCGAGCCGCTGCGCGGACGGGGCGCTGCGGGCGATCGACGCCGCGCGCACCGCGTCCCGTGCGGCGCCGTCCACCTGGCCCTTGGCGTCCACCATCCGGCCGGCTCCGGCCAGGAACAGCAGGAACGCCACGAAGAGCGGCGTGACCAGCACCATCTCCAGCGACATGGATCCGCGGTCGAGGTCTCTCATCGCCCCGCCCCCGGGTCGCAGGCGAGGCCGTCGCCGACATCGGGCCGGAAGCATTCGATCGGCCCCTGCGAGCGCTGCGACACGCGGAAGCTCATGAACGGGACGACCGTCACCGCCTGGCCGCTGACCTCGACCCAGCGCTGGTCGCCGGACTCCCCCGCCCGGACGGTGAGGTCGCTCAGCAGTTCCGGGCCGATCTGGCGGACGTCCCGTTCGGCCTTCGCGGTCGCCGCGCCCTCCCAGCCGCCGCCGACGGGCGCGGTCCGCGCGACGCGGGCGCCCGACTGCGCGGCCGCGAGCGCGACGTGGCGGGCGTGGAACACCATCGTGAACTGCACGACCATGAGCATCACGAGAATGAGCACCGGTGTGAGCAGCGCCCACTCCATCGACGACGCTCCGGCGTCGGACCTCAGGGCCGGGCCCCGGGACGGCCGCCGGGTCAGCCGGTGTTGATGGTGTTGGCCTTGTCGGTGACCTTCTTGGTGATGACCGCGCCGATCGTGATCGCGAGGAGCGCCAGGATCGCGGTGATGATCGCCCATTCGATCGCGGACGCGCCGCGGTCGCGTTCCCCGTCGTCGCGCAGCCGCGCGAGCCGGGCGCCGATCACGGCGCGCAGGTAGACGACGTTCGGATCGTTCAGCGGGTTGTGCGGGCTCATCGGGGTACCTCCAGGTCGCCTTCACGGCGGTCGCGTTCGGGTCGGGGATCATGAGGCGAGCACCCTCATCAGGGCCGGGTAGGCCAGGAAGACAAGGAATCCGGCGCACAGGAACAGCTGTGCGACGAGCATCGACTGGGAGCGCTCGCCGGCCTTGCCCTCCAGCTCCGACAGCTCGCGGCTGCGCATCGACGCGGCGCGGGCGGAGAGGGACTTGCGGACCTGCGCGCCGTCGTCGGCGACGAGGGCGAGCGCACCGGCGAGGTCGCGCAGTTCGGCGATGTCGAGTTCGTCGCCGAGCCGGCCGAGCGACTGCCAGGGCGTCTGCCCGGTGATGCGCGCGTTGGACAGCGCGTCGCGGATGCGGTGCATGGCCCAGCCCTCGCCGACGTTCGAGGCGGTCATCAGCGCCTCCGGGACGCCGCGTCCGCCGGCGAGGTTCATCGAGACCAGGTCGAGGAACGCGCCGACGACGTGCCGGAAGTCCTGCCTGCGGGCCTGCGCCTCCTGGCGGAGCTGCATGTCGGGAAAGAAGAAGAACACGGCGGCGAACAGGATGCAGATCCACACGGGCACGGCGACGGACGAGCCGAGCCCGAGCAGCGCGAAGTACGCGGCGATCAGCGGGATGAACAGCAGCGCGGCGGCGGGCAGCAGGAACTTCGTCGCCAGGAACGCCTCCAGCGACCGCTCGGTGATCGCGAGGTCGGCGCGGACCGAGCGCAGCTTCCAGCCGCGCGACTCGCAGAGCCGCGCCAGCTCCCGGCCGAGCCTGGCGCGCAGCCCGCCCACCCGCTCCAGCGTGGGGGACATCCGCCCGACCTGCTGCTCTTCGATGTCGCGGCGGCGGGCCGCGTCGAGCGCGGCCATCCGGGCGGCGAGGCCGGGCCGCGGCGGGAACAGCGCCCGGACGAGGACGTACAGGCCGAGGCCGACGACCGCGCCCGCGATCATCGCGCCGTTCACGGGGCGCCACCCCCTCCCGCGTCCCCTCTGGTGTCGACGGCGTGCGGGCCGCGCAGCGGGAGCTCCTGCGGGCCGTCCGCGCCGGACCCGCCGCCCTGCCAGCCCGCCACGGTGCTCGGCACCTCGCCGGGCACGCCGGGCTGGGCCGCCCTGCGCGGCTCGCTGAGGAACCGTCCCGGCAGCTCGTACTTCGACAGCCGGCGCAGCCACAGGAACGCCGCCCCGTACAGCGCGACGACGATGCACAGCACGAGCTGGCCGAGAAGGTCGTCGTACGGCTCGACGTAGGAGTGGTTGAACACCGCGAGGGCGAGGGCCGTCCCGACGGAGACGGCGACGACGATCCGGACGCTGCGCCGGGTGGAGCGCCGGTCGGCCTCCACGCGGCGCCGCATGTCCAGCTCGGCGCGGGCGGAGGTGGCGAGCGCGCTGAGCATGTCGCGCAGGCCGGGACCGCGGAGCTTGGCGTTCAGGATCAGCGCCGCGATCACCAGGTCGGCGGACGGGTCGTCGAGGTCGTCGGCGAACCGGCGCAGCGCCTCCGGCATCGGCACGCGGGTGTGCAGCCGGTCGACCAGCCCGCGGAGCGGCTGCTGCAGGGCGGGCGCGGCGGCGCGCTGCGACGCGGGGATCGCCTGTTCGAGGCCGACGGCGCCCGCGATGGTGTCGCGCAGCGACTCCGTCCAGCCGGCCAGGGCCTCCAGCCGCGCCATCCCCTTGCGCTCCTCGGCGGCGCCGCCCGCCAGGCCGTTCCAGGTGAGCACGAGCGCGCCGGTCCCCGCGGCGGCGATCGGCCAGCGCGTCACGATCAGCACGAGGACGCCGGCGATGACGGCCACGGCGGTGCGGGTCGTGAACGTCCTGACCAGCTCCTCGCGGCTGCGCCCCCGCATCTGCCGCCGCCCGGGCATGGACCGCGGCGGCAGCCCGCGCAGCGCGACGACCAGCAGGAGCAGCCCGCCGCCCACCACCGCGCCCGCGGCGATGGCGAGGAGCACGTCCGGCGCGAACATCAGCGCGCTCCCCCGTTCACGAGGACGGCGTTCACCAGACGCCTCCGGACGGGTCGTAGCCGTGGTCGGCGAGTTCGGCGGCGCACGCGATCGGGGCGGCCGGCACCGCGTACCCGCCGGGACCGAGCGCGAACACCTCCGACGACATGACCCGCCCGTCCACGCCGGTGACCTCCCGGACGCTGGCGACGTACCGCCGCAGGCGCCCTCCGGAGGCGTACTCGTTGCGCTTCTCGATGAACACGACGAAGTCGATCGCGCCCGCGATCAGCATGTGGGTCGCCTCGACCGGCAGCCGCTCGTCCGACTGGATCGCGTACGTCGCGATGCGGTTGAAGACCTCCACCGACGAGTTCGCGTGGATCGTCGACAGCGACCCGTCGTTGCCCTGCGTCATCGCGTTCAGCATCGTGACGATCTCGTCGCCGAGCACCTCGCCGACGATCACGCGGGACGGGTTCATGCGCAGCGACCGGCGGACCAGCTCCGCCATCGTGATCGCGCCCTGCCCCTCGGAGTTCGGCAGCCGCTGCTCGAACGCGATGCAGTTGGGGTGCAGCTCGGGGAAGGCGTCCAGGCCGAGTTCGAGGGCGCGCTCGACCGTGATGAGCCGCTCGCTCGCCGGGATCTCGTTCGCGACGGCGCGCAGCAGCGTCGTCTTCCCGGCGTTGGTCGCCCCGGCGATCATGATGTTCTTGCGGGCGAGCACCGCCGCGCGGAAGAACTGCCCGATCTCCTGGGTGAACGTGCCGTTCCCGACCAGGTCGGCCAGGAAGACCTTGCCGAGCCGCGCCCGCCGGATCGACAGCGCCGGCCGCACCGTCACGTCCATCACCGCCGACAGCCGGGAGCCGTCCGGCAGCCGCAGGTCGAGCTGCGGGTTCGCGGTGTCGAAGGGACGCGACGACAGCCCGCTGTAGGCGGCGAGGATCTGGATCAGCTCGACCAGCTCCTCGTCGCTCTCGGCGACCGGCTCGCCCATCACCTCGCGCCCGTCGGCGTAGCCGATGAACACGCGGTCGCAGCCGTTGACGTCGATGTTCTCGATCTCGGGGTCCTCCAGCAGCGGCTGGAGCCGGCCCACCCCGAACAGCGCCGCGTGCACCCCCGCCGCGAGCGCCTCCTCCTCCTCGGCGTTCGGCGGGCGGCGCCCGGACGTGATCTCGCCCCGCGCGAACTCTTCGAGCACCTGGCCGATGAGCGCGCGGGCGAACTGCCGCTCGTCCTCCCCGGACATGGGCGGCAGCCCGTTCGCCGCGTCCAGCCGGCGCTGCTGCGCCAGCCGGTCCCCGACCTCCTGGCGGAGGCGTTTGACGAGCCCGTGGTCCATCTAGCGCCTCCCCTCCGCGTGCCGCCCGCCCGCCGGCACC
>NZ_SMKH01000393.1 GCF_004348515.1 Actinomadura sp. KC345 | reverse complement strand
GCCGGCGCCCCTCACCGCCCCCGCTACCGGACAAGGTCTGGATCAACCCGCCACCCCAACCCCAGACCGACAACAAGCCACAAACCACCCACGTGGCCTGACGTCTCATCCGGTTTGACAGGTTCCGGTCCGTCCTATGGGTCTATGGGAGCGCTGGTCGGCTCCTTCACGGCCATCGGATGGGACCGGGATGCCGGGCGGTACGTTCCGTTCACTGCTGAGCGAGGAGACCCGGACTTCCGCCCCCACCTCGCCCACCTTGGACGAGCCTTCGTGGTGGACGTGACCCTCTGCGTCGAGCGGGACACGTGGCTGCGCTGCGTCAGCGACGTTTCGGCACGCGCGCGTGAGGTCGTCGGTCGGGGCCTGGCAGAGCTGGTCGACGCGGCCGGACGAGTGGAGGTCCTCTGGTTTCCCTACATCGATCGGACCTGGGTGAAAACCTGGACTCCCTCATGGGGGCAGTCGTTTTCGCGACCGGCGGTCCAGCCTTACAACTATCCGTTCTCCGACAACATCCCTGGTCCGGTCGCGGACCTGACCGCACGGATCGTCAAGGGTCGGCCGGAACTGGCACCCGAACTCGTCGAGGCGCAGCACGCGGCCATCACCTGGGGCCTTGCGGCGACAGGGGCGGGTGATCTGGTCGGGCCTTCCAAAAACGTGCTGCTGTATGCCAAGCCGTCCATGCTGCGCTATTCCCTTGGTGGATGGACGGTGCTGACGCGTCGTGCGGATCTGGGCGAGGCTGCGAGCAGGTTCGCCGACATATACCGGTCGCTTCTCAACGATTACAAGGAGCGCGGCCTTTATCCGGTGAACGGCCCGGTCGAGCTCAGGGTGACGGGCCTGGACCCATCGCCTTCTCTGGCCGCGTGCGCTCCCGACCCTGACAACCCCAACTTCGACACTGCGCTGTGGATCAACGTGGCCACCCTTCCCGGCTCCCTTGCCCATGCCACCTTCTTCACGGAACTGGAACGGCGCATGTTCTGTGTTTTCCGGCCGCCTCTCGCCCTTATCCGGGTTGAGTGGTCCAAGGGATGGGCCTATGGGCCGCGTGGGGCCTGGTCGTCACGGGCAATGCTCACCGAGACGATACCCGCCACCTGCAGGCGAGCGCCCCGGGTTCGGTCAGTCGAAAAAGCGGGGCTATGAGAGCGGCCGAACACGTCATCGGGTCGTGGATGCTTCCGATCCGGCGCAGGCGTACTTGGAAGGAGTTGTCATAGGCGTGCTGCTCGTTGGGCAAGACCGGCCATGGCCGGGACCGGGGCCGGCCCTGCCATGCGCGGGCCACCAGAACGGCCATAGTCCTGTGATTGGAGGAGCAGCGGCGCGCCGGGCGAGCAGGCGCAGAGAATCCACATCGTCGCCAGGTCCGTGACGTAGGCGCTTGCCGGCCTAGGACAGCTCGGCTCGCGGCTTGAAAGTACAGCCGAAGCGACCGGGATGTCGTGGCGTTCCCTGGCGCCTGCCCTGGGCCGGGGCGGTGCTTCGCGGTCTTGGTTCCGCATGGTGGGTCGCACCGCCCGGCCGCTTCGGTCAGACGTCGGGCATCTCGTCCAGCAGCCAGCGGACGCTGTTGTCGCCGCCCAGTTGCGGGAAGTGGGGAATGGCCTCGTCGCACAGCTTGATGAGGTGCTTTTTCTTGTCCTCGGAAGGCAGTCGCACGTATTCGAAGGTCGGGGCGATCTGGAGCTTGCGGTCGGCCAGCGGGCCGGTTTTGAAGGGGGTGTCCACCATGATCTCGGCGATGTTGGCCAGCAGCCCCTGCATGGCGGAGACGAACTGCCGCTCGTATCCGTAGCGCTTACTGCGCTGTCCCCGGACGACGTCGGTCGAGGGGGTGGTGTAGAGGACGTCGATCAGGTGGAGCACGTAGCAGTACGCCGCGTTGAACAGCTTGTTGATGCTGGTGGCCGCTTTGTCGTCGATGTACTGGGCGCCTTTGGGGTCGGTGGGGACCTTCCAGGTCGGGCCGATCGGTTCGATCCCGTCGGCGATGCGCTGGAACTTGGTGTAGTGCGGCAGCTCGTCCAGGCCGGGCCTGGGGTAGAGCGGGTCGATCGGCACCGACGGGTTGACCTGCTCGGCCCCCTCCCCTTGATCGATGATCATCTTCAGTGCCTGGTCGGCGGTCTTCAGGTCCTCGACCAGGAGGGTGTCCCCGCCGCCGTCCTTGTTCCAGTAGGCGGCGGTGTACTGCAGTTCGGGGCGGTTGTTGGCCCACAGGGCCTCGCCGTACTGGTCGTTGAGCTTTTTCAAGCCCGCGCAGATGGACTTGTAGAAAACGCCGATGGTGGAGTACTGACCCTTGCCAGGTGCGCCCTCGCCCTTTGCGGGGCGGGGGCGTTCGAACTCCATGAAGACCTTTCGGACGAGTGCCCTGTCGCAGCGGCTCAGCCGCAGCAGCAGCGGCGGGTAGCGGTGCAGCATGTACTCGGGGTAGTCGGGCAGGAAGTCCTCGTCGTAGAACTTCACCTTGTCGCCGAAGCCCAGCGCCACCAAAATGTTGCGCACCAGGCACAGATGGAGCATCTCCTCGATGACGATGCTGCGGATCAGGCGCTGGGCTCCCATGCCGGGATCCCAGCGGGAGTGTCCCTGGCCGGCGATCGAGTACATGGCGTACAGGTACATGGGAATGGTCTGGGTCTCCACGGCCGCGGCCTGGATCAGATGGTTGCGCAGGTCGTCCTTGGTGGTGACGCCCTTGGTGGCGTCCACCGGATTGGTGGTCAGGATCGTCGGCAGGTTCTGGCCGCCGTCGGAAGCAGGAGCGTCGTTGCTCACGGTGTGGTCTCCTTGAGGGCGCTGGATGCGGGCGGTGCGACCCAGCCGCGGGCGGCCCAGTCGCGCAGGTGGCGGTGGGCCTGGCCGAGGTCGATCGGGCCGGCGGCGGCCGCGCGTTCGAGGGACTCCCCTTGCGTCAGGGCGTCCAGCAGGGCGAAGGCGTCGGCGGAGAGCGGTGTGGTGATGACGCGGTAGTCGCGCCGGAACAGCACCAGGTATGTCGGTTCGGGCGTGGGCGGCGCCGGGCGCAGGTCCCGGCGGACGTCGGCGTGGTAGTGGTGCACCGGCGCGCAGGTCCGCAGCAGCCGCAGGCAGGGGGCGGCCGTCGCCGTCAGGGTTCCGGCGGGCGGCACCGGCGGTCCTGCCCGGCCTTCCAGGCCGGGGCCGTCGATGACCTGTGCGAAGGCGTGTTCGTACCGCACCAGGTCGATCATGATGTCGATCCACGGCTCGCGTGCCGACGCGCGGTCGGGCCGGCAGGCGTCGAGGTGGTCGGCGAACCCCTCACCCAGCCGCGCCAGGGTGTAGCCGCGGGACGGACGGGCGTCCAGGTAGTCCGCGGCGAACTCGTCGAACAGCTGCGCGCCGAGCAGGACCCGCAGCGCCGGGTACTGGTGGCGCATCGTCTCCAGCAGCCGTTCGCGGTAGCCGTGCCGGTAGATGTCCAGGCGCCGCTCGGCGCTGAGCGGCGGTGCGTCCGCCAGCATCGCGGCGGCCGCCCCGGCGGGTCCGGCGGGGGCGACGATGGCGTCGCGCAGCCAGCGCTGGGCCGCCGCCAGCGATGGAGCCTGGTCAGGGACGGCGGGGCGGGCGGCCGTGATGGACGCCGGGGCCGTTGTGTCGCTTCGGCCGACGTCGGAAGCGGGCGTGCCGAGGTATCGGCGGGCCTTGTGGAGTTCGGCGAGCAGCTCGGGGAACGGGGGAAGGCGGTCGTCCCACTCCAGCAGCGTCGGAACGGGGCCGCTGAGGGCGGTGGCGAGCCGGTACAGGTGCCACACCGGCGGGGCGACGGGCCGGTCATGGGTGTCGATCAGGTGGGTCCCCTTGTCGGCGGAGCCCGCCAGGTGGATCTGCGCGATCCGGTCGTGGGGCAGTGCCCGGATGTACTCCTCGGGGTCGAAGCCGTGGTTGGTCGCGGAGACGAAGACGTTGTTGACGTCCAGCAGCAGACGGCATCCGGTCTCCTCGCACAGGCGCGCCAGGAACTCCCATTCGGGCATCGTCGCGTGGGCGAAGGCGGCGTAGGTGCTGGGGTTCTCCAGCACCAGGGGCCGTTCCAGGACGTCCTGGACGACGCGGACGCGCCGGGCCAGGTGCCGCAGGGACCGCTCGGTGAACGGGATCGGCAGCAGCTCGTGGGTGTTCACCCCGGCCACGCCCGTGAAGCACACGTGGTCCGACACCCAGCGCGCCCCGATCGAGCCGGCTAGGCGCCGCAGCCGGTGCAGGTAGTCCATGTCCAGAGGATCGGTGCCGCCGACCGACATCGACACCCCGTGCATCACCACCGGGTAGCGCTCGGCGATCCGGTCCAGGGCGTGGCGCGGGTAGCCGCCGGAGTCCATGAAGTTCTCGGAGATGATCTCGAACCACTCCACCGGCGGCCACGCCGACAGCACGTGCGGCAGGTGCGAGGATCGCAGCCCCAACCCCAGCCCCAGCCGGGAGCCCGCCGCCGCGTCCCGGTCGCCCGCAGTGCAAGAGGGAGCGGCCGTCACTGCCTCTTCAGCTCCTCGACACGGCCGGGCTCGTACGAGGGGACCAGGTCGTCGGGGTACCCCTCGCCCGGCGACGGGCCGAATGGGACGCCCGCCTCGTACATGCGCTGCTCGAACACCTTGCGGGCGCGCTTCCACACGCTGGTGCCCCGGAAGGGCCCGGCGGCGTGCACCCGGCTGATGTTGATCGGGCTGGCGCAGCTGCCGGAGTAGCGGCAGTGCTGGGCGCCGGGGATGGCCTGCTCGGCCTCGTGGCCGGTGTAGCCGCAGCCGCCCTGGCCTCGGCACTCGTTGGCGCCGTGGCACTCGTGGAAGACCGTGGCGCACTGGCCGGTGCCGGCCATCCAGCCGGTGCCGTCGCGCCCGAGGCCGGCGCAGGAGTTCAGCCCCATGCACACGTGCAGCTCACGGGCCTTGGGATCCCGCCCCGGCGTGGTGCGATGCGGACGCTTCTCCCACACCTTCGCGCGGGCTTTCTCGCCTTGCTCGCCGCCCTGGATGAACGATTCGGTGTCCTTGGTGACCATCCGCTCGTCCTGGCCTTGCGATGGGGTCATCGGCCTGCCTTCCATCGTGCCGTCATGAGTCGTCGGGGCGCGGACCCGCGCTGTGGCGCGGGTCCGCGCTGTGGCGCGGGTTCAGAGGGGCTTGCAGTAGGTCCCGGTGACGCTTTCGGGCAGGTTCGCGTGCCCGGCCGGGAAGTAGTCCGGCGGCCGTTTCGTGCACTTCAGCTTGGGGCCGGAGCCTTCCCTCGACTGGATCAGGAAGGTGCCGTCGATCGGACCGCTGCGGGGTGCCTCCGGCGGGGCGGCGCAGTTCAGCCAGCCCATCCCCCGGTGCTTGTTCCCGGTGAAGGTCCGGTCGCAGGTGTAGGCGTAGGTGGGAGCGGGCGCGGCGTGGGCGGGCGCCGTCATCGCGGTCACGACGACGGCGCCCGCGACGGCGGCGCCCGCGACGGCGGCCATCCGTGGCAGAAGCATCTTCTGTCCCTCGCGTTTCTTGGGTCGGGTCATCCAGCAAAATTCCCCGACACTACGCAGCCGAACAGTTACTCACAGCAATGAAGGGGTTATCGTCAAGAGATGATGAGTTGCCCTGCCGGCCAGCGGACCAAGAGGCGTGAACCGCCCGGAACAATTACCGAACGGACCGCTCGCCTCTCGACCGGTATCCCGCTCCGGGCAGCGGCGATGGAAGATGCTGTGGCCGGGCAAGAGGGCACGCCTGTGCCATCACCGTGTGCTCTGGCGCTCGGAACCTGTCAAACCTGATGAGACGTCAGGCCACTTGAGCGGTTTGTGTCTCGTTGTCGTTCTGGAGTGCTTCGGGTGGCGGGTTGATCCAGACCTTGTCCGGTAGTGGGGGCGGTGAGGGGCATC
>NZ_SMKH01000392.1 GCF_004348515.1 Actinomadura sp. KC345 | reverse complement strand
AGTGGCAGCGGCCCGACCGGGGCATGGCGCGGCCCGCGGGTCATCGGCGGCCGTCCCCTCCTCCGCCGCCTCCGATCCAGTACACGCCGACCAAGCTCGATCGGGCCATCGCGGCATGGAAGCGGCCTCCGCTGCCGATGTCGCCGGCGCTCGCCGCGGGGGCGGCCATCGCCGCGGTGATCGGCGCGGTGACGGTGGGGCCGTCGCTGCGCTCCGGGCGGTTCGGCGTGGGGCTGCTCATCGCGGCCGCCGCCGTCGCGTACGTGGCGGGAGCGTCGGCGTGGTCGGCGGGGCGCCTCGTCCGGGCCCGGTCCTCCAGGGGCGGCTGGCGCTTCAACCTGACCGGCGGCGTGTTCCTGCTGCTCGCGGTGCTCCTGTCGGCGACGCCGGCGATCCGTGACGCGGACTGGATCGTCGTGTCGGCGCTGGCGCTCGCCGTCGCCACCGGCTCGTACGCGGTGTGCGGCGGACGGTCCTGGGCGGAGGTCATCGGCGGAGGGCTCGCGGTCGTGCCGGCGAGCGGCTACATGATCCCGTGGGCGGCGCGCGGCACGTACCGCGCGGCGTCGCGGGGGCGGGGCAGCGCCTGGCCCGCGATCCGGACGGGCCTGATCGTGACCGTGCTGCTGGTGGTGTTCGGCGGCCTGTTCATCGGGGCGGACGCGGCGTTCGGCGACCTCGCCGCCGGTCTCGCCCCCGAGGTCTCCGCGGGGTCCGTCGTCCTGTACGTGTTCGCGGGCGCCGCGACGCTCGTGCTGGCCTGCGCCGGCGCGTTCCTCGCGCAGGCGCCGCCGCCGCTGCGGCTGCTGAACCCCGATCCGGCGGAACCCGCCGGGCGCTGGTCCTGGGTCGTGCCGATCGCCGCGCTGGACCTGCTGTTCCTGCTGTTCTGCGCGATCCAGGCCCGGATGTTCCTGGCCGACGACAAGGACGAGCTCCTCCGCTCGACCGGCCTCACCTACGCCGAGTACGCGCGGGAGGGCTTCTTCCAGCTGGTGATCGTGACGGTCCTCGTCCTCGTGGTCGTCGCCGCCGCGATGCGGTACGCGCCGTCCGCCGCGCGGGCCGACCGCGTCGCCGTACGCGCCCTGCTCGGGCTGCTGTGCGCGCTGACCATCGTCGTCGTCGCCGTCGCGCTGCGCCGCCTCTACCTGTACGAGGAGACCTTCGGCTGGACGCGGCTGCGGCTGTGGGTCCACGCGTTCGAGCTGTGGCTCGGGTTCGTGGTCGTGCTGGTCGCGGTCGCGGGCGTGGTGAAGGGGCGGGTCGCCTGGCTGCCGCGGATGGTCGCGGCGAGCGGCGCGATCGCGATGATCGCGCTGGTGTCGGTCAACCCGGACGGGTTCATCGCCGAGCACAACGTCGAGCGCTACGAGGAGACCGGCAAGCTCGACACCTACTACCTGCGGGACCTGTCCGCCGACGCCGTCCCGGCGCTGGACCGGCTGCCCGAACCGCAGCGGTCCTGCGCGCTGCACGGCATCGCCGCGGACCTGCGCGAGGACGAACCCGCCTTGGGCGCCAACCATGCGCGCAGCCGGGCGCGCGAGATCCTGAACCGGCGTCCCCCGGACGACTCCGTCAGCTGCTTCGCCATGGACGGCTCATCGTGAACCGTCCATGGTGAGCAGGGCGAACGCGGCGAGGGTCGAGTCGTCGGTGATCCGGCCCTCCCGCACGAGCCCCTTGAACTCGTCCATGGAGAACCACTTCTGCCGCATGTCCTGCTCCTCGATCTCCCGGTCGGTCTCCCCCGCCCGCAGGTCGGACGCGACGAAGACGTTGAAGCCCTGCCCGCTCGTCCCGTGCGAGCAGTGCAGGTAGCCGAGGTGCTTCAGCGTCCCGGCGCGGAGGCCGGTCTCCTGGGCGAGTTCGAGGCGGGCCAGTTCCTCCGGGTCGGCGTCCTGCCGCCTGGGGAGGGAGCCCTGCGGGAAGTTCCAGGTGCGCATCCCGATCGGGTACCGGTACTCCTCGACGAGATGGAACCCGTCCCCGTCGAGGGGGATGACCAGGACGAAGTCGGGTTTATCCACGACCCCGTAGATGCCGCGCGAGCCGTCCAGGCGCTCGACGTCGTCCTCCCGGACGACCATCCAGGGGTTCTCGTAGACGACGCGCGTACCGACCTGGCGGACCGCGGGCTCGCCGCCGGCGTTCACCGGCTCTTCGGCGTCAGTCATGGTCAGGCTCCCGACCCGTAGCGGTAGACGAGTTCGTGCCGGTCGCCGACCACCACCCGGTGGGTGACCTCGACGACGCGGCCATCCTGGTCGTAGGCGCGGCGCCACAGCGTGAGCACGGGCTGGTCAGGGCCGATCTCCAGCGTCTCCTGCTCGTCCGCGCACGGCAGCCGGCACGTCACCGACTCCTCGAACGTGATGCGGAGGCCGGACTCCTCCAGCCGCGAGTAGATGCCGCCCGGACCGGTGTCGACCTCGCGCAGCACCGGAATCCGTTCGACGATCTCGGGGATCACCCAGGTCGTCGCCGTCTGGACGGGCGGCTCCCCCTCCACACCCTGGACGCGCGCCCGTTCCAGCACCCGCGTCCCGGGCGGCACGTCCAGACGGGGCGCGAGGCGCTCGCCGGCCTCGACCTCGCCGACGGCCGTCCGGGTGAACGGCGTCCGGCCGTCCTCCTGCGCCGAGACGTGGAACCCGCGCCACGAGCCGACCTGCCGCGTGATGTCGGCCGCCGCGCGGCGCACCCGCCGCGCCGTCCGCACCTGCGTCCCCGCGCCGTGCCGCAGCCGGACGAGGCCCTGCTCGGCCAGCATCTGCAGCGCCCGCCGGACGGTCGAGCGGTCGGCGCCGTACTGCCGCGCCAGCTCTCGCTCGGACGGCAGCCACGCGCCCGGTTCGAGTTCACCCTCGACGATCCGGGCGGCCAGCGCGTTGCTGATCGCCTGTGCCTTCGCGGGGGGTCGCGGCATCGCCAGTTCCTGCTCCGGGGGTGGGGTGCGTTGACCTCACACCGTACCGACGCCACGGCGGACGGCTGCCTCTTGGGGTTGTGCCGAACGCGTTGTGACCGGTGCTTGGTCGTCCTATGGTAGACCTACCATAGGCCCACCTAGGGAGCCCCCGCGATGTCGCTCATCCTGCCCGGCTGGCACGGCGAACGCTCGGACAGGGGCCTGCGGGCCACCCGTATCACCCCCTTGACGGACTACCAGCTCCTGAACGGCTGCCTGGAGGAGATCGTCGCGGCGGACGAGGGCGAGCTGTGGCTGCTCTGCGACGCCCAGACCCGGCTGGCCGAGCGCGTCGCCACCGCCGAACGCCTCCGTGCCGGGCCCGGGGCCGCCGGGCCCGGCACGGATTCCGGCTCGGTCAGGACCGGCGGAAGGTGACGACCTCCCCGGAGTCCCCGACGGCCGCCCGGGGCGGCTGGATCATGCGCTCGCCGGCGTTGTCGGCCAGCAGCGCGCGGGCACGCAGCACGATCTCCAGATCGAAGCGCAGATCCGGGTCGAGGAGCTGGTCGCCGAACAGCTCCTCCAGCTGCCGCAGCCGGTAGCGGACCGTCTGCGGGTGGACGTGCAGCCGCATCGCGACCTCGTTGGCGTTGCGGCCGGACTGCAGCCACGCCAGCAGCGTCTCGGCGAGCCGGTCCTGCTGGCTCGGACGCAGGTGCGCCAGCGGGGCGAGGCGCAGGTCGGCCAGCGAGGTGATGAGCCCCTCGTCCTGGAACAGGATCAGCGTGGACATGTGCTCCACGCTGCGGATCACGCCGCTCTCCGCCTCGATCACGCCGCGCTGGACGAGGCACAGCGTCTTGCGGGCCCACTGGATCGACCGGGCCGCCTCCATCAGCGGGACGGTCGGGCCGACGACGGCGAGCGTCCCGGCCAGCGCGCGGTCGACGAGCTTGGCGCGCCCCGGCCCGTCGGGGTCGGGGATGATCAGGCTCGGGGTACGGCGGGTGAGGTCGGCGAGGACGTCGGGCGGGAAGGCGGGCTGCCGGGCGTCCTGGTGGTGCCGTCCGAGCGCCACCGCCGCGATCGTCCGGGGGATGGGCCAGTGGGCGGCCGCCGCGAGGTCGGCGATCGCCTCCTGGGCGGCGGGCGGATCGGCGAACAGCAGGTCGAGCAGGCGCTTGCGCCGCCGCTGCATCTCGCCCGCGACGGCGGCCTTGGCCTGCGAGAACCCCTCGGCCGCCGCGTGCGCCAGCTCGTTCTGGAACTCCATCAGCACCTCGCCGACGGCGCCGAGCGTGCGCGGCGAGACGTCCAGGGCGTCGGCGCCCTCGGTGAGCCGCCGCCAGGCGATCATGCCGCCGACCCGCATGGCGCTCTGCATGGCGTCGAGGCTTCGCCCTTCACCGGCCTCGCCGCGGCCGATGCCGCGGAAGAAGTCCACCACCGGGGCGGAGTCGTGACCAGGGTCGGCGACCCGGTCCACGAAGTAGTGGAGCACCCGCTCGACGGCGAGCCGGAGTGTCCCCGAGTAGGAGCCGTCCCCAGGACGGTCGTACTCCCTGACGCGCGTCTGGATCTCCTGGATCATGTCGTCCGCCACCTCGTCGAGGTGAGGCCGCATGTGATCTGCCAGTTCCCTCGGCAGATCCGGCCACGGGCGCCCGTTAGTGGTCGAACCGTCGTTCGCCACAGAACCTCCCCAGCAGTCGTCCCGCTGCGTTGCGCGCCGTACACAGGGGGTAATTACTTACTTATGTGTCGTGTGTGAGGCAAATCATGACCCGTGGTACGGCCGAGAGCAAAGTCTAGGTCGACATTCGACCGACTTCGGCCGGATTTACACCAAGAACCACCAGGTCAGACGACCATGAGCGCCGTGCTCGCCCAGCGCGACACCCCGAACACGGCGGGCGACACGTAGGGTCATCCCGTGTCAGCGAGCCACGGCGACCGCGCGACCTCCCCCGGCACGCCCCCAAAGCCCCTGAGCGCCCCTGGCGACCGCTTCGGCTCCTCCGTCCTGCGGAAGGCGTTCCCCGACCACTGGAGCTTCCTGCTCGGCGAACTCGCCGTGTACTCGTTCGCCGTCATCCTGCTGACGGGCGCCTACCTGGCGCTGTTCTTCGTCCCGAGCCTTGAGCAAGTCACGTACGACGGCTCCTACGGGCCGCTCCAGGGCGTCCGGATGAGCGAGGCCTACGCATCGACGCTGCACATCGGCTTCGACGTACGCGGGTCGCTGATGCGGGGGATCCACCACTGGGCGGCCGTCATCTTCACACTGGCGATCACCGCTCACCTGGTGCGCGGCTTCTTCACCGGAGCGTTCCGGAGAACCCGGAGCCTCACCTGGCTGATCGGGATCGCCCTGTTGATGCTGGTCATGCTGAACGGCCTGTTCGGCCACTTTCTGCCGGACGACCTGCGCTCCGGCACCGGCCTGCGCATCCTCGAAGGCGCCCTGGCCTCGATCCCGTTCATCGGCTCGTACCTCGCGACGCTCCTTTCGGGCGGCGAGTACGTCCCGCGGCTCTACCTGATCCACGTCCTGCTGATCCCGGCCGAGGCGTCGACCCCCACCACCCTCGACCGCGCCCGCCGCCTTTTGGAGGAACGCAACACCCAAGTACAGACCGGCCTCTACGCCCCCTGCCCCACCCTGGCCCACGTCCACGAGGGCTGGCTACGAGCCCGCGTAGCCGCCCGAACAGCCGCCCCAGGCGAAACAAGAGACTGGACGACCCTGGGAGCCCTCCGCCTACTCCACACCGCAGGCGACGAGGCCCTGACCCAGACGACCCAGACCCAAGGCACAACGGCCCTGCGAAACCACCCCGCCCTAGCCGAAACGGCCCGCACCTACCTGGACCTGGCCGCCAACGTCCAGCAAACAGCCCAAGCCCTGAACATCCACCGCCAGACCCTCTACCACCGCCTGCGCCGCATAGAAGCGATCACGACCCTGTCCCTGACAAACGGCCAAGACCGCCTAACCCTCCACCTGGCCCTAACC
>NZ_SMKH01000391.1 GCF_004348515.1 Actinomadura sp. KC345 | reverse complement strand
GAACCCGCGCGACCCCCGCCGCCGCGACGGCGGCTCGGCCGTCGCCAACGTGATCCGCCTCGTCGTCGGCCTGGTCGTGGCGATCTTCCTGCTGCACATCCTGTTCGTGCTCACGGAGGCGAACCAGGGCAACGGCTTCGTCAGCGGCATCTACGACGTCGCGAAGGTCCTCGTCCTGGGCCTCGGGGATGTCTTCACCCCCGAGGACGCCAAGCTCGGGGTCGTGCTGAACTACGGGTTCGCGGCACTGATCTACCTCGCCGTCGGGCAGCTGGTGATCAAGCTGATCAACCGCTGACCGACGCCGGGGCCCAGCCGCCGTACGGGACGGTGAGGACCTCCATGGCGTGACCGCCGGGATCGGTGAAGTAGACGCCGCGCCCGCCGTCACGCGTGTTGATCTCGCCCGCGCCGGAGCCGTCCGGGTGGGCGTAGTAGCGGGCGCCGGACTCCTTGATCCTCGCGAAGATGCCGTCGAACTCCTCGTCGGGCACCAGGAAGGCGCAGTGGTGCGGCCGGAACCCGTCGGCGTCCATGAAGTCGAGCGTGACGCCGTTCCCGGTCGTGACCGGGATGAACGGCCCGGTCTGGGCACCCGCCTCGAGCCCGAGGATGCGCGCCAGGAACTCGGCCGAGGCCCTCTTGTCCGGGGCCGGGACGATGATGTGGTCGAGCTGGATGGACATGGCTCCTCCAAACAAGGTCTGGCCGGTCCAGACCGTCACCCCAACCCTGCGCCCTCAACCTGACTAGAGGTCAACCCCGGGAACCGTGCGCCTCGTCCGGGGCGAGCCCAGACCCGGTCTCAGTCCGTCACTTCAGGGGCGGCCAGACCGCGCAGCATGAGCCGCACCCAGCGCCGGCGGGCGGGCTCGGGCAGATCGTCACCGGGCAGGGTGTGCATCATCGCGATCAGGTCGGCGGGCGTCACGTCCGGGTGGAACGCCCCTTGCGCGTGCCCGGCCTCGACGATGCGCGCCAGCCCGGAGACCGCCCTGTGCTGCTGCTCGGGAGACGCCTCAAGGCCGAGGCGGCTCATGGCGGCCTTGATCGTGCGGTCCTCGCCCGCCGCCACGCTGACGCGCTCGGTGAGGACGGTCAGCTCCCGCATGGCGTCGCCGCCCGCGTCGATGCGGGCCACCGTCTCGTCCAGGGCGCCGAAGATGCGGTCCGCCAGCTCGGCGGCGATCGCGTTGAGCAGATCCTGCTTGGTCGGGAAGTGGCGGTACAGCGTGCCGACGGCCAGGCCCGCCTCCCGCGCGATCTCGTCCATGCCGACGGAGGCGCCCTGAGCGGCGAACAGCGTTCGCGCGGCGCCGAGGATGCTCTCGCGGTTGCGTGCCGCGTCGGCGCGCAACCGGTGTTCTGCGGACATCGGCCTCGTTCCTGACTGCTCGGTTCCTGCCGCCCGGTTCCCGCCGGCTCACCGGCCCGTCGCCGGTTCGTGCTTGCCGACTCAACATGAGCGATGGTTCACTATATATGGTGAACGTCGGTTCAGGTTATCCGCGTCGCACCGTCATGCCTGCCCTGTTCATCCCCGTTTCCGACCATTCCTTGGAGTACCGATGTCTCTCTTGGCCCGCTGGTGTCATCGGCACCGCTTGGCCGTCGTCAGTGGGGTTGGGTGTCCGACCTGGTCGGCATGGGCACCGGCCCGGTCGAGCCGTTCCTGCCGGTCCTGATGCTGCCCGTGCTGTTCGGCCTGTCGATGGACTACCAGGTGTTCCTCGTCAGCCGGATGCACGAGGAATGGGTGCGCTCCAAGGACAACCGGCGCGCGGTCATCGTGGGGCAGTCCGAGACCGGCCGCGTCATCACGGCCGCGGCCGCCATCATGATCGCGGTGTTCTGCGCCTTCGTCCTCGGCGGCCAGCGGGTGATCGCGATGTTCGGCGTCGGCCTGGCTGTGGCCGTCGCCCTGGACGCGTTCATCCTGCGGACCGTCCTGGTACCGGCCGCGATGCACGTGCTGGGCCGGTCCAACTGGTGGCTGCCCGCCTGGATGGACCGGCTGCTCCCGCACCTGTCGGTCGAGAAGCCGGACACCGGCGCCCCGGCCTCCGAACCCGCCGGCATCGACCCCCCGGTCGTCGCGGCGGACGAGCGGCGCTGATCCCGCTCCGGCCTCGCCCGCGGGTCACCGCCCGTGCCCGGCGAGGCCGGAGACCAGCATCCGGAGACCGTGCTCGAAGGCGTCCTCGCCCTGCGGGTCGCCGCCCGCCCCGATGGCGGCGGCCAGGTGCGGTGCGCGTTCGGCCAGCGGGCCGGGCGCCATGGAGTCGGGCGCTTGCGCCTGGTGCTCGCTCTGCTCCGCCAGCACGAACCCCGTGACGTAGTGGCCGATGGCCATCACCGACCGCAGGGCTTGGACGGGGCTGAGCCCGGCCTGGACGAGCACGGCCAGCTCGGCGTCGAACCGGGCGAGCACGGCCGGGCCGGTGGCGGTGCCGGAGATGAGCCGGGCGCCGTCGCGGTGGCGGAGCAGCAGCCGGCGCCGTTCGCGGGCGCGGCGGGCCAGCCACTCTCGCCAGGACTCGCCGGACCGGGGGCCGGTCAGATCCTGCGACAGCTGCAGGGCCTCGGACATCTCGTCCAGCAGCTCTTGCTTGTTACGGAAATGCCAGTAGAGCGCCGGTGACTTGACGCCCAGTTCCGCGGCCAGCCGCCGTACGCTCAGCGCGTCCAGCCCGACCTCGTCCAGCAGCCGCAACGCCGCTTCGACGACGGTCGCCCGGTTCAGGGCGCCGCGGTGGTCCCCGCGCATCTCCTCCACGGATTGTCACCTTAGCAGCGCTAGGGCTACCCTTATCAGCGCTAAGGAGTTATCACCGCTAAGGAGCGTCATGGAACGCGACCGGTTGACCCGGGCCCTGCTGACCGGGGGATTCGGCCCCGCCCTGTTCGCGGCCGTACTGCTGTCGAGAGCGTGCTCCGGCCGGACTACGACGCGCTGCACCACTTCGGGAGCGAGCTGGCCAACGGCGACCGCGGCTGGGTCATGATCACGAACTTCGTCCTGTCCGGCGTGCTCACCCTCGGCTTCGCCGCCGGACTGCGCAGGGCCCTCCCGCCCGGACGCGGCGCTTTGGCCGGTCCGCTGCTGGTGGCGCTGTTCGGGCTGGGCCTCATCGTGGCCGGGGTCTTCGCCGCCGATCCCAAGCCCGGATATCCGCCCGGCACGGTAAGCGTCGCCCCCACCGCCGCCGGCGTCGTCCACGACGGCAACCTGATCCCCACCTGGATCTCGATGACCGCCGCCATGGGGGTGATCGCCTACCGGCTCGCCGCCGACCCCGGCCACCGGCGGTGGACGTGGTATACGGTCGTCACCGCGGTGACCTCCCTGGCCACCCTCATGATCGCCGTTCACCGGTACGACGACGTCTCCGGCACGGGCACCTACCACGGCCTGTGGCAACGCGTCAGCATCACCATCGGGTTCACGTGGTTCGGCGCCCTGGCGGCCCTTCTGCTGCGGTCCCGGCGATCGGAGGCAGCCGGCACGAAGGAGTGATCATGGCCGGTAGTGTTCCGGGATGACCGATGTGACCCCCCGCCATGTCCTGTGCGTGCTCGGCTCCGGCTCCGGCTCCGGGTTCGGGCTCGCGGACATGGAACGGATCGCCGCCGAGCACGGCGGGTTCGTCCTCGACCGCGAGTACTCCGCGGGCGAGCCCGACCCCCGGATGCCGGAGGCGTTCGAGGCGAGCATGGCCGGGGAGCGGTTCGAGCAGGCGGACCGGGACGCGGTGGAGTCCCACGACTCCGTGGGCTACCTGCTGTCCGCGCCGATGACGCGGGGTCTCGCCGCCGACACGTCGCGGCGCCTGCTGGAGGCGACGGCCGCGCTGCTGCGCTCCGGCGCCGCCGCGGTGAAGAACGAGAGCAGCGGAACCGCCCACGGCCGGGACCGCTGGCTCGCCCTGGCCGAGCAGGCCGCCGAGGCCAAGGACGAGGAACTCGCCGCCGTGTTCGTCAACGCCTGGGTGAAGCTCCCGATCTACGACGGCGAGGTCCTCTACAGCTGCGGCATGCACCTGCTCGGCGCGCCCGACGTGGAGATCGAAGTCGACGAGGAACAGCTGACGGAGCACGGCGTCCCCGAGCTGGCCATGCACCTTAAGGTTCTGGCCATCTACCTCCTGACCGACCCCCGCGCGCAGGAGATCGAGGACGGCGCCGGCTTCCGCATGACCGAGGACGCCCCCCGCCACATCCTGCGCACCGCCGCCTGCGACCGCTACGAAGAAGACGACTTCTTCTTCAACCCCTACGGCTACGTCCGCCTCACCCACCCGCAGTAGGGGCGGCCCTGTCCGGGACGGCGCTGTCGGGGGCCGGGTCGCGCCAGCCGTCCGGCGCCTCGATGCGGGCGTTCACCCCGGCGTGCTCCTGGAGGAGGTAGAGCAGGTTCGCGCCGTCGAGGAGCTCGATGGGCTTGTTCTTCGCGAAGTCGAAGGACGCCTGGCCGTAGCCGCTGGTCGTGACGAGGATGCCCTTGGAGGCGCCCTCGTTCTGCAACGTCCCGTAGAGGTCGCGGACGGCGGAGACCCCGACGGTGTTCCTGTAGCGCTTCGCCTGGATGACGACCTTGCCGCCCATGATCGGCCGCGGGTCGTAGGCGACGCAGTCGACGCCGCCGTCCCGGGACGGTCTCGTCTGCCGGGACTCCAGCCCCATCCGGGTGAACAGGTTCTGGATCAACCCCTCGAACTCGGTCGGGGTCATCTCGAGGAGGTTGGGCCGCTCGTCGAGGTCGCCGAGGATGTCGGTCTCCTCGACGAACCGCGGGTCGACCATGCTGAACTCCAGCACCGGGCGTACGGGCGCGAGCTCCGCCGTGTTCCGGGAGACGCCCGCGCCGAGGTGCTTCAGGCAGGCCGCCGGATCGACCCGGGCGAGGTCGAGTTCGGCGAACGTCTCCTTGGTCGTCCGCAGCGTCAGCAGGCACGGGCGGACGGGACGTCCCGTCGCCGCGTCGACGGTGCTGACCATGCCGTTGAAGACGATGGTCGAGACATGCCCGGCGGCGTCGCTCTCGAAGAGGTCGCGGACGACCCGCAGCGCCACCTGACTGACGACGGAGGTGTACTGCGCCTTGATCTGCGTGGCTGGGCGCTTGGTCTCCGTGACGGAGTCGGAGGTCTTGACGTACCGGTGCGCCTTGACGGTCGGGACGACGTCGATGCCCGGCAGCTCGTACTCCACCACGAGTTGGGCGGACTCGGGCACGTACGCCATGCGCCATTGCGCCGGGAACCCGTCCGGGTAGAAGACGGTGTTCGAGACCAGATCGAGGTAGGCGACGACGGCGTCGGGCCGCCCGGCCGCGAGTTCCCGCTTCAGCGTCTCGATCTCGGCGTGCTGCCGCCGGGTCCGTTCCTCCGCCTCCGCCGTCCGCCGGGCATGCTCTCGCTGGAGGCGGCCCAACGTGGCTTGGCGGGCCTGCTCGCGCTGGGCGTGCTCGGCGCAGGCCCGCTGGTAGTTCGCCTGCCCTTGCCGGACCTGCTCCTCGTGCCGGGCCCCGCCCACCAGCCTGGACAGGCCCGAGGGCGGGGGCGGCAGGAACGCCTCCGGGCGCGGCGGCGCCTCCGGGTGGCCCGCGGGGCCAGGGTTGAATGGCGCGACATCCGGTTTGTCCTTGAGCTTGTCGAGGTCGAACCGGGTGTCGGTGAGAAGCCCCGAGACCAGGATGGAATCCAGTTCCTCCAGCCGCTGGGCGAGGTCTTCGTTCATCGCGGCGACCTCAGCGGCCCGGGATTCGGCGTAGAGGCGCTTGCGCTCCTTCTCGTCGGCGGCCCGTGCTCGCTCGTAGGCGGCCTGCGCCCGCGCCGCCTCCCGCTGCGCGGATGCATCCGCCCGCCGCCGCGCCGCCTCCGCCCGCTCCGCTTCGCGCTGCATCTGCGCGATCGCCGCCATGAACCCCTGCCCGCCTCGCCATAACCCCACCCG
>NZ_SMKH01000390.1 GCF_004348515.1 Actinomadura sp. KC345 | reverse complement strand
GGCGCACCCGGCTCGCTAAGCCCGCCTGGTTCGCCGGGCTCGCCTGGGGCGCGGAGGAGTTCCGGCTCGGCAGGCGGGCCCGGCTTCCCCCGGGGACCCGGTCCGGCAGGGTGGTCGCGTCCGGTGGGCGGGGTCGGAAGGGACACCGGGGCGCCTAGAGGGCTTCCGGGCCGGTCTCGCCGGTGCGGACGCGGACGACGGTGTCGACCGGGACGGCCCAGACCTTTCCGTCGCCGATCTTGTCGGTGCGGGCCGCCTTGACGATGACGTCGATGATGTCGTCGGCGTCCTCGGAGTCGACGAGGATCTCGACGCGCAGCTTGGGCACCAGGTCGACCTGGTACTCGGCGCCCCGGTAGACCTCGGTGTGGCCCTTCTGCCGGCCGTAGCCGCTGGCCTCGCTGACGGTCAGGCCCCTGACCCCGAAGGTCTCCAGGGCCTTCTTGACCTCGTCCAGCTTGAACGGCTTGATGACCGCCGTGATGAGCTTCATCGCTTACGCCTCCACCTTCTTGGCCGTGCCCTCCGAGTTCGCCCCGGCCTCGGCAGCCGGTGCGGGCGCGGCGGCCGAGGCCAGGGTGGCGCCGGAACCCGCTCCCGTCCGGATGGTGCCGAAGTCGTAGGCGGTCTCGGCGTGCGCCGTGCTGTCGATTCCGGCGGCCTCGTCGTCCTCGCTGACCCGGAAGCCCATGACCAGGTCGATGATCTTGGCGATCACGTAGGTCACCACGAACGAGTAGGCGAGGGTCGCCAGGACGGCCACCGCCTGCTTGCCGAGCAGCGAGAGGCCGCCGCCGGCGAGCAGGCCGTCGGCCCCGCCGTCGTTGACGGCCGTGGTGGCCAGGAATCCGATGAGCAGGGCGCCGACGATGCCGCCGACGAGGTGGACGCCGACCACGTCGAGGGCGTCGTCGTAGCCGAGCTTGTACTTGAGCGAGACCGCGAACGCGCAGACGGCGCCGGCGATGAGGCCGATGGCGATGGCGCCGAGCGGGGTGACGAACGCGCAGGCCGGCGTGATGGCGACCAGGCCGGCGACGATGCCCGACGCGAGGCCGAGCGTGGTGGACGAGCCGTCCCGCAGCTTCTCGACGACGATCCAGGCGAACGCGGCGGCGCAGGTCGCGGCGATCGTGTTGACGAACGAGATCGCCGCGATCTCGTTGGCCGCCCCGGCGGAGCCGGCGTTGAACCCGAACCAGCCGAACCACAGGAGACCGGCGCCGAGGAGGACGAACGGCAGGTTGTGCGGGCGCATCGGCTCCTTCGGCCAGCCCTTGCGCCGGCCGAGGACGAGCACGAGGGCGAGTGCCGCGATGCCCGCGTTGATGTGGACGACCGTGCCGCCCGCGAAGTCGAGGGCGCCGAGTTCGAAGATCCAGCCTGCCTTACCGCCCTCCTCGCCGTCCGACCACCAGACCCAGTGGGCGATCGGGAAGTACACGAGCGTCACCCAGACCAGGGTGAACACGACCCAGGCCCCGAACTTGGCACGGTCCGCGACGGCGCCGCTGATGAGCGCGACGGTGATGATCGCGAACGTCGCCTGGAAGGCCACGAACACCAGCTGCGGGATGCCGGTGCCGTCGTCGGCGGTGGCCGCCGTCTCCAGGCCGACCAGCCCCCATTCGCTGAACCCGCCGATGAACGAGCTGAGCCCGCCCCCGGAGGTGAAGGCGAGGGACCAGCCGTAGACGACCCACGCCATGCCGACGACGGCGATGCTGACGAAGCTCATCATCATCATGTTGAGCACGCTCTTGGCCCGGCTCATCCCTCCGTAGAAGAAGGCCAGGCCCGGTGTCATCAGCAGGACGAGCGCCGCGCTCGTCAGGATCCACGCGGTGTTACCGCTATCGATCTTCATCTCTGAGAGAGTCCCTCCTCGCCGGGGAACGTGACTGCTCAGAGACTCCGGCGCGGCCGTTTCACCTGAGGGGCTCTTACGTTTCCCCGGTGTGAAAACCGACCCCGGGGTGTTTCACCGCTGTTTCCAAAACCTCACATGCCATATTTCGGCATGAATTGGTCCGATTTGTCAGTCTCCTAGGATCGCGTCGACGAAGGCCTCGGGCTCGAAGGGCGCCAGATCGTCCGGCCCCTCGCCCAGCCCCACCAGCTTGACCGGGACGCCGAGCTCGCGCTGCACCTGGACGACGATGCCGCCCTTCGCCGTGCCGTCCAGCTTGGTCAGCACGACGCCCGTGACGTTGACGACCTCGGCGAAGACGCGGGCCTGCTGCATGCCGTTCTGCCCGGTCGTCGCGTCCAGGACGAGCAGGACCTCGTCGACCGTGGCCTGCTTCTCCACGACGCGCTTGACCTTGCCCAGCTCGTCCATCAGCCCGGTCTTGGTGTGCAGGCGCCCGGCGGTGTCGACGATCACCACGTCGACCTTGGTGTCGATGCCCTGCTTGACCGCGTCGAACGCGACGCTGGCGGGATCGGCGCCCTCCTCCTTGCGGACGACCTGCGCCCCGACCCGGTTGCCCCACGTCTCCAGCTGGTCGGCGGCGGCGGCGCGGAAGGTGTCGGCCGCGCCGAGGAGCACGGTCCTGCCGTCGCCGACGAGGACGCGGCCGAGCTTGCCGCAGGTGGTGGTCTTGCCGGTGCCGTTGACGCCCACGACCATCATCACCGCGGGGCGGTCTCCGGCGGTCTCGGTCTGCAGGGAGCGGTCCAGGTCCGGGCCGATCTGCTTGACGAGCTCCTCCTTGAGCAGCTCGCGGACCTCGTCCACGCTCCGGGTGCCGAGGACCTGGACCCGCGTCCGCAGGTCGTCGGTGACCTGGCGGGCCACGGCGGCGCCCATGTCGGCGGTGATGAGGGTGTCCTCGATCTCCTCCCAGGCGTCGTCGTCGAGGGTCTCGCGCGACAGCAGGCCGAGGAGGGTCTTGCCGAAGGTGTTCTGGGAGCGGGCGAGCCGGGCGCGCAGCCGCACCAGCCGCCCCGCGCCGGGCGGCGGCTTCTCGATCTCCACCGTGGGCCGCGGCGGCGGCACCTCCGTCGGCGGCGCCTTCTCGATGGTGGTGGCGCCGCCGCCCGCCTCGTCGGCGTCGGTCGCACCCCCCACCCGTTCCGCGGGTCGCTCAGCGGGCGGACGCGGCCTTCCGCGACCGGGCCGCAGCAGCATGACGCCGCCGACGACCAGTGCGACGGCGGCCAGCGCGGCGATGACGATCAGATATTCCATAGCGCCCCCAGTTTTCCAGAGACTCCCTACCCCACGGACCAGCCCCCTGGAACCCCCTCAGCGATCAACACACCGCAACAACCGAACACGACGACTTCAGCCACCACAGCAACCCCGCGACAACCGAACCACTGCGATCGCGTCCGAAGGCAGGTTTCGAGCTCGCGAGAAACCTGATCGCGAAGCGAGCCGCCAAGGCGAGTTCGGAGCGATGCAGCGATCGCACGCAGTGCCCGCCGAAGGGAGGGCCCCAGGGCCCGACCGCCAAGGGCACTGCAGATCAGTGCGGCAGGGAGGCGCGTTCGGAGTTCTCCCAGTCGTCGACGTTCCGGAGGAGCGCCTCCAGGTAGGAGCGGAGATGGGTGCGGTAGACGTCGCTGTAGGTGCGCAGGTAGGCGATCTCGCGCTCCATCGAGCGGCGCTCGTCGTCCGGCAGGGACTCCGCGCGGACGACGGGCGGAGGCGCGGCCTGCTCGGCGTTGCGGACGGCCGCGTCGGCGACCGCGGCGGCCTTGCGGTGGGCGTCCTCCAGCAGGTGTTCGGCGCGCCCCTTGGCGTCGGACAGGATCGCCTCCCGGTGCAGCCTGGCCTCGTGGGCCAGCTCGCGGGTGTAGCGCTCGGCGTCCGCCACGTACAGGTCGGCGGTCTGCTGGGCCTGCGACAGGATCCGGACGGCCTGGAAGTGGGCGTCCTCGGGCGCCATCACGCCGGGTGAGCCCTTGGCCGCCTGCGAGCGAAGCCGGTCGACCTCGTTGGCGAGGGCGGCCTTGTCGTTGAAGATCTGGACGAGTTCCCGCTCGACGTAGGACAGGAAGTTGCGGACCTGCTCCTCGTCGTACCCGCGGCGGCCGAGGGCGGCGCGGGCGAAGACCACCGACTGCAGCTCACCGGGGGTCAGCCGCGAGCCCTCGGAGACGACGGGAAGATTCGGGGAGTTCAACGCGCTCACCTCTGTGCGTCTGCGAAGGTTTCCAGCCTGATGCGATCACGGGGGACGCCGAGCCGCATGAGCTGCTCGACGGTGTGCCCGACCATCCCGGACGGCCCGCACACGTAGGCGTCGTGACCGTCCCATGGACCGTGCCTGGCCACGACGTCCGACAGGTTCCCGTGCTCGACCTCGCCGTCGCCCGCCGCATGCCCCGACCGGAGCAGGGCGGAGAAGCCGTGGCCGCCGGACTCGTCCGACACGGCGGGCACGACGGTGAGCCAGGGGAACTCGCCGGCCAGCTTGGCCAGGTGTTCAAGGTCGTACAGGCCGTCCGTGGTGCGGGCGCCGAAGAACAGGTGCACGCGCGGAGGGACGGAGCGGCGCGAGATCTGCTCCAGGATCGACTTGAGCGGGGCCAGGCCGGTGCTGCCCGCGACGAGCAGCACGTCCCGTCCGGATGCCTCGTCCAGCGTGAGCGTGCCGATGGGCGCGCCCATCCGGACCCGGTCGCCGGTCTCCGTGCCGCGCACCAGGACGGGGCTCACGGGGCCGCCGTCCACGAGCCGGACGTGGAAGTCCACCGTATGGTCGGGGCGCGGGGCGTTGGCCATCGAGTAGTACCGCCAGTGCCGCAGGCGCGACGGCACCTCCAGCGCCACCGACTGCCCGGGGAGATAGGGCAGCGGCCGGTCGGGCTGGACGCGCAGGACGCAGATGTCGAACCGGCGCCGCTCGACGGCGATGACCTGGCCGTTCCACCACGGGGGGCTGCTGAGGGCGTTCTCGTCGGCGGCCTCCAGCATGACCTTGGCGACCAGGCTGTAGGCGGCGTTCCAGTCGGCCTCGACGTCCTCCGTCCAGGAGGAACCGCAGAAGTGCCGCAGTGTCGCCAGGAGGCTGGCGCCGACGTGCGGGTAGTGCTCGGCGACGATCCCGAATTTGCGGTGGTCGCGGCCGAGCTGCTGGAGGAACGGGACGAGGCCGGGCAGATCGTCGACCTGGGAGACGATGTGCCCGAGGGCGCGCAGCAGCTTGTCGCGCTGGCCGCTCATCCCGATCGGGAACATGTCGCGCAGGTGCGGGTTGCGGACGAAGAGGTCGGAGTAGAAGAACAGCGCGACCGCGTCGCCCTGCTCGGCGACGTGGTCGAAGCTGGCTTTCAGGCGTTGTGCGTCCATATCGGCGGAGCCGGGGCCGGTTCAGGAGACGGGCTCGGCCGCGGCCTCCGTCATGACCTTGGCGACCAGGCCGTAGGCGGCCGCCCAGTCGCGTTCGAGGTCCGCGTTCCATTCGGGGCCGCTGAAGTAGGCGAGGGTCGCCAGGAGGCTGGCGCCCACCGGGGCGTAGTGGTCGCCGAGGACGCCGAAGCCGTGGTGGCGCCGGCCGAGGTCCTGCAGGAACGGGATGAGCGCGTCGGTGTCGTCGACGGACGAGACGATCTGGGACAGCGCGGCGAGCAGTACCTCGTGCTGCTTGGCCATCGCCGCCGGGAACATCGACCTGAGCTGCGGTTCACGCGCGAAAAGGTCGGCGTAGAAATATTCCGCGACGTCGACGCCGTTCACGCCCACCAGCGCGAAATTGTCCTTGAGTTTCTGGGGGTCCACGTCCATCACCTTCCAGGGCTCTGCGTACCGGACCGTATTCATCCGGTGAGGGGAAGCCGGAGAGCCGCGGTGCACATGCGTAGTGCATTGCTCAGACCCCACACAAGTCCACCGCCGTGTCCGCCGCATCACGGTCAGTGCACATTCACCACCCCACAAAAGCGTCACCGGCGCAAACACGCTGTAACCAACCAGTTATTGGACGCCGAAAATACCGGAGCCCACGCCCCACCCCC
>NZ_SMKH01000038.1 GCF_004348515.1 Actinomadura sp. KC345 | reverse complement strand
CCTCTACGAGACGCTCGCCACCGCCTACGACGTCCACCTCACCGAGGCCGAGGAGACGATCGAGACCGTCCTCGCCACCCCCCACGACGCCCAGCTCCTCGGGGTGGACGTGGGCCTCCCCATGCTCCTGCTCTCCCGCCACGCCCTCGACACCACCGGCCAGCCCGTCGAATGGGCCCAGTCCCTGTACCGAGGCGACCGCTACAAGTTCATCACCCGCCTCCGCCGCTGACCCACCCTCCTCTGCCAGTCGACCCCGCACGCTTCTCGACCACAAGTTCGACGAACGCGACTACGCTGGGTGCACCCCTTCTCTACGATGACCGGGAGCAGATCGTGAGGGAGGAGTCACACAAAGTGAAAATCCTGTCCAAGGAAGAACTGTCGGAGTTGCCTGACACGCCCTACAACCTGTGGGTGCGCGGTGAACTCGATGATTACGTCGACGCCCCCGAAGGATCCCGGATCGAGATCATCGGAGGAGAGGTCGTCGTGTCGCCACCGCCCGGGCTCCCGCACAACGCCGTCACTGGCGACATCGTGCTGGTCTTCAACCGTGCGCTCGGACCCGAGTTCCCCTGGCGGACCGACAACGGGACCGGGATGTCCCTCGTTGGCGTGGGCGACGGGTACGTACCGGATCTCATGATTGTGGACCAGGACGTGTATCTGGCCGCGCGCCGCTCTGGAGTACGGACCTTGGTGCCCGACCAGGTCGAACTGGTCGTGGAAGTCACCTCGTACGGTAACGCCGGGAACGACCAGCAACCCACCGCACGGGGACGCGGCAACAACAAGTGGAACGGTTACGCCGCGGCCGAGATCCCTTACTACCTCCTAGTCGACCGCTCCCCCAAGGTCGGACGCTCCATTCTCTACTCCATCCCAGACCAGGGTCTGGCCGCATACCTGCACCAGGAGTCCTGGGAGTTCGGTGAGACCGTCCACCTCCCCGACCCGTTCGACATCGAGATCGACACCAGCGAGTGGAAGCCTTGGGACAGATGAGAACGGGTCACTAGGAAAGACTTGACCTCCACCGACGGCGCGCCTCGTCCACCCGTACCGGACTCCTCGCGCCAGGCCCCGGTGCCGCTGGAAGGGGCAGTGACCTCCTCACAGGGTCTGGCTCAGGGACTTGATGGGCATTTTCAGGTCGGTGAGGAGTTCCAGGTCCTTTTCGGCGGGGCGGCCGAGGGTGGTCAGGTAGTTGCCGACGATGACGGCGTTGATGCCGCCCAGCATTCCTTCGCGGGTGCCGAGGTCGCCGAGGGTGAGTTCGCGGCCGCCGGCGTAGCGGAGGATGGTGCGGGGCAGGGCCAGGCGGAACGCGGCGATGGTGCGGAGGGCGTCGGAGCCCTCGACCAGCGGGAGGTCGGCGAACGGGGTGCCGGGGCGGGGCGCCAGGAAGTTCAGCGGGACCTCGTCGGGTTCGAGTTCGGCGAGCTGGCCGGCGAACTCGGCGCGCTGCTCGGTGGTCTCGCCCATGCCGACGATGCCGCCGCAGCACACCTCCATTCCCGCGTCCTTGACCATGCGGAGGGTGTCCCAGCGCTCCTCCCACGAGTGGGTGGTGACCACGTTCGGGAAGTGGGAGCGGGCCGTCTCCAGGTTGTGGTTGTAGCGGTGGACGCCCATCGCGGTGAGCTCGTCCACCTGCTCCTGGGTGAGCATGCCGAGCGAGCAGGCGATGTTGATCTCTACGGCGTCGTTGATGGCCTTGATGCCGTCGCGGACCTGCGCCATGAGGCGCTCGTCCGGACCGCGGACGGCGGCGACGATGCAGAACTCGGTGGCGCCGGTCTTCGCGGTCTCCCTGGCGGCCTCGACCAGCTCGGGGATGTTCAGCCACACCGAGCGGACGGGCGACTCGAACTTGCCGGACTGCGAGCAGAAGTGGCAGTCCTCGGGGCAGCCGCCGGTCTTCAGCGACACGATGCCCTCGACCTCGACCTCGGGCCCGCACCAGCGCATCCGGACCTCGTGGGCGAGCGCGAGGAGGTCCTCCAGCCGGTCGTCCGGGAGGGTCAGGCATTCGAGCACCTGGGCGGCGGACAGGCCCTTGCCCTCGTCCAGGACTTGACGGCGGGCTACGTCGAGGATGTCTGTCACGTATTACTCCTTGTCGAGGCCGAAGCTGTCGCGGAACGCGGCGGCGTCGAAGGCGCCGCCGAACGAGGGGGCCAGGCCGCGGTGCGCGGCCAGGAGGAACTCCGCCGGGTCGAGCGCGCCCGCGCCGGCGGGCATGGCGCCCGACAGCGGCCGGGCCGCGATGGTCTCCAGGTCGCGGATGTTGCTGCGCATCGCGAGGTCCGGGCCGTCCGGCCACGCGCCGATGACGACGCCCGCGAGTTGCACGCCGCGGTGCGCCATCGCCTCCAGCGTGAGGGCGGTGTGGTTGAGGGTGCCGAGATCGGGGCGGGCCACGACGACGGCGGCGGCGCCGAGCCAGCGGGCCAGGTCGGCGATCGTGGTGCCCTCGTCGTCGTAGCGGACGAGGAGGCCGCCCGCGCCCTCGATCAGCACCAGGCGGCGGTCGTCGGACAGGTCCCGGGCGCGTTCGGCCACCTCGGGCAGCCGGACGGGCGGGACTCCGGCGCGGCGGGCCGCGGCGGCGGGCGACAGCGGGTCGGGGAAGCGCGCGAACTCGTGCACGTCGTCGAGGCCGGCGAGCCGCCGGACCTCGTCGAGGTCGCCGCGCTCCCCGTCGCCGGCACCGGTCTGGCCGGGTTTGACGACGGCGACGGACGCGCCGCGCGTGGCGGCGACCGCGGCCAGCGCCGCGGTGACGACGGTCTTTCCGACGCCCGTACACGTCCCTGTCACCACGAGCACACTCACAAGCCGTGACCCTAGCGCGGGGCCATGGCGGGGACGGCGGCCGGACCCCACAGTCTTCGGCGGGCGTTTTTGTAGCGGGCCGTCCGGGGAACGCGGTGCGGCGGCGGAGCGTCCCCTCTCGGCCCGGTCGCGGGTATCGCCTAGCGGGCGTCCAGGTCGGCGGCTACCTCGTGGGCGGTGGCGGCCAGGGCGGGGTCCAGTCGGTCTAGGCGGGCGTCCAGGTCGTCGGCGAAGCTGAGGCGTTCCAGGTCTGGGGGCGGGACGGCTTCGGGCATCCAGGCGGAGTGGATGAGGAAGGGCACCGTCGTCCCGCTCGGTGGGGCCAGGACGGCGAGGGGGCCTCGGGCCACGTCGGCGGCGTCGAAGAGTTCGATGCGGAAGCGGTCGTCGTTGTGGACGGCCACGATGAGGTATCCCTCGTGGCCGCCGGGGTTCGCGCCCGCGTAGCGGGTGCCGCCCTGACCGCGCGGGACGAACGACGGCGACGTGGGGTAGTCGTCCAGGGCGAACGTCCACTCGGACAGGGCCTTGAGGTCTTCGCGGTCGTGGGTGACCAGGACGGCCGGGGTCTCTTCTGCGGGGAACAGCGACGGGTCTATCCGGCCCTTGTAGTTGCGCATGGCGCGCTGGTTGATGGCCTCTGGGTGGAAACCCAGGTAGATGAGGTGGTGGCGGGTCGGGTCGGTCTGTCCTTCGAAGCACCAGTCGATGGCGGACAGTTCGGCCTGCCACCACCGTTCGGGGTCGCCGGCGCGCGCTCGTTCCTGCACTCGGCCGGTCTCCGGGTCGAACTGCAGGACGGTCGTGAGGGCGGGCGTCATGCCGTGGCAGTACATGCCGCGCAAGGCCGGGTCGACGGGACGTCCGTACAGGTCGATGTCGTCCTCGCGCAGATACATCCCGATGTCCACGCCTTCGCTGTGCTCCATCACGACCTGGACGCCGTCGGTGTCGTCGTAACGGGCGTAGAAGTGGTTGACCTCGGGCGCGATGCGGACCTCCTTGCAGGTGACCGTTCCGCGGCCCGGAACCAGGTCGTCCTTGCGGATGAGCAGCACGGGACCGCCGGGGTTGTTGGCGACGGTCCGCTCGCCGCCGAAGACCTCCTCGGTGTCGATCTTGTAGGCGGTGTCGGCCAGGACGAGCCAGTCACGGGTCTGGGTGATGGTGTGGGTGGCCTGCGGGAGCACGGCGTTCTCGACGTCCCAGCGCTGGACGCGGCTCCCGGTCCCGTCGTAGCAGATCACGGAGACGGCGCCGGTCAGCACGTCCCGGCTGATGCTCCACAGGCAGCCGCGCTCGGGGTCGACCACCGGGTGGGCGGTGGTGGAGACGAGCGGCAGGACGGCCTGGTCCATGGCGGGCTTCCAGTCGTCGCGGTGCCCGACCTCGGCGACGAACTCCAGCGTGACGGGGTCGACCTCCACCGGGCGGCCGGCGTCCCAGGTCGCGAATAGCCGGTCGCCCCACGGCAGCGGCGCGGTGTTGGCCGCGTTGACGAATCCCCAGGGCGAACTGGTGCCGACCGGGCCGGGGGTGAACAGGTCGGGACGTTTCCGCCGCAGCCGGACCGACGGGGTGTCGACGACGCGGGCGCGCCAGGCGAAGCGTAACTACTACTGCGGCAAGCGATCGCTTGTTACGGTGCGTGCATGAGAGCGCGGCACGGTGGTGACACGGCGATCGCGGAGATCCGCAGGCACGGTGTGGAGACGATGTTCACGCTCTCGGGCGGGCATGTCTTCCCTCTGTACGACGGCGCTGTAGGCGACAGCGACGCCAAGACGGAGGCGGACGCGGTGCCCCGCATCCTGGACGTCCGGCACGAGCAGACCGCGGTGTTCGCGGCCGAGGCCACGGCGCGGCTCACCCGCCGCACCGGCCTGGCCGTCCTGACGGCGGGTCCCGGCGTCACCAACGGCGTCAGCGGCATCACGACGGCCCACTTCAACGGGTCCCCCGTCGTCGTGCTCGGCGGGCGCGCCCCGCTGGGCCGCTGGGGCGCCGGCGCGCTGCAGGAACTCGACCAGCCGCCGCTTCTGGCGCCCGTCACCAAGCTGGCGGCGACGGCGGGCGGGCCGGACACGCTCGCGTCCGACATCGCCCGCGCCTTCACGACGGCCGCCGCCCCGCACCGCGGCCCGGTCTTCCTCGACGTCCACATGGACCACCTGTTCGGCCCGGCGGGCCCGGCCCGCGAGGAGGGACTCCCCGAGCCGCCGGAGCGGCCCGCCGACCCGGAGCGGCTGGACGGCGTCGCCGCGCTGCTGAAGGCCGCGCGCCGCCCCGTCCTGGTGCTCGGCTCGGACGTGTGGATGGACGGCGCCGACGAGGCCGCCCGCGAGTTCGCCGAGGAGCTGCGGCTGCCGGTGGTCGCCAACGGCCAGGGACGCGGCATCCTGCCCGCCGGGCACGAGCTGCTCGTCACCCGCGCCCGCGGCGCCGCGTTCGGGGACGCCGACCTCGTCATCGTCGCGGGCACGCCGCTGGACTTTCGGCTCGGCTACGGCTCGTTCGGCGACGGGTCGGCCAAGGTCGTCCACCTCGCGGACGCGCCGTGCCGGCTGGCGACCCACCTCCGCCTCGCCGGGTCCGCGGCCGGGGACCTGTCCCCGCTGTTCGGAGACCTCGCCGCGGCCTGCGCGAAGGCGGGCGTGTCCCCGGCCGCCTACGCGGACTGGCGGGCGGGACTGTACGACGCGGCCTGCGCCGCCATCGCCGGCGACATCGATCTGCTGGCGTCCGCCGCCGACCCGATCCACCCGCTGCGGATCTACGGGGAGCTGTCCAGGGTCCTCGACGACGACGCGGTGGTGATCGGCGACGGCGGCGACTTCGTCTCCTACGCGGGCAAGTACGTCGAGCCCCGGCGGCCGGGCGGCTGGCTCGACCCCGGTCCCTACGGGTGCCTCGGCACCGGGCTCGGCTACGCGATCGCCGCGCGGCTGGCCCGCCCGGCCGCCCAGGTGGTCCTGCTGCTCGGCGACGGAGCCGCGGGACTGTCGCTCATGGACGTGGATAGCCTGGTACGGCACCGCCTGCCGGTCGTCATGATCGTGGGCAACAACGGATCCTGGGGGCTGGAGAAACACCCGATGCGCATGCTGTACGGCTACGACGTGGCCGCCGACCTCCAGCCGCACTGCCGCTACGACGAGGTCGTGCGGGCGCTCGGCGGGGCCGGCGAGCTGGTCACCCGCCCGGACGGGATCGGGCCCGCGCTGCGCCGCGCGCTCGGCTCCGGGGTCCCGTACCTGGTGAACGTCGCCACCGACCCGGACGTCTCCTACCCCCGCACGACCACCGGTGTCTGACCCGGTGATCGTCCGCCCGGCCCGGCCGGACGAGTACGCGCTGGTCGGCGAGCTGACCGTCGAGGTCTACGTGGCCGGCGGCCTGGTGTCGCCGGAGTCTTCGTACGTGGCCGCGCTCCGGGACGCCGCCGACCGCGCCGCAAAGTCGGACCTGCTCGTCGCCGAGGTCGCGGGCGAGGTCGCCGGCGCGGTCGCGTACTGCCCGCCCGGCAGCCCGTACGCCGAGCTCGCCGGGCCGGACGAGGCCGAGTTCCGGATGCTCGCCGTCCGGGAGAAGGCGCGCGGCGAGGGCGTGGGGCGGGCGATGGTCCGCGCGTGCACCGACCGCGCCCGCGCGGCCGGGCTCACCGCCGTGCGCCTGTCGACCCAGCGGAACATGGACGACGCCCACCGCCTGTACGAGCGCATGGGCTTCGTCCGCACCCCCGACCGCGACTGGGAGCCCGTCCCCGGCCTGAAGCTGATCACCTACGCCCTCGCGGTCTAGGGCACGGCCCCCGGTTCGAGCGCGCCGTGCTCGGAGCAGCGGGCCGTCCAGCCCAGCGGCGTGACCTGGACGACCATGCGGCGGCGGCAGTGCGGGCAGTAGCGCGGCGGCTCCATCCGGCGGGCGGTGCGGCATGCGCCGTGGTCGCCCTCGGCGGCGGGTTCCCCGCAGCGGTCGCAGTAGCTCAACACTCCACCTCCGAGGTCCGCATGCGTCCCACCGAACCGGTGTCGTAGGTGCCGTCCGCGAACTCGGGGCGGTCGAGCAGTTCCCGCAGGAAGGGCAGGTTCGTCGGAAACCCCTCGATGCGGAAGGCGTCCACGGCGGCGCGGGCCCGGCGCAGCGCGTGGTCGCGGTCGTCGCCGTGGACACACAGCTTGGCGAGCATCGGGTCGTAGTGGGTGGTGACGGTGGCGCCCTCGGCGTATCCGGCGTCGATGCGGATGCCGTCGCCCACCGGCTCCTCCCACACCTTGATCTTGCCCGCGCCGGGGAAGAACCGCTGCGGGTCCTCGGCGTGGACGCGGAACTCGAAGGCGTGGCCGCGGGGCGCCGCGCCGGTGAACGACACGGGCTCGCCGGCGGCGACGCGGAACTGCTGCTCGACGAGGTCGATGCCGGTGACCAGTTCGGTGACGCGGTGCTCGGCCTGGAGGCGGGTGTCCATCTCCAGGAAAAAGAACTCCTGCGCGGCGGGGTCGACGAGGCATTCGACGGTGCCGGCGCCGCGGTACCCGACGGCCTCGCCGGCGCGGACGGCGGCGGCGAGCATCCGCTCGCGGAGCGCCGGGCCGACGCCGGGCGACGGGGTCTCGCCGGCGACCTTCTCACGGCGGCGCTGGACGGAGCAGTCCCGGTCGCCGAGCGCCACGACGGTTCCGTCGGCGAGGCCGAAGATCTGCACCTCGATGTGCCGGGCGCCCTCCACGTAGCGTTCGAGGAGGATGTCGTCCTGGTGGAACAGCCAGGCGGCGCGGGTGCGGGCGGCCTCGTAGGCCCTGCGCAGCGTCTCCTCGTCGCGGGCGACGCCCATGCCGATGCCGCCGGTGCTCACGGCGGGCTTGACCATCACGGGGTAGCCGATGCGCTCGGCCTCCTCGACCGCGGCGCCGGCGTCCGGGACGGGCTCCCACACGCCGGGGGCGACGGGGACGCCCGCCTCCTTCATCAGGTTCCGTGAGTTGATCTTGTTGCTCAGCCGGGCGACGGCGAGCGGCGGCGGACCGACCCACACGCGGTCCTGGGCGGCCACGGCACGAGCGAACTCGGCGTCCTCGGCGAGGAACCCGTAGCCGGGGTGGACGGCCTGCGCGTTCGTCCGGCGCGCGGCCTCCAGGACCGCGGGCACGTTGAGGTAGCTGCGTGCGGGACTCGGGGGGCCGATCAGGACGGCCTCGTCCGCCTCGGCGACGAACGGCAGGCCGGCGTCGGCCTCCGAGTACACCGCGATGGCCTTGATCCCCATCGCGCGTGCCGTGCGGATGATCCGGCTGGCGATCTCGCCGCGGTTCGCCACGAGCACAGACTCGAACACCTGCGGACTTCCCCTCGCGAATCGGCGGGACCGGCGCGTCCCGACCCAGCCGACCTTAGCGGGGGCGCGCCCTCCGCGTCCGGGCGGACCGCCGACAGATACCCTGCCGGGGATTTGTCCGGCCGGGTCACGGCATGCGGTGATCCGTCGCTACGCGGGATTCAGGAGACCGGCGTCCACGACGGCCCTGCCGTAGGGGCGGGCCAGTTCGGCGAGGCGCTCGCAGCCCTCCTCGCCCAGGACGGAGTAGGCGGGCAGGGCGAGGGCGTCGGTGCGGTCCTCGATGTGCCGGCGGAAGTCCTTGCCCTCGGTGGTGAGGGATTCGCCGTCCAGCAGGCCGCGGCCGCGCAGCCGCTCCGCGGTCGCCTCCCATTCGTCCGACGGCCAGGCCCGGGTGGCCTTGAGGAACGGCGTGGGGACGGTGCCGGTCGCGCCGTGCAGGACGAGGGCCTCCAGCGGGGTGACGCCCTCCGCCGTGAGGACGGCGATGTGCCCGTCGCCGCGGAACTCGCGCAGGAGGGTCTGGGCCCACCAGAGCTGGAGGATCGGCTCGTCCGGCCAGGCCAGCGCGGCGTGCGCGGCGAAGAGCGGCCGACCGTGGGCCTGGTCGCGGGCCGCCTCGGCCGCGCGCCGCGCCAGGGCGAGGGTCTCCTCCAGAGCCGGGAGCCGGTGGATCTGCGCGCGGCGGAGCGCGGCGCCGGCGGCGTCGGTCCGGGCGGCGAGGACCCGCTCCGGGGCCGCCGCGTCCCAGGCCGCCGGAAGCGCGCGGCGGACGATCGCGGGATGGAAGTTGTAGAACGTCGCGATGACGATCTCCGCGGACGCCCGCCCGAAGGCGGCCGAACGGGACGCGAAGTAGCCGGATCGGGCGTCCAGGCCGAGGGCGGCGTACCGCTCCGGGCCCTCGGGCACGAAGTAGATCATGCTGTGCACCGGTTCGAGCCGCCGCCATGCCTGCCGTGCCGCTTGCATCCGCCACCTCCGGGCCGCCCGCTTCTGGAAACCGAACGTAATTCTAGTAGGGGCGGCCCGTCAACCTCGGTGGCAGTGACGCACCTCATCCCCGGCTTCGCCCGGAACGGCTGGAACGGCTCGAACGGCTGGAACGGCCGCGCGCGACGGGACGGGACGGAGCGACAAAATCTCCGCCAGGACCGACAGAGCGATCTCCGGAGCGGTGCGGGCGCCGATGTCCAAGCCCGCCGGTGCGTGCACGCGATCACCGCCGTCGAGGGACGAGGTGACCGCCGCGCCGCGCCTCCGGCTGGCGATCAGCCCGATGTAGGGCACCCCGGCGTTCAGCGCGGCCTTGAGGATGGCCTCCTCGTCCCGGCCGTGGGTGGCGACCACGACGGCCGCCGCGTCGGGGCCGGGCGGATCGGCGGCCCCGGCCGGGCGGGCGTCGAACCCGGCGGCGCGGCCGACTTCGGCGAGCGCGCGGGCGACCGGCCCGTCCCCGTGCACGTGGACCAGGGCGGGCGGGATCACCGTTTCGAGGAACACGTCGAGGGTCCCGCCCGACAGACACGGGTTGCTGACCGTGACCATCCCGTCCAGCGGCGAGCCGCCGGCTCCCGGGGTGATGCGCAGCAGGGTCGACTCGCCGGATTCGAGGAGCCGGAGCGCCTGGTCGCGCACCGCCGACGCGGCGCACTCGCCGCCGACGAACCCCTCCAGCGTCCCGTCGGGCAGCACGAGCGCCCGGTCGCCCGTCTTCGCGCTCGTCGGGCGCTCGGCGCGGACGACGGTGGCGAGCACGTAGGGCGTCCGCTCGCTGCGCAGGATCTCCCCTTTCGTCGACAGGGCCTTGTCCGTCATGGGATCGCCAGGTCCGTGCGGAACGGCCGCCCCTGGATGACGCGCCAGACGTTCGCCGGGGTGAGCGGCATGTCGGCGTGCCGGACGCCGTAGGGCCGGAGCGCGTCCACGACGGCGTTGACGATCGCGGCGGGCGACCCGACCGTCGCGGACTCGCCGACGCCCTTGGCCCCGAGCGGATGGTGCGGGGACGGGGTGACGGTCTCGCCCAGCTCCCAGGACGGGCACTCCATCGACGTCGGCAGCAGGTAGTCCATGAACGACGCGCCGAGGTGGTTGCCGTCCTCGTCGAACGCCATGACCTGCATGAGCGCCATCCCGACCCCGTCGGCGAGGCCGCCGTGCACCTGGCCCTCGACGATCATCGGGTTGATCCGGACCCCGCAGTCGTCCACCGCGATGAACCGCCGGACGGTGACCTTGCCGGTGCCCGGGTCGACGTCCACGACCGCGATGTAGGCGCCGAACGGGTAGGTGAGGTTGGGCGGGTTGTAGACGGTGGTCGCGTCGAGGTGGCCCTCCACGCCCTCCGGCAGCTCCAGGCTGCCGTGCGCGGCCATCGCGATCTCCTGCATGGTCGCGCCGGACGACGGGTCGCCGCGGACGGCCCACCGCCCCGGCGTCCATTCGAGGTCCTCGGGCGCCGCCTCCAGCATCGCGCCCGCGACGATCCGGGCCCGCTCGCGCACCTTCCGCGCGACGACCGCCGTCGCCGCGCCCGACACCGGCGTGGACCGCGAACCGTAGGTGCCGAGCCCGAACGGCGTCTGGTCGGTGTCGCCGTGCACGACCTCGACGTCCTCGTACGGGATGCCGAGTTCCTGCGCGACGATCTGCGCGAACGTCGTCTCGTGCCCCTGCCCCTGCGTCTGGACGGAGATGCGCAGGACCGCCTTGCCGGTGGGGTGGACGCGGAGTTCGGCGCCGTCGGCCATGCCGAGGCCGAGGATGTCCATGTGCTTGCGCGGGCCGGCGCCGACCGCCTCGGTGAAGAAGCTGATGCCGATGCCCATCAGAGGCCCGTCGCCGCGCTCGCGCCGGTCGGCCTGCTCGGCGCGCAGCGCGTCGTATCCGGCCATGTCCATGGCGGTGCGCAGCGTGCGGGGGTAGTCGCCGGAGTCGTACTCCCAGCCGGTCGGCGACGAGTACGGGAACTGCTCGGAGCGCAGCAGGTTGCGCAGCCGCAGCTCGGCGGGGTCGGTGTCCAGTTCGGCCGCCAGCAGGTCGATCATGCGCTCGACCAGGTAGGCGGCCTCGGTGATGCGGAACGAGCAGGCGTAGGCGACGCCGCCGGGCGCCTTGTTGGTGTAGACGCCGGTGACGGCGCAGTGCGCGGCCTCGACGTCGTAAGAGCCGGTGAACACGTGGAAGAACCCGGCGGGGAACTTCGTCGGCTGCGCGGTGCCGTTGAACGCGCCGTGGTCGGCGAGGACCTTCACGCGCAGCCCGCGGATGCGGCCGTCCCGCGTCGCCGCGATCTCGCCGCGCATGTGGTAGTCGCGGGCGAACGACGTGGTCATCAGGTTCTCCGACCGGTCCTCCATCCACTTGACCGGGCGCCCGCTGACGATGGACCCGACGATCGCGCAGACGTAGCCGGGGTAGATGCCGACCTTGTTGCCGAAGCCGCCGCCGATGTCGGGCGAGACGACCCGGATCTTGTGCTCGGGCAGCCCCGCGACCAGCGCGTAGACGGTGCGGTGGGCGTGCGGCGCCTGGGTGGTGGTGTGGACCGTGAGCTTGCCGGTCACCTTGTCCATGTCGGCCACGATCCCGCACGTCTCCAGCGGCGCCGGATGCACCCGCGGGTACAGCATGTCCTGGGCGACGACCACCTCCGCTTCGCCGAAGACCCGGTCGGTCCGCTCGCCGTCGCCGGCCTCCCAGTCGAAGATGTGGTTGTCGGTGCGTCCCTCCACGTCGTCGCGGATGAGCGGGGCGCCGTCGTCCAGGGCCGTGCGGGCGTCGACCACCGGCGGCAGCGCCTCGTAGTCGACGTCGATCAGCTCCAGCGCGTCGCGTGCCGCGTAGTGCGTCTCCGCGACGACGAACGCGACCTCCTGCCCCTGGAACCGCACCTTGTCGGTGGCGAGGACGGCCTGGACGTCGTTGGACAGCGTCGGCATCCACGCGAGGTTCAGGCCGGAGAGGGTCTCCCCGGTGATGACGGCCCTGACCTGCGGGTGCGCTTCGGCGGCGGTGGTGTCGACCGAGAGGAGCCGGGCGTGGGCGTGGGGGCTGCGCAGCACCGCCCCGTACAGCATCCCCGGCAGCTTGATGTCGTCGACGTAGGTGCCCTGGCCGCGGATGAAGCGGGCGTCCTCCTTGCGCGGCACCCTTCCGAACCCGTGCTGCCCGTTGCCCCCGTGCCCGTTGCCGCCGTGCCCGTTCTCGCTCATGAGGTCACCTCCTCGGACTGCTCGGACCGCTCGGCGGGGTGCTCGGCCGCCCAGCGGACGGAGCGCACGATGTTCTCGTAGCCGGTGCACCGGCAGATCTGCCCCGACACCGCCTCGCGGATCTCCGCGTCGGTCGGGTCGGGGCGGTGGTCGAGCAGCCACCTCGACGTCATGAGCATGCCGGGCGTGCAGAACCCGCACTGCAGGCCGTGGCACTCGGTGAAGCCCTTCTGGACGGGGTCGAGCTCACCGTCCCGCTCCAGCCCCTCCACGGTGCGGACCTCCTTGCCGGACGCCATCACCGCCAGGACCGTGCACGACTTCACCGGAACCTCGTCCAGCCAGACGACGCACGCGCCGCAGTTGGACGTGTCGCACCCCCAGTGCGTCCCGGTGAGGTCCAGGTCGTCTCGCAGGAAGTGGACGAGCAGCAGCCGCGGCTCGACGTCGCGGGTGTAGGGCTGCCCGTTGACCGTCACGGTGATGTTCATCCCTGCCACCTCTCGTAGGCGCGGCGCAGCGCGCGTGCGGTCAGCTCTCCGGCCAGGTGCCGCTTGTAGTCGGCCGGTCCCCGCTGGTCGGAGCCGGGGTCGCAGTGCTCGGCGGCGACCCGCCCGGCCTCGGCGAACACGTCCTCGGACGGGACGGCGCCGCGCAGCACCTCCTCCGCCTCGGCCGCGACGAAGTGCTCGGCCCGGACGGCGGTCAGCCCGATCCCGGCCTCGGCGATGCGGTCGCCGTCCATCCAGAGGGCGGCCCCGGCGGCGGCGAGCGGCCAGTCCCCCGCACGCCGCTCGACCTTCTCGTACGCACTCGATCCGCCGGGTCTGATGGGCACCCGCAGCTCGGTGAGCAGCTCGCCCGGTCCGACGACCGTCTCGTAGGGGCCGGTGTGGAACTCGCGGAGCGGCACCGTCCGCTCCCCGTCCGGACCCCGGATCACCGCGGACGCGCGCAACGCGCCGAACGCGGCCGACAGATCCTCGGACGGGTCGGCCTGGCACAGCGAGCCGCCGACCGTGCCGCGGTTGCGGACCACCGGGTCGGCGATGACCCGCTCCGCGTCGTGCAGGATCGGGAAGTGCTCTCCCGCGACCGCCGAGTCGAGCAGGCCGGCGTGCCGGACGAGCGCCCCCACGCACAATGCGCCGCCCTCGATCCGGATGCGGGACAGCTCGTCCACGTCGTTGATGTCGATCAGCGCCTCGGGCTCGGCGAGCCGCAGCTTCATCATGGGGATCAGGCTGTGGCCGCCGGCCACCACCCTCGCCTCGTCCCCATGGCGCGCGAGCAGCGCGAGCGCCTCCTCGACGGTCGTCGCCTTCTCGTACTCGAAGTTCGCCGGTACCTGCACGACGCCCCCTCGGGATGGGATGTGGGCCGGATTCTCGCTCCGCCCGCAACCGGCCACAACGGCCGGATAAGCGAAGGCTTAACGGGCGTGCTCCCCGGGGCGCAGACTGGCGGCATGACCCTGACGCAGCTCGGTGCGTTCGTCCTCGTCGCCAGGCTCGGCTCGGTGAAGGAGGCGGCCCGCGCGCTGAACGTGAGCGAGCCCGCGGTCTCCCAGGCCCTCGGCGCGCTGCGCCAGCACCTGGACGACCCTCTCCTCATCCGGGGGCCCGGCGGGATGACGCTGACCGAGGGCGGCACCCGCCTGCTGCCGATCGCGTCGCAGATGGTGGTGCTCGGCGCGGAGGCGGAGGGCGCGGTCCGGGCCGCCCAGGGCGCGCCCGAGGCGCTGCGGGTCGCCGCCGTCCCCGCCGTCGCGGAGTTCGTCGCGACCCCGCTGCTGGACGCGTTCGCCGCCCGCTCCGCACGCGACGTCGAGGGCAGCGCGGGCGTCGTCGGCGGGCGGGAGATGCCCGTCCTGCTGCACAACCGCCTCGCGGACGTCGCGCTCGGCCCCCATCTCGCCGACGACCAGGGCCTGGTCAGCGAACCCGTGTACCGCGCGAGCCTGGTGGCCGTCGGCACCGCCGCCGCCCCGCGCCCGCTGTGGCTGGTCGACCCGTCCGGCACCGACCGGTCCAGCGAGACGTCCCGGCTGCTGCGCCGCCTGAAGGTCCCCGAGGACCGGATCCGCGTCTACCCGAACCAGACCGCCGCGTGGGCGGCCGCCGCCGACGGCGGCGGCCTCGCCGTCGCCCTCGCGCACCTGGTGGCGCCCCGTGTCCAGCGGGGCGAGCTGCGCGTCATCGCGACCCCCGCCACCCCGGTGGAGATCCGCTGGCACGCCACGACGCTGGCGCCCGACCGCCGCCCGCCCCTGGCCGGCTCGTTCCGCCGCTTCCTCGCGACCGCCGAGGCCCTCCACATCATGCGCTCCCCCGGCTCGGGCGTGCCCCCGTCCCGCTTCCGCCCTCCGGTCTACGTGACCATCTGGAGCTGACCGGGGCCGCGTACACGGCCCCGGTCGGCGCGGGATCAGCCCGCCGAGATGATCTTCTCGGCGACCGAGGGCGGGACCTCGGCGTGGGAGTCGAACTGCATCGTGAAGACGCCGCGGCCGGAGGTCATGCCGCGCAGGTGCCCGACATAGCCGAACATCTCCGACAGCGGGACCAGAGCCTCGACGACCCGGGCGCCGGCCCGCTCACCGGTTCCCCCGACGCGGCCGCGGCGGGCGTTGAGGTCGCCGATCACCGCTCCCAGGTACTCCTCCGGCGTCGTGACCTCGACGGCCATCACCGGTTCGAGCAGCACCGGGGACGCGCGCCGGACGGCCTCCTTGAACACCATCGAGCCGGCGATCCTGAAGGCGAGCTCCGACGAGTCCTCGGTGTGGAAGTCGCCGTCGAGCAGGGTGACCCGCACCCCGGTCATCTCGTGCCCGGCGAGGACGCCGGCCTGCATCGCCTCCTGGCAGCCCGCGTCCACGGACGGGATGAACTCCTTCGGGATCCGCCCGCCGGTGATCCGGTTGACGAACTCGTACCCGTCCTCGATGGGTTCGAGGGAGATCTGCACCTTCGCGTACTGGCCCTTGCCTCCCGTCTGCTTGCGGTGCGTGTGGTCGACCTTGTCCACCCGGCGCCGGACGGTCTCGCGGTAGGCGACGCGAGGCCGGCCGACGTTGGCGCCGACGCCGAACTCCTCCTTCATGCGGTCGATGAGGATCTCCAGGTGGAGTTCGCCCATGCCGCCGATGACGGTCTGCCCGTTCTCGTCGTGGACCTGGAAGGACGGGTCCTCCTCGGAGAGCCGCTGGATGGCGGCGCCGAGCTTCTCCCTGTCGCCCTTGGACTTCGGCTCGATGGCGACCTCGATGACCGGGTCCGGGAAGTCCATGGACTCCAGGACGACCGGATGGCCGTCGTCGCACAGCGTCTCGCCGGTCGTGGTCTGCTTCAGGCCCATGACCGCGACGATGTCGCCCGCGCCCGCCGACTCGATCTCCTCGCGGTCGTCGGCGTGCATGCGGTAGATCTTGCCGATGCGCTCCTTGCGGGACTTGACGCTGTTCAGCACGGACGCCCCGGACACCAGCCGTCCCGAGTAGATCCGGACGAAGGTGAGCCGGCCGAGGTACCGGTCGCTCACGATCTTGAACGCCAGCGCGGACAGCGGTTCCGCGTCGGTGGCCGGCTGGACGTCCGGCGGCGACGGCAGGTACCGCACGACCGCGTCCAGGAGGGGCTGGACGCCCTTGTCCTTGAACGCGCTGCCGCAGAACACGGGCGTGACCGCGGAGGCGATCGTGAGCCGCCGGACGGCCGCGTGCAGCTGCTCCGGCGACGGCTCGGCGCCGTCGAGGTACAGCCCCAAGACCTCCTCGTCGTGCTCGGCGACCGTCTCGACGAGCGTGCCGCGCCACCGGCGCGCGTCCTCGGCGTGGCGCGCCGGGACGTCCACGACCTCGTACCCGCCGTCCGACCAGACGTGCGCCCGGCCGGAGACCAGGTCGACGACGCCCTCGAACCCGGCGCCCGACCCGATCGGAAGCTGCATGACCAGCGGGACGGCCCCGAGCCGGGAACGGATCATGTCGACGCACCGGTGGAAGTCGGCCCCGGCCCGGTCGAGCTTGTTGACGAAGCAGACGCGCGGCACGCCGTACCGGTCGGCCTGCCGCCACACCGTCTCCGACTGGGGCTCGACGCCCGCGACGCCGTCGAACACCGCCACGGCGCCGTCGAGCACCCGCAGGCAGCGCTCGACCTCGATGGTGAAGTCGACGTGCCCCGGCGTGTCGATGAGGTTGATGGTGTGCTCCACACCGTCGACCGCCCAATGGCAGGTCGTGGCCGCGGACGTGATCGTGATGCCGCGGTCGCGTTCCTGTTTCAGGTAGTCCAGCGCGGCGGCGCCGTCGTGGACCTCGCCGATGCGGTGCGAGACGCCGGTGAAGAACAGGATGCGCTCGGCGGTCGTCGTCTTGCCGGCGTCGATGTGCGCCATGATCCCGATGTTGCGAACCTTGGCGAGTGCAAGGGTTGTGGCTGTCATCGGAATCCTCCTCTTCTCTCGATGACGACCGCCGCCGGACAAGATCGTCCCTCTACGGCACGTGAGACGGTAACGGCGGAGAACGCACCGAGGCGAAGGGTTTTCGGGGCGCGCTAGGGGGCGCGGCGGCGCTCGATCTGGGAGAGGGTCTCGATGACGCTCCGCAGGTGCGTGCGCGCGGCGCGTTCGGCCGCCCGCGCGTCGCGGGCGGCGATCGCCTCGATGATCTCCAAGTGCTGCGGGAGGGAGACCTGCGGGCGGCCCGGGTGCATGGCGAGCCTGAACTGGTGGCGGACGTTCTGGGCGCGCAGCCGCTCCAGGACCCCGGCGGCCGTCCGCTGGCCGCTGATCTCGCGGATGCGCCCGTGGAGCCGCTCGTTCAGCCGCGAGTAGCCGAACACGTCGCCGGACGAGACGGCGGCGCGCATGTCCTCGCCGATGGACCGCAGCTCGGCGACGTCGGCCTCGCCGGCCCGTTCGGCGGCCTTGGCGGCGCACAGGCCCTCGATCACCATCCGGACCTCGGTGATCTCCACCGCCTCGTCGAGGGAGACCGCGCGGACGCGGGCGCCGCGGTTCTGGACGCGCTCGATCAGCCCCTCGTTGGCCAGTTCGAGCAGCGCCGCGCGGACGGCCGCGCGGCTGGCCGCGAACTGCTCGGACAGGTCGGCCTCGATCAGCCGCTGGTTCGGCACGAACTCGCCGCTGAGGATCGCCTCGCGGATCCCCGCCACCACGTCGCCCACGGCCCACTCCGAGATTGTCGCCATTTTTGTCGCTGATCTAAGGTAGCTCAGGCGGGGCGACCGTCGTTAAGGAGGAACGTTGATGCCGACCATCGCGGTTCTGGGGCTCGGCGAGGCGGGCGGCGCGATCGGGAGCGATCTCGTCGCGGCCGGGGCCGAGGTGCGCGGCTACGACCCGGCGGTGCCCGCGCCGGACGGGATGACGGCGGCCGGGAGCGAGGCCGAGGCCGTCGCGGGGGCCGATCTGGTGCTGAGCGTCAACAGCTCCCATGACGCCGCCGCGGCGCTCGAGGCGGGCGTCGGCGCGGCCGGCGGCGGCGCCGTCTGGGCCGACCTGAACACCGCGTCGCCCGGGTTGAAGCGCGAGCTCGACGCCGTCGCGAGGGCGGCCGGCGTCCGGTTCGCCGATGTCGCGATCATGGCTCCGGTACCGGGGCGAGGCCTGCGCACCCCGATGCTGGCCTGCGGTGCCGGGGCCGGGGACGTCGGCCGCGTCCTCGGGCCGCTCGGCGCGTCCGTCGAGGTGATGGACGCGGAGGCCGGGGAGGCGGCGGCGCGCAAGCTGCTCCGCAGCGTCTTCTTCAAGGGCCTGGCCGGGTCGGTCGTCGAGGCGCTGGAGGCCGCGCGGGCCGCGGGCTGCGAGGACTGGCTCCGGCGGAACATCGTGGACGAGCTCACGGCGGCCGGGGACGCCACCGTGGAGCGGCTCGTCACCGGGACCTACAAGCACGCCGCACGCCGCGCCGCCGAGATGGAGGCCGCGGCGACAATGCTGGAAGAACTGAACGTCCCGCCCACGATGGCCGCCGCCAGCCGCGACCTCCTGACCCACCTCTCCCGTTGACTTGCGGCGTGCTTGAGGGTCATGGTCCGCTCCGGGGGAAGACTGTGCCGTCGAGAAGCTTGCGGGCCGTCCTGACGACGCCGGAGCGGCGGACGGCCCGGCCGTCCAGCTCGACCCGCACGTCCAGCCGGCCGGCCGGGTGCTCGATGCCCATCGGGACGCCCGGCGGCGGGAACGCGGCGAGGCCGTGGCCCACCGCGCCGTCCATCAGCACCGCGGTGGCGACGCTGACGGCGCCGAGCACGCCGATCGAGGCGTGCACGCGCAGCGGGATGAACGTGCGCGTGCAGATCGTCCCGCCGTCGCGGGGCGGCGCGACGAGGGTGGTCTTGGGCACCGGGGCGGCGGAGACGTCGCCGAGGCCCATCAGCTCGCCCGCCCGGAGGCGCAGCGACTGGACGCGGTCGCGCAGCGCCTCCAGCTCGTCCGGGCTCTCGTATCCGGTGACGCCGAGGGCGGACGCGGCGGCCACGACCACCGGCATGCCGTTGTCGACGCAGGTCACCTCGATGCCGTCGATCACATCGCGGAGACGGCCGGTGGGAAGCAGCGACCCGCAGGACGATCCTTCCGTCTCCGCGAAGTCCAGGACGATCGGCGCGGCGGTGCCGGGCACGCCGGAGACGGCCGTGTCCCCCGCGTAGTCGACGGCGCCGCCGGGTGTGGGGAACGTCGCGGTCGCGACGCTCTGCGAGTTCACCATCCTGATGCGGACGCTCGTGCGCTCGTCCCCCGCCGCGACCAGGCCGCGCTCGACGGCGAACGGCCCGACGCCGGCGAGCAGGTTGCCGCAGTTCTGCCGGTCGGAGACGGTCGCGTCCGCCACGCCGAGTTGCAGGAACAGGTAGTCGACGTCGGCGCCGGGCGCGGCGGCGCGGGAGACGACCGCGACCTTGCTGGTGAGCGGGTGGGCGCCGCCGATCCCGTCGATCTGCCTCGGGTCGGGGGTGCCCATGACGCGCAGCAGGAGGTCGTCGCGTTCGGCCGGGTCGGACGGCAGGTCCTCGGCCAGGAAGTAGGCGCCCTTGGACGTGCCGCCGCGCATCACCATGCAGGGAACGCCCGTGGTCACGACTCGGTGTACTCGACGTACTCGATGCCCATGCCGGGCAGCCGGTCCCGCAGTCCGTAGCGGTCGAGGCCGAGTTCGCCGCGCCGGAACGCCTCCCGGGTCGCGGTCTCCTTCTCCTCGCGCGCCTGCGAGGCGGTGATCGCGTCCGCGGCGTCCTCGCGCGGGACGCACAGCACCCCGTCGTCGTCGGCGAGGATCACGTCGCCCGGCCGGACGACCTGCCCGCCGATCGCCACCGGGACGTTCACCGACCCGGGCGTCGCCTTCACGGTTCCCTGCGCGCTCACGGCGGCCGACCACACGGGGAAGCCCATCGCGTGCAGTTCCGCCACGTCCCGGACCCCGGCGTCGATGACGAGACCGCGCACGCCCCGGTGCTGGAGCGCGGTCGCGAACAGTTCGCCGAACATCCCGTCGGTGGACGGCGAGGTGGTCGCCACGACCAGCACGTCGCCGGGACGGCACTGCTCGACCGCGACGTGGATCATCAGGTTGTCGCCCGGCCACGACAGCACGGTGACCGCCGTCCCGCCGAGGCGCGACCCCAGGTGGACGGGCCGGATGGACGGCCCGAGGTACCCGGTCCGCCCCATGGCCTCGTGGACGGTCGCGACCCCGTACCCGGCGAGCGTGCCGACCGCGGCCGCGTCGGCGCGCGGCGTGCCGGTGACGACGACGGTCCTCACGCCAGGACCCCCGTCGTCTGCGGGTACAGCCGGACGTACGCCTCGGCCATCGTGCTGTGCGGCAGCCCCAGGTTCGGACCCGCGTTCCGCTTCAGCTGAACGCCGCGCCGCTTGGCCAGGTCGGTGTAGTAGTCCCACATGTGCTGCTGCGCGGGCAGGCGTTCCATGGCCCTGCGCTTGCGCTCGAACACCGGGGTGATGTCGAGCAGCACGTCGGGCCTGAAGTCGCACTGCTCCGGCTGGTGCGGCTCGAAGAAGAACACCGGCGGCGCGCCGAGCGGCTCGCCGGGGGCGTCGTACCCGATCGCCTGGGCGAGCACCCGGGCCTGGAGCGCCATCCGCGCCGCCGCCGGGTGGTCGCCGTTGTAGGGGTCGGACAGGGTGTGGGTGAGCACGGCCGCCGGCTCGAAGTCCCGGTAGACGCGGACGAGCCGGTCCACCAGCTCGGGCGTCTCGGCCAGCGGGTAGTCCCCGGCGTCGAGGAACTCGATCTCGGCGCCGAGTTCCGCCGCCGCGGCCTCCGCCTCGCCGCGCCGGATCCCCTTGATCTCCTCCAGCCCCCGGCCCTCGCGCCACGCCCTGGCGGACTCGCCGCGCTCGCCGAAGCTCAGGCACACCACCTTGGCGCGGTCGCCGCGCTCGGCGGCCAGCGCGATCGCGCCCGCGGCGCGCCACACGAAGTCACCGGCGTGCGCACTGATCACGAGGACAGGGCTGGACGGGGTGTCGTCGCTCATGGCACCACACTCTGGGCCTTGTAACCCAAATTGTCAACAATTCTGCGAACACTAGCTCGGGTAGTCGCGGAGCTGGTCGAGCAGGAGGCGGCTGAGCCGCAGCATCTCCTTGGACGGGTCCAGGAGACCGGCCACGTCCGTCGCGGGGCCGAGATGGGGCTCCTCAAGCTCGTCCTGCATCCGCTCCGCCTCGGCGAAGTCCTCCTCGTCCGGTGGCTCGACCAGCCGCTCCACGAGGTCGGCGTGCTTGTGGAGGAGGGCGCCATAACCGCGCCGGAACGCCGGATCGAGCGCCATCTCGTCCTCTCCGCCGTCCATCGCCAGCCGCAGGGTCCCCGCGATCGAGCGGGTGCAGGACACCGCGTTGTCGAGCGCGTTCAGCTGGTGGGCCGCCACCCACTGGTCGGGGACGTGGCCCCAGCGCAGCCTGAAGCCCCACCACCGCGCCCGCGGATTGGCGCGCATGCTGGACTGGCCCTGCTCGATCGAATACCGCGCCTGCCGCTGGACGCTCATCAGGTACGACTCGCGTTCTCCCCAGAGCGAATCCCACTCGTCGGGGTCGAGGACGTCCTCGGCGAGCGTCTCCACGGCCTCGGCGAGCGCGACGCGCAGATCGCGGACGGCGTGCTCACCGCGCCGCAGATACAGCGGAGGGAAGATCATCGCGTTCACGGCCAGCCCGACTGCGAGACCGATCCCGACATCACCGAGCCGGGGCCACACGTAGTCGGTGACGTGGTGCCCGCCGAACAGCAGGGCGAACAGCGCGGTGAACGCCACCTGGGACGACTGGCCGCCGAGCCTGCGCCAGCCCGCGAGCATCAGCGAGACGAGGACGACCACGGCGATCCCGAGCGTGGTCGGGCCGATCAGCAGCCCGACCGGTATCGCCACACCGGCACCGATCAGGAACCCGGCCCCGTACGCCAGGCTCTCGGTGACCGACCGCACCACCGTGGGAAAGACGCCGAGCAGCGCGGCCAGCGGAGCGAAGTAGGGCTGGGGGTGGCCGGCCAGGTGCTTGGCCGCCAGCCAGGCGGCGCACGCCGCCACGACGGCCTTCAACGTCAGCTTGGTGCGCTCCTGCCAGTACCGGCGTCCGGCGAAGGGCATCAGATGGCGTCGGAGTCCCTTGAATCGCACCCGGGGACGGTTCCCGCAGAAATCCCCGCAAACCGCGGACCCGCCGGTGGGGTGGGCGGCCGGCGGGCCCGCGGTGGCCGGTTCCGGGGGTCAGCCGTTGGACGGGTCCAGCGAGCCGACCGCCTCGGGGGTGAGCTTGGCGGCGCGCTCACGCTGCGGGTAGTGGCCGACGTCGATGCGGGCGACCTCCTTGGCCGTCCGGTAGTCGATCACCGAGACCTGGTTCTTCTCGGAGAGCGAGACGTAGCAGTCATGGCCGTTCGGGCCGGTCTGCGTCCAGTACGGCAGGGCGCCGGACCCGTAGTGGACGGTCCCGTCCGTGGTCAGGCCGGGGCGGGAGACGACCGAGACGTAGTCGCTGATCGTCGCCGCCACGCACAGCTTGCTCTCACCGGCGTTCATCGCCATGCCGTGGTGGGCGGAGTTCTGCGGGTAGTCGTCGGGGCTCATCGCGGCGGCCTCGTCGCTCAGCGGCATCTCCACGGTCCGCTTGATCCGGCCCGCCGCCAGGTCGTACTCGACGAACCCGTTGAGGTAGGACAGCTGCGCGTACATGGTCCTGTTGTCGCGCGTGAAGGCGGCGGGGCGGATCCCGTACTCGAACTCGTAGGTGCGCACGTGCTCGAACGTGTCCGGGTCGACCGCGGTGACGGCCTTCGAGCCCTTGAGTCCGTTGAGCACCTTCGGCAGCGAGGTGATCCCGATGCTGGAGTTGTAGAGGACCGACCCGTCCGGCGAGTAGTCGTTGGCGTGCGGGTAGGTGCCGGTGGCGAAGGTCGTCACCAGCTCACCGGTCGCGGTGTCGATCACCTCGGAACGGCTCGCCGTGGTGGCGCTGACGACGAACTTGGTCCCGTCCGGGGACAGCGCGGCGTGGTCGGCCTTGAAGCCCTCGGTCTTGCGCCGCCACAGCATCTCCCTGGAGGCGATGTCGAACGCGACGGCGTCCGAGAGCGCGCCCCGCGAGACGTAGATGGTCCTGCCGTCCGGGGACACCGCGATGTCGTCGACGAGCTTGGTGTAGCCCTGGATGTTGTTGACGACCTCGTAGCCGATGCGCTCCACCGGGTTCATCGCGTCGAGGCGTTCCTGCAGATCCGGCACCAGGTTCATCGAGCCGATGTTCTCGTACGTGGCGGTGTCGATGAAGCTGACGGTGCCGCCCTGCCCGTTGCCGACGGCCATCACGTCCCGGAGCTGCACCGCCTCGGCCCTCGGGGTGACGCCACCGGCGAGCGCCGTCACCACCAGGAGGGCCCCGAGGAGCAGCGCGGCAGGTCTTCGGAGACTGAGGGAGGGCATCACTACCTCCTGTGGGGGGTGGGTCTCCAGTCTGAAAACGGCTGTATTCTGACTTGGTTACTGGACGGTAGGACAACGGGCCCCTCGGCACAAGACCCATTTGCGGCACAAGGCCTTCTCGGCGGGCCGCCTCAGGGCCGGAAAGGAGCGAGGTGGCAGGCAGGCGCGCGACGCCGACCGGCAGGTACGGCGGCAGATCCGCCGCGGAGCGGCGCGCCGAGCGCCGCCGCAGGTTCCTGGACGCGGGCCTCGAACTCTTCGGCCGCGGCCCCGGCTACCGGGCCACCACGGTCGCGGGCCTCAGCGAGGCGGCCGGCCTGTCCACCCGCCAGTTCTACGAGGAGTTCGACTCCCTGGAGGACGTGCTCGCCGACCTGCACCTGGAGGTCAACGACACGGCCGAGCGGTCCGTCATCGCCGCCCTGCCCGACGTCGAAGGACTCCCCCTGGCCGAGCGCACCGCCCGCCTCTTCCGCGCCTACGCCGCGAGCATCACCGCCGACCGCGCCCGCATCCGGATCGCCTTCGTCGAGGTCGTCGGCGTGAGCCCGAGAATGGACCGGCAGCGCCTCGCCCGCCGCGCCCGCTGGATCGAGTTCATCTGCGCCGAGGCGGCCGCCGCCGCCGAACGCGGCGAGATCGCCGACCGCGACTACCGCATCGCCGCCGCCGCCTTCACCGGCAGCATCACCGGCCTCCTCCACGACTGGGACGCCGGCTGGGTCGAAGCCTCACTGGACGACCTGATCGACGAACTCGTCCTCCTGCTCCTGGCCCGCCTCCACGCCGCCGACGGATCGCCGGGGCCGGGCGGGTGAGCCCCTGCCTCAGGGTGCCTCCTTGACGGCGCGCAGGTCCGCGTTCGCCGGGGTGAAGATGGCGAGGCGGGCGCCGGTGGGGTCGGTGAGGATCGAGTAGCGGCCGGGCTCGATGTCGGCCGGCGGCATGCGGACACGGGCCCCGAGTTCGGCGGCCCGCGCGGCGGCGGCGTCGCAGTCGGTGACCCAGAAGTACGGAGTCCAGCGCGAAAGGCCGTCCGAGGGCCATCGCTCGTCCATGGAGACCATGCCCGCCACGGACCACCCGCCGACCTTCCAGTTGGTGTAGGTGGGCGCGGTGTAGGGGCGGTCGACGGCCTTCCAGCCGAAGACATGGCCGTAGAAGCGGCGAGCCTCGTCGATGTCGGGGCAGGCCAGCTCGACCCAGCACATCGCGGACGGCTCGTCGACGACGCCGGCGCCCTTCAGGTTGTAGGGCACCCAGAGGGCGAAGTCGGCGCCCTGGGAGTCGACGCACTGGGCCATCCGGCCGAGGTCCGCGACGTTCATGGGTTCGACGAGGACCTGGCCACCGGCTTCGCGGACGGCGTCGAGCCTGGCCGGGAGGTCGTCGGTGCGGAAGAAGATCGTCCAGGCCGAGCGCTGTGATCCGTCGGCGAGTCCGAACATCCCGCCGATCTCGGGCCCCTGGACGTCGCCGAGGGTGAACACGTCGTAGTCCCCGACCTCGGCGGCGGTCAGCGTGTAGACATACCAGCCGAACAGCTCGCAGTAGAAGTCCCTCGACGCCTCCAGGTCCGAGCTGGCCAGTTCGACCCATGACGCGAAGCCCGGAGGAAATCCGTTCATTTCGGGCATGGCAGGCCCTTCGTGGCTCGCATGCCTTTCACGCTAGGGACGTGCGCGCAATCTCCGTTTTCGGAAACCGCCAAGGTCGTCTCAATGTTCAGACGCTGGTGACGGTTTGGAGCAATCCCCAGACGAAGTGCGCCACGAACGTGCCGTCGGGCGTGGTGAGGGTCGCGTGCCAGCGGCTCGGCACGTCGCCGTCCTGGTGGGCCACCGTCCCGAACCGCTCGTCGACGTCGCCGACCACGCACGACCAGGGCACGAGGTCATCGACGCTCTCCAGCCGCGGGGCGGGGACACCCTCGTCGCGGACGAGCCACTCGTGCACGACCGGCCCGCCCGGCGCCATCATGATCTCGAAGCGCAGGCCGGGCCACAGGCTGAGCGGCGGCCACCAGGCGACCTCGCAGGCCACGTCCCCGATCCGCCGCTCCCGGGTGCCGGCGGGCGGCCCGAGGACGGCCTCGTGGCGGCGCGTGCCGCAGGGGAACGAACGGGACCGGAGCATGCGCTGCCAGCGGGCGTTGACCTCCCGCATCTCGGTGCGGGGGGCGCCCAGCTCCCGCATCGCGTCCTCGACGAGGCCCGGCTGGTAGTCGGCCATCCGGCGGAGCAGCACGAGCTGGAACTCCCGCCGCGCGAATCCCTTCATCGCCGGACACGCTACCGGCCGGTCCTTGCCGCCCGGCGGCGTCAGGACTTGCGGGCCCCGATGGCGGAGGCGATGGCGGGCCAGCTGCGCCGCAGCTCGCGCCTCCAGTACTTCCAGTTGTGCATGCCCGGCCCGTACAGGTGGGAGGTGACGGGGACGCCCGCCCGCTTGGCCGCCGCGACGAAGTTCTCGGTCATGATGCCGGAGAGCTGCTCACCGATCCGCCCGGCGTGGTGGGGCGGCGTGTCCGGGGGGTCGAAGGGGCCGGGCTGCCCGTTCCCGGACGAGACGTAGACGCCCGTGCCCTTGAGCTTGGCGACGTTCACGGTCGCGTCATGGGCGCGCCAGTTGGCCCGCGCGGTGATCGGGTCGCCCCAGATGGCGGTGCCCGAGTCCCGGTTCATGGCCGTGAGGATGGCCGGCATGCCGGGGGCGCTGATGTTGAGGGCGCCGCTGTAGGAGGCGGCGTACTTGAACAGCCCGCGGTGGCGCTCGGCATAGATGATGGCGCCCTGCCCGCCGGACGACAGGCCGATCGCGGCGCGGGTCGACCCCGCGCCGAAGTTGCGCTCCATCAGCGGGATGACCTCGCGGATGTGATGGGTCTCCCACCCGGGGATGCCGCCCTTGCCGCCGTTGTACCAGTTGGCGTACGAGCCGTTCCAGCCGCCCTCGGGCATGACGACCATCGCGTTGTAAGGCCCGATGACCTGCTCGATGTCGGAGTCCTTCGTCCAGGACGTGGAGTTGTTGTTGCCGCCGTGGTAGGCGTACACGGTCGGCCACGACTTGGAGGAGCCGGCCTTCCAGCCCTTCGGGACCATCACGCGCGTCCGCACCTTCGCGCCGAGCGCCGGGGAGGCGATGGTGACGTCGAAGATCCGCGAGTTGAGCTTCTTGACGCCGGTGACGGTGGCGCCGTTGGGGGCCTTGGCGTACTCGCCCGACCCGCTGCCGGGCGGCAGCTTCGGCTTCTTGCCGCGGTTGCCGGCGTTGCGGTCGGGGTCGTTCGGCAGCGGCGAGCCGCCGCCCGTGTCGAACGGGCGGGTGTTCGCCGGCACCTCGGGCAGCTTCGCCGGCTTCGGCGACTTCGAGGGGGACACCGTTCCCGGGGCCGCGGGCTGCGTCGCGGGGCCGAACGAGGGCACCGGGTCGGAGTCGCCCGCGGCCTCCGAGCCGCCCTTCGGCACGCCGACACCGGCCTGCGCGAGGCCGACCATGACGGCGGGCAGCAGCACGGCCGCCGCCGCGGTGCCCGCGATGGCGATCTTCCGGTCGGTACGCTTCTTCATGGACTCCCCAGCCGGTTCAGGCCGCCTGGGCCCGGCACTCCATCCACTCGCTCGACGAAGCTACTGTCCCCGCAGTCACACCCGCAAGTATTGTCAACGAATGCAATAAAGGCGAGATGTACCGTGACCCGGCGTCACGTGGCGCCGGGTCGCGAATCGCCGCCGGGGCGGATCGACTGCGCGTGACGGAACACGTTCAGCGGGTCCCAGTACCGCTTGATCTCCTGCAGTTTCTCGTAGGCGTCCTTGTAGTAGAGCGTCCCCCAGGACTGCTCCGACTCGTTCCAGCGCCCGTCGTTCAGGTCGGTGTCCGGATACCCGATGTAACAGCCGTCCGTGATGTCGCCGCCGGCCACGGGCACGCCGCCGGTGTCGGCGAACGTCGCCCTGTAGGTGTCGCGGATCCATGCGAAGTGGGCCTCCTCGTCGGGGTCGTGCCTCGTCCAGTAGACCTGGTACTGGAGTTTCAGAACGGAATCGCGCTGCCGCACCGCCGTGTCGTGCAGGGGGCCTGTTGATGGCGCCGCCATACGAGTCGACCTGGATGAGCGCCTGCTTGTTCACGTAGTCGGTGTACTTCTCCTTGCCGAGGTAGGCCCACATCGCGCCGATCTGCCGTTCGGTGAACGGTTTCCTCAGGTAGGCGGACTTGTACTTCCCGCATCGGTTCTCCCCGCTGGCGTTCAGCGCCTGGGTGGCCGTCAACCACGGCATCACCCGGGGAATGTCCATGTGGACGAAGTGCTCGCCCATCACCGACCTCATCTTCGTCGCGGACGGCCCGATCCGGCCATCGACGGCCCGGAGGAAGTCGGTCATCGCCTGCGGCCCGTCGGGATCGTCCGCGTCGACCTGCGCCAGGAGCCCGATCTGTCCGTTGCTCACATGGTTGAGCTTGAGCAGCCCGAACAGCTTCCCCGCCGCCGAGGCGGCGTCCTGATGCTCATGGAAGTACTCCCCGTAGGCGGTCACGAGTGCGGCGAACTCGTCCTCGGTGAAGTCCTCCCAGTCCCAGGCGAGCGCGGCCAGGAGCACCTGCCTCGGCGGCTCGGGCAGCCCCCGGAACCAGAACCGGGTCACGGCGCCGAAGTTCCCGCCCGCGGGAATGTGCCCGCCGAGCCCCACCGAATAGCACGACCCACCGGGCAGCGCCTTCCCGCTGACCGGGTACAGGTGGCTGTAGACGTGCCAGTTCGTCGCCCCGGCCTCGACGCAGTAGGCCCGCATGGCGCTGTCGTAGGACATGCCGCACATCGGGCTGCCGTCGAGGATGACCCGCACGTCCTCGCCGCAGACGAAGTCCTCGTAGCAGTGCCCGCCGGCCTTCACCGTGATCCGCGTCCGCTCCGGGTTCTGCGGGGCCTCGTCCACCGCCTCGGCCAGCGCCGCCCTCGCCTCCTCGGGCGTCCGCACCAGCCGCACGTACTCCGGCTCGCCGATCCACCGCTGGTTGAAGCCCCGGCTGAGCGCCGGATACCGCTTGTCACCAGGCCGGACGACGGTCGTGGGAACTGTCGGGATCTCGCTCACCGGGGCATCGCCTCCGCGCCTCGAAGCCGCAACCGCGAAGGGTCCTTCCCCCTCGACCCCGTTATGCAATCGATCAGTGACACACAGTTATCGACTCGGAGAGGCCGCTTTCAGGTCCGCGAGAAGGGAACCTGCCACGGCCTCCTCCAGGATCGCGGCGTCACGGTCCCGCAGCGCCTCCGCCAGAGCGTCGTCCCAGGGCGCCACGGTCACGCGGCCCGCCGGCGGATGCGGGCCCCAGAGCGGCCGGCCGCTCTCAGCAGCCGGACGACGGCGCTGTTCGGCCAGCCCGACGAGCACACCAGAGGAGGGCAGCGCTCACCCAGCCGCCGCACGGCCAGGGCAAGGACGGTGGGGTTCTCGGTCACCCACACGTGCGGCGGGTCCAGACGGAGGCCGGGCGAGTCGCTCAACTGCGGGCGCTCTCTGACGTCGCCGGACGCCGCGGTGCGTTTGATCGGGCCTCCCGGGAGCGGAGTTTCTCGCCGAGGGCTGCTGCCACCGCACTGCCGCCTTCTTACCTGTGCGGGCCCGGACGAGCAATTCGCTATGGGGTTAACAGAACGGGTACTTCCTACTTTTCCGCACGTTACTGAAAAGGGTTTCCACCGCCCCAGACGGGGGATATGGACGGCCGTTGAAATGCAGGCGACGAACTGGGGGGCGTCGGGTATCCGCACCACCGTGCCCCCGGCCGGGGGGCCGCCGGGGGCGCGGGGTGAGGACCGGCCCGGGTGACGTCGGGCCGGGCCGGTCCTCGGGGTCAGGCCGCGGCGAAGTCGTACGTCGCGGTGACGGTCGCGGAGCCGGGGCAGAGGAAGCCGCTGGTCCGGTTGACGGTCTGTTCCGTGAAGGTGGCGGTGACCGGGAGGTCGGTGCCGGTGAAGCTGCCGGTGATGTCGCCGCCGAAGGTGCATCCGACGGCGCTCATCGAGAAGCCGTTGAAGGACGCGACGCCGCCGCTGAGGCTGCCGGACCACGGCAGGCCCTCGGGCGTGACGGTGACACCGCAGCCGCTGACGGAGGCCGAGGTGATCGTGAGGTTGCCGTCGGCGTCGATGGTGCCGCTCAGCGTGGAGTCGGTGCACTCGGCGGCGATGCCCGCGTCGATGACCATGTTCCCGTTGAGGGTGGCGGTGAAGTCGCCGGGCGTCCAGGCCAGGGCGGGGGTGGCGGTCACGGCGACGGTGAGGGCGGCCGCCGCGGTGGTCGAGGCCAGGGCGGCCAGTTTCTTGGTGCGGGACATGCGAGTCCTCTCGAACTGCGGGCGTCGCGCCTGCACCCGGGGAACGGGGTGGGAGGTCCTTCGACCCACGCGGAACTCCGCCCATGCCGAATGGACGAAGGCCCGGTGAATCCAGGACTGGGAGCCGCGGCAACCATTCGTCCACATCGACGTGAGGTTCCGCAAGTAGAACGCGTTCTACTCGAACGATAAGCAATTGTCATTGAGCGGTCAACACCCAGAGGCAGGTCATTGAGAATTCTTTTGCGGCCAGGTCACAAAAGGGCCGTTCGATACGTCCGTAACGGTCACCCTCCGATGGGACCCGTTACAGCCTCCCCAGCGCCGCCCGTGGGGAACGGCCCGTTCGAGCGAGCGCCGGCGGGGCTGAAATTTCACATCGGCCCTGATCGGCACTGAAAACCGCGCCCGCGGTGCGCGTCCCTGAGGCGCTGGACTGGTGATTCTCACACCGGGCCGGTTTCGCGAGGTGATTCCGCGGTGGGACGGGCGGCCATTGTCAGGCGGACGGCTTCCGGTTCATCGTGACGGCACCGCCAGCGCCCGATTGCAGGTGCCCCATGAACAAAGCACGGAGACTGTGCTCCCTCCTCACGATCCCCTCGGCGCTCGTCCTGGCTCTCGTCGCCGCTCCCCCGGCCGCGTCGGCCCCGGACCCGGAGGCCGCCGTGCAGTACCTGGTGAGCGGCCCCAGTACCGTCCAGCAGCGCACGCAGGTGGCGCGGACCGGAGCGGCGATCGACGACGTCCGGGCGGGTGAGCTCACGGTCACCGCCATCCCCTCCGAGGTCCAGGCCATACGGAGGCTCGGCTTCACGGTACGGACGGCGCCGTCTCCGGCCCCGGCTCCGACCAGGGCGGCGACGTCGTACCACACGTTCGCCGAAATGCTGCAGGAAGTCGACTCCGTCGTCGCCGATCACCCGCAGATCGCCCGCCGCTTCGTCGCCGGGCGGTCGTACCAGGGACGCGACATCGTCGGCGTGAAGATCAGCGACAACGCGGCGGCCGACGAGAACGAGCCCGAGGTGCTCGTCATCGCGAACATCCACGCGCGGGAGCGGCTCACCGCCGAGCAGGCGCTCGACTACATCGGGCAGCTCACCGACGGCCACGGGACCGACAGCCGCATCACGAACCTGGTGAACGACCGCGAGATCTACGTCATGCCGATGGTCAACCCGGACGGCCAGGTCTACGACATGACGAGCGACACCTCCCCGGGCAGGATGTGGCGCAAGAACCGCCAGCCCAACGCGGGATCGACGGGCACGGACCTGAACCGCAACTTCGCCTACCGGTGGGGGTGCTGCGGCGGCTCGTCCGGCAACGGCGCCAGCCAGACCTACCGGGGCCCCCGCGCGGAATCGGCCCCCGAGACCAAGGTGATCGCCGACTTCGTGCGCAGCCGGGTCGTCGGCGGCCGCCAGCAGCTCAAGATGTTCCTGGACATCCACACGGTGGCGGAACTGGTGCTGTGGCCGTTCGGCTACACCTACGACAACACGGTCCCCGGGACCATGACCGCGGACGACGAGGCCGCCCACCGCACGATCGGACGGGAGCTGGCCGGGACGAACCGCTTCGTCCCGCAGCAGTCCAGCGACCTGTACATCACCGACGGCACGACCATCGACTGGACGTGGGGCCAGTACCGCATCTTCTCGTACACGTTCGAGCTGGGCGGGAGCGGCTTCTACCCGCCGCCGTCCGCGATCGACCGGGAGGTCCAGCGCAGCCGCGAGGCCCTGCTGCGGCTGACCGACTACGCCGACTGCCCCTACCGGGTGATCGGCAAGGAGGGCCAGTACTGCGCGGCCTGACGCCCGGGCCCGGGGCGGCGGCGGTTCCGGAAGATCAGCAGACCTTGACCGTGCGGGTGATCTCCTGGTGGCGGGGGCTCTGCAGGACGAGGCGGTAGGTGTGGGTCCCCGGGTCCTCCGACTGGAGGCCGCCGCTGGCGAAGGACGGCTCCGCGACGGTCCTGATCGGGTGACCTCTGCCGAGACGGCCGTCGAAGTAGAGGCTGAACGTGATCGGTGTCGGGTTCGCACTCCCGGTGATCTTGTAGCTGAGCTCGAAGGAGGACCCGGCCTTCTCGCACCCCGCCCCTGAGCCGACTCTGAAGTAGTCGATCCGGGCCGTCGGGCCGCTCGGCCCCGAGCCGCCGCCCGAGCCGCCGCCGCTCCCATCGCCGCTCCCGCCACCGGAACCACCGCCACAGCCGCCGCCGGAGGAGCCGCCCGTGCCGCCGCCGGGTCCGGCGGTACCGGGCGAGCCGCCGCTTCCGCCCCTGCCCGGTTTGGAGCTGGTGCCCGTCGGGGGACGGGCCGCCCGATGCCCCGTCCTTCGTCCCGCTCCCCGGTGGTCTCTTGCCGCCGGGTCCCGCCGAGCCCTGCGGCTCGACGCCCGCGAAGTCGGTGCGGTCGCCGCCGCCCGGGGCGCCGGACGCGTCCGGCCACAGTGCCCATACGGTCACGCTCGCGAGGAGGGCCACCGCCGCCGCGCCCGCTCCGGCGCCGAGGAGAACGACGGGTCGGCGGCCGGGGGTCTTCTGCCCCCGGCCGCCGTCGTCGGCCCTTCACGGTGCGCCGGGCATCGGCGGCGGGCTCGGCTTCGGTGCAGGTGCAGGTGCAGGTGCAGGTGCAGGTGCAGGTGCGGGACGCGGCGGGTCGGCGACCGTCTGCGAGCCGGCCGGTCCGGCCGGTCCGGCCGGTCCGGCCGCCCCGGGCTGGGCGCCGAGCAGGCGCAGGAGCACCGCCTGCATGGCGGGGCGCTGGGCCGGGTCCTTGACCAGGCACGCGGTCACGGTGGAGCGCAGCGGTTCCGGGAGGTCGCCGAGGTCGGGCTCGCCCTGCAGGACGCGGTGCATGATCGCCGGGAAGGTGTCCGCGCCGAACGGGGGCCTGCCCGTCGCGGCGTAGGCGATGACCGAGGCCCACGTGAACACGTCCGCCGGCGGGCCGACCGCCTCCCCCGCGAACTGCTCGGGCGCCATGTATGCGGGCGTCCCGATGATGCTGCTGGTCATCGCAGGCGGCGACTCGGTGTCGCGGGCGATCCCGAAGTCGATGACGCGGGGGCCGTCCGGGCCGAGCAGCACGTTCGACGGCTTGAAGTCGCGGTGGACGACGCCGGCCTCGTGGATGGCGGCGAGCGCGGTCGCGGTCGCCACCGCGAGCCGCTGCAGCGCGGCGCCTTCCCGCGGCCCGGCCTCCTGGAGGGCCTGCTGGAGGGACGGCCCCTCCACATACTCGGTGACGATGTACGGGCGCCGGTCGTCCAGGGAGGCGTCGATGACCTGGGCGATGCAGAACGGGTCGACGCGGCGGGCGGCCGCGATCTCCTTGGTGAACCGCTCGCGGACACGCGCGTCGGCGGCCACCTCCGCACGGAGCACCTTGACCGCGACGGGCTCGCCGTCGGCGCCGTGCCCGAGGTAGACGACGCCCTGACCGCCCATGCCGAGCCGCCCCGAAAGCCGGTACGGGCCGATGCTCGACGGATCGTCGGATTCCAGAGGCTCGGCAGGCGGCATCGGATGCAACTCCTGGTGCGTGGGAGCGGGAGGTTAAGCAACCTTATTGGAAAAAGATCCGCTCCCACGCAAATCGGTGGTCATCCGAAGCGTTCGCGGAGGGCCGGGAGGAGATCGGATTCCGCCCAGGTGCGGAAGTCCTTCTGATGCTCGTGCCCGGACTGGCAGAGCGCCATGTGCGTGAAGCCCGCGTCGGCGAACTTCTGGACGGCCTCAAGGTAGTCGTCCACGTTGTCACCGCACGGCACGGACTCGGCGACGTCCTCGGGACGGACGGTCTGCGACGCGGCCTCGAAGTTGACCGGCCCCGGGAGCTCGGCCATCACCCTCCACGCGGGGGCGGAGAACCTCCAGATCCGGTGCGCGCGCTCCACGCACTCGTCGTAGTCGGATCCGAAGGAGACGGGGATCTGCCCGTAGACGGGCTTGCCCGTGCCGCCCTCGTTGCGGAACAGGTCGACGACGCCCTTGACCGGCTGGTCGGAGATCAGCAGGTCGCCGTGGCGGGCCGCGAGCCGCCCGGCGCGCGGGCCGTAGGCGGCCATCCCGATCGGGACGGGCCGGTCGGGCAGGTCGTACAGCTTCGCGGAGTCGACGGTGTAGTGCCGGCCCTTGTAGTTGACGTAGTCGCCGCCGAACAGCGCCCGGATGATCTCGACGGCCTCCTCGAACATCTCGTGCCGGACGTCCACCGAGGGCCATCCGCGCCCGACGACGTGCTCGTTGAGGTTCTCGCCCGAGCCGAGGCCGAGGGTGAACCGCCCGTCCGACAGGACGCCGACCGTGGCGGCCTTCTGCGCCACCACGGCCGGGTGGTAGCGCATGATCGGCGCCGTGACCTGCGTCATCAGCGGGATGCGGTGGGTGGCGTGGGCGAGCGCCCCCAGCACCGACCAGGCGTAGGCCGAGTGGCCCTGGCTCTCCAGCCACGGGAAGTAGTGGTCGGAGACGGCGGCGTAGCCGAAGCCGGCCTCCTCGGCCTCCACCAGGTCGGTGACGAGTTGCTTGGCGGGTGTCTGCTCGCACAGCAGCGTGTATCCGAATTCCATGGCGGCTCGCATACCCGTCCGGACATCCTGAATCGCCAAGACACGGTCAGGATCCTGTCGGGCGGGGGTGCCCCGCGCTCACTTGCCGAGCAGGTCCATGAGGTCGTCGGCGTGTTCCTCCTCCTCGGCGAGGATGTCCTCCATGATCCGGCGGGTGGTGACGTCGCCGTCGCCGAGCCAGCGGATGATCTCCTGGTAGGACTCGATGACGATGCGCTCGGCGACGAGGTTCTCTTCGAGCATGCCCTTGAGGTCGCCGTCGTCGAACGTCGCGTAGCTCGTGTGGGAGCGTTCGGCGACCGTCTTCGGGTCGAAGTCCGGGTCGCCGCCGAGCTGGCTGATGCGCTCGGCGGCGCGCATCGCGTGGTCGCGCTCCTCGTCCGCGTGCTCGTTGAACTCCGCGGCCACCTGGGCGCGGTCGATCCCCGTGGCACTGATCGCGTGCTGCGCGTAGCGCATCCAGCAGACGATCTCCGTCGCCAGGACGTCGTTGAGGACGCCGATCACCTCCTCGGCGCTCCTGCCGTAGCCGTCGGTCACCGGACCGTCGGCCATCTTGCGGCGGGCGCGCTCCCGGATCGCCGCCACGTCGATGCTGAAGCTGTTTCCGGCCATTTCTCCTCCTGATCAGCGCGGACGCAGGGTCCCTACCCGCGGTGGGCGTGTCATGCGCGGCGACCAGGGCGCAGGTGCCCTCCGACACCCCCGAGGCTTGGCCACGCAGAGTCACATCTGCTATACGTAGAGGTACCTCACTGCAACCCGCGGTGGGGCAAGGGACATCCGGTATCCACCTTGAGAACCGGGCGTGACAAGGAAGAAAAGGAACCTCATGAAGTCCTTCAGCTACACCGAGCTGGACGAGATGGTCGGCGAGATCCTGCCGGAGCGCGCCGTCCTGTCCACCCTTCTCGTCGGCGGCGGCAGCGAGAACGAGAACGCCAACCTCAACCTCAACCACGGTGGCGGCGGCCACGACGGCGGCACCACCGCGGTCGTCCCGCAGTGCCAGAGCAACATCAACCACTCGCAGGGCGGCCTCGTCGGCGCGCTGGGCCTCAGCTCGGAGAACCCCAACACGTCGTTCACCTGCGCCGGCAGCACGGTGGTCTCGGGTCACTGATCCGACCGAGCATGACCGCGGGCCCAGGCCCGCTAGGGAAGGGCTGGCGTTCTCCCGCCAGCCCTTCCCCCTCTTCCCAGACAACGCGAAGGCGAGCACATGATCACGACACCACCCCACTCGGTCTCCTACGCCGACCTGGACCGGCTCACTCCCGAGGTCCTCCCGGCGCGGCTGCTGCTGTCCGCGCTCGCGCCGCAGGGCGGCGGGGACGGCACCACCATCACCTACGCGTGCCAGGCGACGTACTCGCACGGCACCACCGGGCTGCTCGGGACCGGCCTGCTGGCCCAGCCGGCGTACTCCACCATGACCTGCATTCCGGGCACCGTGGTCACCCACCACTGATGACCACGCCAGCCACGCCGGCCGCGCGCGGCGATGAGCCCCCGGCCGCCCTCGTCCTGCCCGCGCTCGCCGACGGCGCCGAACTCGTCGGCGAGTTCAAGAACTCCGGCTACCGGGAACCGCCCCAGCTGGTCTTCCTCCCGAACCGGCAGCTCGCGCGGCTGCCTCCGCTGCTCTACCTCGTCGCCAAGGCGCTGCACGAGCACCGGGACCTCGCCGGCACGGACGTCGCCCGGGCGCTCGACCGGGTGGCCGGCGCCGTCAGCGAGGAGGCGGGAGCACGGCTCACCGCCGAGCAGATCGTCTACCTCGTCGACCGCAAGCTCGCCCCGCTCGGCGTCACCACCTACAGCGACGGCACGCCGCCGCCGTCCGAGGTCAAGGCCGATCCGTTCCTGGCGCTGAAGTTCAAGGTCGCCGTCTTCCCCGAGTCGTTCACGTGGTTCGTCGCCGGGCTGTTCTCCTGGCTGTTCCGGCCCGTGGTGCTGGCGGTCATGCTCATCGCGTTCCTGGTGAGCGAGACCTGGGTGCTCACCGCCAGGTCGATGGCGGACGCCCTCTCGCTCACGATCCTCAACCCGGTCAGCATCCTGATGATCCTGGGACTCGGGATCGCGTCGTGCGCGTTCCACGAGGTGGGGCACGCCGCGGCCTGCCGGTACGGCGGCGTCCGGCCGGGCGTCATGGGCTGCGGCATCTACCTGGTGTGGCCGGCGTTCTACACCGACATCACCGAGTCGTACCGGCTCGGGCGCGGCGGCCGGCTCCGCACCGACCTCGCCGGGGTGTACTTCAACTCCATCTTCGTCGTCGGGCTGACGCTGCTGTACCTGCAGACGGGGTTCGGGCCGCTGCTCGTCGCCGTCCTCTACGTCAACCTTCAGATGATCCAGCAGTTGCTGCCGACGCTGCGGTTCGACGGGTACTACATCATGTCGGACCTCATCGGCATCCCCGACCTGTTCAAGTACATCGGGCCGATCCTGCGCCGGACGCTGCTGCGGCGCAAGGCGGACGCGAGGCTGAAAGACCTCAAGCGCTGGCCGCAGGTCTTCGTCACGTGCTGGGTGCTGACCGTGATCCCGCTGCTGGTGTTCCAGATCGGCCTCATCATCAGCCAGGTCCCCGCCCTGGTCGCCAAGGACTGGTCCATGATCCGCGCGCTCGCCCGCGACGCCGCGAACGGCGCCGGGCTGCTGGAGCTGTTCACCTCCGGGCTGCAGATCGTCCTGCTGGTCCTGCCGCTGGCCGGTGTCGCGCTGATCCTGTTCAGCGTCGGGCGGGCGCTGGTGCGGTGGGCCGTCCGGTACGTGAACGGCCCCGCCCCGGACCCGATGCCGCACGCCTGAGTCCGCGTGACTCCGCCCACGCGCGCCGGGCGCCCCCTCGCGGGCGTCCGGCGCCCGCTTTTCCGCCCGAATGCATTTTACACGCGTTCGGAATGACGCTTCGGTGGAACGGACAGCGGGAACCTACTCCGAGTAAGCAGCGAAATCCCGACGGCGACCCGGCGGTCCACGACGATTCCGGGTCCGCACATCAGCCGCACGACGGCGCTCCCCTTTTCGAAGGCCGGCACACCCATACCGGCGTTTCCGGAAGGCCCCCGCATTGCTTCGCCGCATGACCCCCGCCGTACTGTCGGCGGCCCTCGCACTGATCGTCCCGCTGCTTCCGGCCGCGTCCGCGGACCGTTCCACGGCACGCGCGAGCACCGGCGCCGAGGTCGTCGCCGAGACGGCCGTCGCCCCCCGCACCCTGGACCTGACCATCGACTCCCCCGCGATGGGCCGCACCGAGAAGGCCCGGCTCCTCCTGCCGCCCGGCTGGTCGCGGAACGCCGGACGCACCTGGCCCGCCCTGTGGCTGCTGCACGGCGGAGTCGACGGCTACGAGGCGTGGACGCGCGACACCGACGTCGCCGAACTCACCGCCCGCACCGGCGTCATCGTCGTCATGCCGAACGGCGGGCGCTGCGGCAATTACTCCGACTGGTGGAACTACGGGGACGGCGGATCTCCCCAATGGGAGACGTTCCACATGACCGAACTCCGGCAGATCCTCGAAGGCGGCTACAACGCCGGGGAAAAGCGCGTGATCGCCGGCAATTCCATGGGCGGTCTCGGCGCCATGCTGTACGCGGCGCGCTTCCCCGGCATGTTCGAGGCCGCGGCGGCGTTCAGCGGATACCTGGACACGCTCCACGGCCACGAGCCGGGCGACGACTCGACCGGCTGGGGCCCGGCGCTGGCGTGCCCCGGCACCGACTGGCGGCGCGTGTGGGGCGATCCCGACGACCAGGCCGCGATCTGGCGGGCGCATAACCCCGCCGACATCGCCGGGCGGCTGCGCGGCGTCCGGCTGCGGGTGGCCAGCGGCAACGGCGAGGCCGGGCCGCTCGGCGGGATGCCGTTCACCGACCCGGTCGAGGCGGCCGCCTACGACAACGCCCGCGCGTTCGCCGGCCGGGTACGCGAGCTCGGCATCCCCATCACCACGCGCTTCTTCGACGGGCAGCACGACTGGCCGTACTGGGAGCGCGAGCTGCACCGGGCGTACCCGATGCTGATGGGCGCTCTGGGGCTCGGATAGGCAGGGGG
>NZ_SMKH01000389.1 GCF_004348515.1 Actinomadura sp. KC345 | reverse complement strand
GGCGTGTCCGGTTTGGGACAGGTGGGACTCGGGGTGTAGGGGGTGTGAGAATCTCATGGGGATGATCTGGAACTGAGTCGATTTGGGCCTGGACATAATCCGTGTTAATGCGTAGCTTAAATGCGGACGCAGGCGGCCGAGTCGATGCGCCAAAGACGTGCTGCGCGCGTGGAGCTGGCTACTCGGTAATAGTGCGCTAACCCAGTCTGACCTGGGAAGATGCTGCCTGGACGGGCCAATGGGGCAAATTTCGGACGTATCGTCCATTGCATTTTGGTGACATCCGCTTCAAGGGCTCTTCGGCCTTAACATTCGACCTACGCCTGCGTAGACTCCCGGGACCCGCGCTGCCGTGCGAGGCGTTCGAAATCATGACTCGCGGGGTACGCGGTAAAGATCGTCTTTAGACGGTCGAAATCGCAACACCCTTGTCGAGGAGGACGGATGTCTGGGCTTTCCCTGTCAAGCCCGGTCAGCGCGGACGTGGATCTCGGCGGCGGCGACCTCTCCCTGGTCGTCGTCGTCGCCGTGATCGCACTGCTGGCACTGGCCGTCGCCGCGGGTCTCGTACGTGATGTTCTGGCCGCCGGCCAGGGCACCGACAAGATGCAAGAGATCGCGCGGGCCGTTCAGGTAGGTGCGAGCGCCTATCTGAAACGCCAGTTCCGAACGGTCGCGGTCTTCGTGGTCCTGATCCCGCTCGTCCTGCTGCTGCTCCCGGCGGACTCGACCGGGGAGCGGATCGGACGATCGGTCTTCTTCATCATCGGTGCGCTGTTCTCGGCCGTCACCGGGTTCGTCGGCATGTGGCTGGCGGTCCGGGGCAACGTCCGGGTCGCCGCGGCCGCCCGCGAGCAGGGCGGCGAGAAGACGGCGATGCGCATCGCCTTCCGTACGGGCGGCGTCGCCGGCATGTTCACCGTCGGGCTCGGCCTGTTCGGTGCGGCGGTCGTCGTCCTGGCCTACAAGGGCGACGCTCCGAAGGTGCTGGAGGGCTTCGGCTTCGGCGCCGCGCTGCTCGCCATGTTCATGAGGGTCGGCGGCGGCATCTTCACCAAGGCCGCCGACGTGGGCGCCGACCTGGTCGGCAAGGTCGAGCAGGGCATCCCCGAGGACGACCCCCGCAACGCGGCGACCATCGCCGACAACGTGGGCGACAACGTCGGCGACTGCGCCGGCATGGCCGCCGACCTGTTCGAGTCGTACGCGGTCATGCTCGTCGCGGCGCTCATCCTGGGCACCGCGGCGTTCGGCACCGAGGGCCTGGTGTTCCCGCTGATCGTGCCGATGATCGGCGTGATCACCGCGGTGATCGGCATCTTCGCGGTGGCGCCCCGGGCGGGCGACAGGTCCGGCATGACGGCGATCAACCGGGGCTTCTTCATCTCGGCGATCATCTCGGCGGTGCTCGTCGCGATCGCCGCGTTCCTCTACCTGCCCTCGTCGTTCTCGGAGCTGAACGGCGTCACCGACCAGGAGATCATCGCCCTGGACGCCGACCCGCGCTGGGTGGCGCTCGGCGCCGTCATCATCGGCATCGTGCTGGCCAGCGCGATCCAGCTGCTCACCGGCTACTTCACCGAGACGAACCGCAAGCCGGTCCAGGAGGTCACGAACAGCGCCCGGACGGGCCCGGCGACGGTCATCCTGTCCGGTATCTCGCTCGGTCTGGAATCGGCCGTCTACACCGCGCTCGTCATCGGCGGCGCCGTGTACGGGGCGTTCCTGCTCGGCTTCGGCAACACCACCGTCGCGCTGTTCGCGGTGGCGATGGCCGGCACCGGCCTGCTGACCACCGTCGGCGTGATCGTCTCGATGGACACCTTCGGTCCCGTCTCCGACAACGCCCAGGGCATCGCCGAGATGTCCGGGGACGTCCAGGGCGAGGCCGCGGCCGTCCTGGAGCGGCTGGACTCGGTCGGCAACACCACCAAGGCCATCACCAAGGGCATCGCGATCGCGACGGCGGTCCTCGCCGCGACCGCGCTGTTCGGCTCGTTCCGCACGACGGTGATCACGGCGCTGAACGACGCGTCCGACGACGCCAAGGACGCGCTCGGCGACTTCGGCACCTTCAGCCTGTCGATCGACAACCCGAACGTGCTGATCGGGCTGATCGTCGGCGCTGCGGTGGTGTTCCTGTTCTCCGGGCTGGCGATCATGGCGGTCGGCCGCGCGGCGGGGCGGGTCGTGGTCGAGGTGCGCGAACAGTTCCGCACCAAGCCCGGGATCATGGACTACACCGAAAAGCCCGACTACGACCGGGTCGTGGACATCTGCACCCGGGACGCGCAGCGCGAGCTGGCCACCCCCGGGCTGCTGGCGATCATGACCCCGATCGCGGTCGGCTTCGCGCTCGGGTACGCGCCGCTGGGCGCCTTCCTGGGCGGCGCGATCGCGGCGGGCGTCCTGATGGCGGTGTTCCTCGCCAACTCCGGCGGCGCCTGGGACAACGCCAAGAAGCTCGTCGAGGAGGGCCACCTCGGCGGCAAGGGCAGCGATGCGCACGAGGCCACGATCATCGGCGACACGGTCGGCGACCCGTTCAAGGACACCGCCGGCCCCGCGATCAACCCGCTGATCAAGGTGATGAACCTGGTCGCGCTGCTGATCGCCCCCGCGGTCGTCACGTACGCGGGCAACACCTGGCTGCGCGTCGGCGTGACCGCGCTGGCGGTCGCGGTCGTGGTGGCCGCCATCGTGATCTCCAAGCGGCGCGCCGACCCGATCGCCGAGCCCGCCGTCGAAGGCGGCGCACCCGGCCCGGCCGCCACGGAGAGCGGCGAGGCCGAGGGCGGCGCCGTCGAGAAGGGCTCCCCGGAGGAGGCGGCGGTAGGAGCCGACTCCACCGCCACCAAGGCCGAGACCGGCAACGAGGAGTCGTCCGCTAACAAGAGTTGACGGTCAAGGCGGCGAGGGCCGGTGGCGACCAGCCGCCGGCCCTCCGCCGTGCCCGGCCGCACATTCGTATGGCCGGGTCCCGTCACGAGTGCGCGGGGGCGGTCATACGCTGTACGCGTCGGTCCGGTATCAGCGGGCCGCACGCGGAGCGAAGTGAAAGCGGGAGGCGTTGTGGCGGGCGACGGCGGCAAGTCGACGATGTCGGGGGCCAAGGGCTTCGCCATCGTGCTCGGCGGAATGCTCGGCGTCATCGGCGCGATCTGGATCCTGTCGGTCCTCGTGGCCCCATGACGCCCGCGATGCAGCGATCGCACGGAGGGCACCGCACATGAACACGCTCATCCTGCTCCGTCACGCGAAGGCCGTGGCCGGGCTGGGGCTCGCCGACATCGACCGTGCCCTCAACGACCGTGGGCGGCGGGACGCCGCGGCGGCGGGGGAATGGTTGCGGGAGAACGATCTCGTCCCCGGGCTGGTGTTGTGCTCCACGGCGGCGCGGACGCGGGAGACGCTCGCGCTGCTGGACGTCGACGCGGAGGTGAGCTTCGAGTCCGGGATCTACGACAACGATCCCGACGGGCTCCTCGATCTGGTGAGGCAGGCCCCGGACGATGCCGGGCGGCTGCTGCTGGTGGGGCACAACCCGTCCGTGCACCAGCTCGTCCACGATCTGACCGGGAGCGCGCCGGAGAGCTTCCCGACGTGCGCGTTCGCCGTGATCGAGTTGCCGGGCCCGTGGGCGGACGTCCGCCGGGGCGCCGGTGCGCTCCGCGCCACCCGTACCCCCAAGGACTGACCTCAGGGACGCCGTTCGGCGGCGTCCAGGGACGATTCGATGACCGTCCCGGCGTCCTCGCGCAGCGATCTGATCGTCAGGCGGGTGCCGGACACCTGGAGGAGGGCGTGCCGGAGCGGGGTGAACTCGTCCCGGCCGACGCCCGACCTGATCTCGGCGCGGCGCCGCCGGGTGAGCGTGGACAGGTGGGAGTCGAGGTCGGCGAGTTCCTCGCTCAGCTCGTCGGAGGGTGTGGGGGCCTTGGGGTCGCGTTCCTCCTCCAGCAGTTCCGCGGTCTCCTCCAGCTGGTCGGCGAGACGGTCGAGGATCTCGGGTATCGGCCCGGTGTCGACGGCCTCCTCGCGGGACAGCTTGGCCACGGTGATCAGGTGGTCGCGGGTGCGGTGGGCGGCGTCCACCGCGGTCTCCAGCTCGGAGATCAGGCCGGTGTCGGGCAGCCGTTCCTGGCCGAGCCGCGTCCGGGTCTCGGCGACGGCCTCCGCGGACCGCTCCGCGGCCACGATCCTGTCGTGCGGCAGCCGGACGCGTTCCCCGGCCAGGACGTCCGCCGTCGCGCGGACGAGGCCCGCGTGCCGGTCGAGGAGGCGGCGGAGCTGGACGGGCAGGCGTTCGAGGTGCCCGGCCGGCCACAGGAGCCGGACGGCGAGGTACGCCATGACCGTCCCGCCGAGCGTCAGCAGGATCCGCTCGCCGGCGGTGTGCCAGTCGGCGGGCGTGGAGAAGTCCAGCAGCATCATGGCCAGCGGCGTCCCGAACAGGGCCCAGTACGTGTAGTTCACCGCGCGCAGCGCGAACCCCGCCACCGCGAAGCAGAAGATGATCGCCGTCATGGCGGTCGGGCCGGGGGCGATGGTGAGGATGACCGCCGCGATGGCCGAGCCGGCCGCGGTGCCGCCGAAGCGCTGGAGGAGCTGCTCGACCGTCTCGCCGTAGGTGGCGCGCAGGCTCAGCATCGCGGTGATCGTCATCCAGTGCCCGTACTGGAGGTCCAGCGCCGCGACCAGCGCCATCGTCACCAGGGCCGTCACGAAGACGCGCGACACCTGCCGGAACATCGGCGAGCGGGTGCGGACGGAGCGGCGGACGCGTTCCCAGACCGGTGTGGGGTCGAGCGTCTCCGGCATCCGGGGCGGGCGCACCCCGATCCGGACGCCGCCCGCGACGATGCGGCGGGTGGAGGCGACCTCGCCGGCGATGCGGTCGACCGAGCGGCGCACCTGGCCGATCAGGGAGACCGCGACGAGGTCCTCGTCCCCGGCGAGCCCGGCGCGCCTGATCTGCTCGGCGGCCCGCCCCATCCGGCGGACGGCGGCGGACTCCTCCCGGCCGAGCGGCGCCTCGCCCGAGGTCGCGATCGCGCCCGACAGGAGCCGCAGCCGCGCCGCGAGCGCCGAGATCGCCGTCTGCGTCTCCTCCCGCCACTCGCGGTCCGGCGGGTAGTTCTTCGCGGCCTCCAGGACGGCCTGGAGCGTCACCGTCTCGTGCAGGACGCGGCCCAGGGCCTCGATGAGCCGTTCGGGCCTTGTGGGTTCGCTGCGTCCGCGCCCGGACCGGTACAGCCCGTAGGTGGCGCGTGCCGCGGTCAGCGCCTCGGACGCCGCCCGCCGCTTGGCCTCCCAGTCGGGGATGCGGGTGACGGCCATCAGGTCGGGGTTCGTCAGGTCGACGTCGTCCAGGGGACTGCTGTCGGGTGCCGCCACGTCCTCCGCCACGGCGTCCAGGGCCTCCGCGACCGCGTCCGCGGTCTCGCTCAGCGCCCCGCGCAGCGGACGCAGCCGCCGCGCGGGCCACGGCGCCAGCAGCAGCCCGGCGACGAGCAGGCCGCCGATCAGCTCCAGTACCCCGATGAGGATGACGTCGGACGGCGGCCGGACCGCGCTGAGCAGCACGGCCAGTCCCGCCGTCGGCCCGATCCGCGGGACGGCGACGCCCAGCGCGATCAGCGGCGGCACCACGACGACGGGCAGCCACAGCCGCTCGCTCAGCAGCCCGCCGAGGGCCGACCCGACCGTCACGATCAGCACGCCGACCGCGAGATGCCGTGCCCGCGCCCCGTACGGCCCCTCGGGCGTCCGCAACGCGACCAGGTAGGCGCCGAGCGCGATCACCGCCCCCTGCGCGCCGTGCCCGGTCAGCACCCCCACCAGCAACGGCACCGCCATGGCGACCGCCGCCGCCACCCCGTACATGGGCGTGGCCCGCCCATGAATCCTGGAGTAGGCCCCCCGGACGACGGTCACGAACGCCCCCCTCTCACCCACGCCCCCACAC
>NZ_SMKH01000388.1 GCF_004348515.1 Actinomadura sp. KC345 | reverse complement strand
GTTGATGGTGATGTGTCCACAGCCGAGGATCGCCTGATCGCCGACCGTGCCGCCACGCTGGAGCTCATCACGTCGTTGAGCGGCGACTGGGACGGCGTCGTCGAATCGTCGGCCCAGGCCGCGGTGGATGATGAGCACGACCCGGAGGGCGCCACCATCGCGTTCGAACGCGCCCGGATCCAGGCATCCTTGGAGCAGGCCCACGCGCATCTGGCCGACATCGATGACGCGCTGCGCCGACTGGGCGACGGCACCTACGGCCTCTGCGAACGCTGCGGTGGCCCAGTCGGAGCAGAACGCTTGGAAGCCCGGCCGACCGCCCGCACCTGCATCACCTGCGCCGCGAAGTGAATCACCAGGTGGACGGGAACATGCGGTGCTTCAGGAACAGATCGATCTGCTCCGCCGCCGCTTTGGCGTCCCCGCAAGGGAACAGGTGACCGGCCCGTCCCCGCTGAACGTCGTAGTAGGCCCAGGCGCCACCGGGGACTGCCCGCGCACAGACCACCACCCCGACGTCCTCCGCGACTCCGCTGGCGTAGACCCACAGCAGCGGCTGGAAACTCGCGTCCGTAGAGCTTCACGCACCGCCACCCGCGCGCTTTGGCCGCGAGCGCGAGCACCTCCAGATAGCGGACGGCGACCCGGCGGCCGTGATACGTCCGCCACCGCAGCGCGAACCGCTCCACCCGCCACCCGCTCAGCACGCGACCGCCGCCCAGACCCGCGCCGAGGGCAAGCCGTGGGTGCGGATCGTGCCGACAGTCCCCGTTGCCCGGCGTGGCACGTGCGACCACGCGCTTGATCCCGTCCCGGACTGGGTGCGCGACAGCGACCGCGCTGATCGCGCCCTGCACGGGATCGGGACGTGCTGCTGGCCGTCCTACAGCCTGTGGCTGGCAGGCGGCACGCTCGTGGAGCCGGCCGTCGTCGGAACGGCCGATCGGTGTCACTAGGCGCGGCGACGCGGTGCGTCGCCACGCGGTCTACGGTGACTCCTGCAATGGCCAGACCTCGACCACGCCTTGCGCGACGGCGCATGGGGTCTTCGACACCAGTTGCGCAGCCTCCTCGATGGTCGCGGCTTCGATGATCCCGAATCCGGCCACCGGGAGAGCCGAGGACATGAACGAGCCGCTCTCCACGGTCATGCCGGCGTCGTCATGGTTGCTCACCCGCACAGGCTCTCCGGCGATGCCCGCAACGGCCCCGGCCTCAAGCAGGCGGGCGTCATGCGCATGCGCCTCGTCCCGAACCTTCGCGTCGGTTCGGTCGTAGCCCTCTTGGTCTCCATACCCGATGGTCACGAACTTCGGCACAACAGGCCCCTTCCTCTCGTTCGTGCTCAGTGCTCGCCGGTACCGACTCTCGATCGTGCCCAAACTCATCGTTGTGCCGGAGGTCCCGAACTGCCCGTCACGATGGGCGGATGGGGGCTTCAGTAGTCGGCCTGGCCACCGGTGGTCGAGGGCGACGGTAAGCGCGGGAAGTAGCAGGTGATGGGGGACGTGACGCGGCGTCCGGATGCGCTGGCCGAGCGGCTGGTGGCCGCCGGATGGCTGACCCAGGGGCGGGTGCGTACGGCCTTGCGGGACGTCCCTCGGCATGCCTTCGTCCCGCCTGTGGCCTGGACCGGTGACGGCGATCGGGTGGACAGGGCCGCCGCGCCCGAGAGCTGGCTCGATCCGGTCTACCGGGACGACGCGATCATCACGCAGCTCGATGACGGGCGGACCGATGTCGCCACGGGGAGCGGTCGGTTCACTTCGTCCTGCTCGGCGCCGAGCACCGTGGTCTCTCTGCTGGAGCTGCTGGACGCTGAGGCGGGGCACCGGGTGCTGGACGTCGGCACCGGCACCGGCTGGACGGCCGCTTTGCTGGCCCGGCTGGTCGGGGCGGAGAACGTGACCAGCGTGGAGGTCGATCCGTTCGTCTCGGCGCAGGCGGCGGAGAACCTGAAGGACGTGGTGCTGTCCCCTCGTCTGGTTGTAGGGGACGGCGCGGTGGGCTGGGAGGACGGCGCTCCCTTCGACCGGGTGCACGCTACGTGCGGGGTGTCGCAGGTCCCCTATGCATGGGTTCGGCAGACGCGGCCCGGTGGTGTGATCGTGGCCCCGTACGCGCCCGGTTTCGCGTCGAGTCACGAACTGCGGCTGGTCGTGATGCCGGACGGGACGGCGGTGGGCAGGTTCACCGGATACGCCTCGTACATGATGATGCGTTCGCATCGTCAGCCGCCGTGGCGAGCACCACAGGCGCGCGGCGTGACGGGGAAGATCGCCGGACAGGACCTCACCGGCTTCTTGCAGGCATGGTTCCGCAACGGAACGGTGCCCGCGGACGAGTACCTCTGGCCCGGCGGCGGCTGATCGCGAACCACACCGTGTAGATCGGCACGGGTCCGCTCTCGGGCAGATCGGCTCCGGCGCGGTCAGTCCTGGCCGCGCAGCGCCGCCATGGTCTTGGCCAGGCGGCGCTGGCGTGTCTCCTCGGTCTTGGCCGCCGCGATGGGCTCGCCGTGCGCGCGCTGCTTGCTGTAGGAGAGCTTGTCCCATGCCTCGGCGGCCACCGGGTCGGCGGCCAGGGCCTCCGCCAGCACCGGGTGGGGTTCGAACACGCGTGGCGCTTCGTCCAGTTCCAGGGTCACCTCGACCTCGTCCCCGGCACCCCGGCCGGTGGCGGCGCGTGTCTGCGAGTTGAACGAGATGAGAAACCGCCCACCCATCGACGTGATGGTGTTGCGGTAGGTGTAGTCGCCATCGATCGTCACCGTGACCGGGACGCGCTTGCCCTTCCCGAAGGACAGGACGATCTCTTCCGGGACGACGATGCCGGCGTTCCTGCCGTCGGGGGTCCAGAGCGTGGTACGAAACGTGACCATCTTCTTGCCTCCTTGGCGTCAGCGCGTCCTGCGCTGAACTCCAGCCCCGGTGACCGGGACAACGAAATCTTCGACTGCGGTAGCGATGAGTTCTTGAATACTAGACAGTCTAGTTCTGTGTCGCCTCTCGGAAGGAAGGACCCTCATGACTACCGCACCTACGCCGTCCGACACCATGGGACCGACCCGTCCACTCCTGCTGGCGGGAACGGTCGCCGGCCCGCTGTTCGCCGTCGTCTCCGCGGCCCAGGCCCTGCTGCGCGAGGGATTCGACCCGCTGCGGCATGCGGTCAGCCAGCTCACCCTCGGTCCTGGCGGCTGGGTGCAGTCGGCGAGCTTCGTCCTCACCGGCCTGCTGACGATCGCCTGCGCCGCAGGGCTGCGCACCGCCCTGCGCGGCGGGCGCGGACGGCTCTGGGCCCCCGTCCTCGTCGGGGTGCAAGGCGCCGGGTTCGTCGCCGCGGCCGCCTTCCCCGCCGACCCTGGCAACGGCTTTCCACCGGGATCCCCCGCCACTGCCACGGTCACCGCCACCGGCATGCTGCACCTCACGTGCGCCGGCATCGCGTTCCTCGCGCTCATCGCCGCGTGCTTCGTCCTGGCAAGCCGGTTCTCCGCCGACGACGCACGCAACTGGGCGATCATCGGCCGCATCGCCGGGGTACTCCTGTTCGTCGGCTTCGCCTTCGCGAACACCGGAGCGACCGGCGGCACGCTCGCGATGTTCGTCGGCGCCGTGGCCGCCTGGGTCTGGGTCGGCGCGTCCGCCGCCCGGCTCGCACGATCCCCGGGGTGACCGCACACGAGATCCCTCACCGGGCCGACGGCACCACGCGCCGCCGGCCCGGTAGCGCTGGGAGGATGTCCCCATGGAACTGCGCGAGGGCACGCTGGCGGCGGCCAAGCACCAGGCCATCATGGACGCGGCGACCACCCTGTTCCTGGACAACGGGTACGAGCGCACCAGCATCGACCAAGTCGCCGCCCTCGCCTCCGTCGGCAAGCAGACGGTGTACAAGCACTTCACCGACAAGAAGCACCTGTTCACGGAGATCGTCCTCGCCACCACCGATGACGTCGAGGGCATGGTCCGGCTCGTGGCCGAAGTGACGGCCTCCTCCGCGGACATCGAGGACGGCCTCACCACTCTGGCCCAGCGGTTTCTGACCACGCTCATGACACCGCGGCTGATCCGCCTGCGGCGTCTGATCATCGCCAGCGCCGGACAGTTCCCCGAACTCGGTCGCGCCTGGTACGAGCGAGGGTTCGAACGGGTGCTGGCCACCTTGGCCCAGCAGTTCGCCGAGCTGTCGTCCCGAGGCGTCCTGCGCGTGGCCGAGCCCGCGCGCGCCGCCGAGCACTTCACCGGAATGCTGCTGTGGATCCCTTTGAATCGGGCGATGTTCACCGGTGACGAGAAACCGTTCGCCCAGAGCGAGCTACACGACCTGGCCACGGCCGCAGTGCGGACTTTCCTCGATGCACACCGACCGCAGGCCACAACGGCTTAGCCACGTCGGTGGGCCGGGATCTTGACGCACCGGTCGATCCCGTCGGTCCGTAGGGGCGTCGCGCGCGGCTCTCTGCCGTTCGGTTCCGTTGGCTTGTGGGTTATATTGGCCGTATGACCAACTTGGCCGATCGACCAAATTCGCCTCGTGGGGGTCGGCGGCGCGAGGAGCTGGTGGAGGCCGGCATCGCGTTGCTGGGAGAGGACGGGTGGACGGGCGTCACCACGCGCGCCGTGGCGGAACGGGCCGGGACCAATCCCGGACTGATCCACTATCACTTCGGCGGCCTGGCCGGACTGCACGCCGCGATCTTCCAGAGGGCCACCGATCTCATCATCGATCCGCTGGTCGACGGGCTTCTCGGTGCCCCGGACGAGCGGGCGGCGCTGGCGATGGTGCGGGACATGCTGGAGCAGGCACCGGGTGACGAGCGGACCACACGGCTGGCCGCGGAGCTGATCATGGGGGCGACGCGCGATCCCGCCCTCGGGGCGGTGCTGCGCGACGGGCTTCGTCAGGCCCGCGCGCAGATCGCGGACCGACTGCGCGCGCTGCATCCCGGCTGGCCGCAGGCTCGGCTGGCGGGCTCGGCCACCCTGATCGCCGCGTCGATCGACGGGTTGATGCTGCACTCCATGATCGATGACGAGCTTCCCGTCGGCGAGGCGCTGTCCGCTGTGGGTGAGCTGCTGTGAACGCGTCCGCGGTGGGGGTCGTGCGGCTCGCGGAAACCGGAAAGGAGTAGGCATGGAGATCGTCAAGAGGGCCGGCCCGCCGACCGGGCTACGCCGGAAACTGTGGCGGCTGCCCATCCGGCTGTACCGCATGGGGCTCGGGCCACTGCTGGGGCGCCGCGTCATGCTGCTCAACCACACCGGCCGCGTCTCGGGACTGCGGCGGCAGGTCGTCATCGAGGTCGTCCAGCACGACGAGCACGGATACGTGGCGGCCTCCGGGTTCGGGCCGCGTGCTGACTGGTACCGCAACGTCATGGCGGCGCCCGACGTCACCGTCCAGGTCGGCGGGAGGGTCGTCGAGGTGACGGCCGTGCCGATCGAGACCGCCGAGGGGGCCGAGCTCATGGCCGGGTACGCGAGGCGGCACCCGGCCGCCGCCCGCCGGCTGTGCAAGATCATGGGCTTCGCGGTCGACGGCGGCGAGGACGACTACCGCGAGGTCGCCACGCACATCCCGTTCGTCCGTTTCGTCCCGCGCACCTGAACGAGGAGGGCGGTCAGGGGCAGACCTTCCGGAACTTGGGCCCGGGGGGCGCGTACCGAGTCCATTCCTTGTCTGTCAGGTCGCGTCCGGCCACTTTGCAGACTTCGTCGACAAGGTCCTTGGGCATCGCCACATTCCACAGCCGCACGATCCCGTCCCCGGCGGTGGCCAGGGTTCCGCCGTCGGGGCTGAACGCCACCGAGTCCGCTGAGCCGGAGTGGCCGGTGAGGGGCGTGCCGATGGGGCGGCGGGTGGCAACGTCCCACAACCGCACGGTGTCGTCGAGGCCGCCGGTGGCCAGGGTCCCGCCGTCGGGGCTGAACCCCACCGAGCGCACGGGGGCGGTGTGGCCGACGAG
>NZ_SMKH01000387.1 GCF_004348515.1 Actinomadura sp. KC345 | reverse complement strand
CACCAGGCCCCCGCGCAATACCAATCCCTTACACAACACCAGGCCCCTGCACAACACCAGGCCGCCGCACAGCATCCTCCGGCCGCGCAGTATCACCCCGGAGGGCAGCATCCGGCCGCGCACCAGCAGGCCGCCCCGGCCCCCGACCAGCGCGCCTGGCCCGTCCATCAGCCCCAGCAGCCCCAGCAGCCCTGGCAGGGACAGCACCCCGAGGCGGTACAGGAGCAGGGGTCGGCGACAAGCCATGACCACGATTCCCTGCCCGTTCCCGCGTCGGGCACCGGCTGGCCGGCCCGGCAGCCGGCGCTTCCCGCCCCGGCGGCCCACGCGCTGGAGGCCCCCGCCAAGCGCGGCCGGGTCATCGCCGTCGCCTCGGCCAAGGGCGGAGTCGGTAAGACCAGTACCGCGGTCAACCTTTCGGTGTACGCGGCGAGGCACCTGCACGCGGCCGGCCGGCCCGGTTCGGTCGTCCTGGTGGACACCAACTTCCAGCAGGCCGACGTCGCGCGCTACCTGAACCTGGAGACTCCGACGGTCCTCGACGTGCTCCACGTGAACGGGGCGCTGTCGGCGGAGACCGTGCGCAACTACCTCGCGTACTCGCCGGACACCGACCTGCACGCGCTGCTCGGGCCGCCGGACGTCATCAAGGCCGACCCGGCACTGATCAACGCGGTGCTGTACCGGCGGATCCTCGCGGTGCTGCGCCGGGCGTTCGACTTCGTCTTCGTCGACACCCCGGTCGCCGAGCTGTACCACACGACGTTCACCGACCTGATCCTCCCCGAGGCCGACGCGATCCTGGTCCCGGTCGAGCCCAACCGGGTGACGCTGGAGGCCGCCCGGTCCTGGCTGCGGGCGATCACCATGCCGCAGCACTCCCGGAGCGGCGGCGTCGACCCGGAGAAGCTGTCGCTGATCCTCAACCGGGCGCGCGCCGACGTGGACTGCAGCCCGGAGGACGTCATGGATCTCATGCCGGGCTGGCGGTTCGTCGGGATGATCCCCGAAGACCAGGAGTGGACGCAGGCGGCCAACAACCGGCGCTTGAACTATCTGCAGGCCGGACCCGACATGGAGGCGACCTTCCGTGAGATTCTGCTGTCCGTCACCGAAGACCCCGTCTTCGCCACGGAGATGAACATGGCCTCGTCCAACGGCCGCGGTGGCCTGCTCAAGAAGATCCTCGGTCTGAACCCCAAGTGACCCCTCGGGTCGACCCCACCGTACGGAAGGAAACGACGACATGGCAGCGCAAAATGAGCCCGCCGGGGGGATGGACTTCTGGGCGGCCATCGGCGTCGCCCCAGAGAACGAGGACGAGCCGGACGAGAAGGCCCCGCAGCAGGAGGCCGCGGAGAACGGCACCCCGGCGACCACCGCCGGCGCGGAGCGCGGCACGCCGGCCGGGCAGCAAGAGGGACAGGACGACTGGGCCGCGCTGTTCTCCGCTTGGGACGACTCCGGCAACGGCGCACCGCCCTCGGCCCCGGAGTCCAACGGCGGAACGCCGAGGGAGCAGACGGTCGCCGAGGCGGCCGCGAAGCGGTCACCCGCGACGGTGCCCTTCGAGAAGCCGAAGACGCAGCCGAGTCCGCAGGAGTCGGAACAGGAACCGGTGGAGCCTCAGGACGCTCCGGCCGCACAGGCTCCGGAGGACACGGAGTTCACGCAGGACACCGAGTTCACGCAAGAGACGCAATCCGTGCAGGACACCCGGTTGACGCAAGACACGGGGTTCACGCAAGACACAGGGTTCACGCAGGGCCAGGAACCTGAGCGCCCCGCCCAGGTGGCCGCCGCTCCGGCACAGCAGAACGCGCGTCCCGCGACGGAGCCCGCGCCCGGCGGGCCCGCACAGCCGGCACCCGCGGCCGATGAGGCGTGGATCACCGCGGAGCAGATCGCCAACACGCTCCGCCCGCGGCTCCCCGAGATCTGGCTGGAGGTCCTCACCCGGCACACCCACGGGGACGCGGCCCTGGCCAGCAAGGTCTACAACGTGCTGAACGGCTCCCACCTGCTCGGCGAACTGATGCGCGACAAGAACATCGACGAGGTGCACGTCCACGGAACACAGGTGACCGTGTGCGGGGCGCAGGGCATCCGCCAGGTCCCCGGTTTCCCCAGCCTCGCCGCGTCCCGCCGGGCCGTGAAGACGCTCGCGGCCTCCCGCGAGAAGACGGGCATCGTCGTCTCGAAGGTCAACGACTCGGTCGTGGTCAGCCGGCGGAACGGCACGGGCCCGAACACCGGCGGCCTGATCTCCGGCGGCGTCATGACCGGTGAGCAGGCCGGCCAGATCCGGGAGGCGCTCGAGCAGATGCGGGCGGTGACCGTGACCGGCCCGGCCGCGCGGATCGTCGTGCGGGCGCTCGCCTCGTTGATCCCCGAGGGCAGCCGCGTCTTCCTGGGCGCCTACGCCGCGCTGCCGGCCGGGTGCGTCACCGCGGCGAGCCCGATGGAGGCCGACTACGTGCTCGGGGTGCGCCCGGGAGTCATGGCCGAGCAGATGGCGGCGGCGCGGCAGGTCGGCGGCCTCATCGCCAACCCGGAGACGAAGTTCCCGGCGGCGCTGCAATTCACCGTCACGGGCCCGTCCGCGGCGCCGGAGAGGCTTCTCTCCGCCTGACGGGACGCCCGAACGCGGGCGCGGCGCCGGGACGGCAGGAGGCGCCGCGGCCGCACCGGCGGGCGGCGTCCCGTCCACATCCCGGGCCCGCGGGGCCGGGCACGCTCACCGCGGACGTAGCTCCAGCACCCTGGCATGGGCCACGGCCTCGGCCAGCGGCAGGATGAGGTCGGTCAGCGGGGCGCGCCGAGCGACCCCCGGGACCGAGTCCAGTTCGCTGATCTGCCGCACGCCGGCCGAGTCGTGCATCTCGAAGCCGCGGGCGGAATGCGCCCACAGCCTGCCCTTGTCCGTCCGCATCACCAGCACGGGACGCTCGGCGGGAGCGACGGCGATCTCTCCAAGGACCCAGCCGGTACGCCTGGCCGCGGCCGCGAAGGCGATGACCTGCTCCAGATCACGATGCAGCCGCGGCACGCCGGTGCCGGTGAAGGAGACCGGGAGGCGGCCGAGGGCGGCCGCCTCCCGGCAGCCCAGCCGGGAGGCGATCTCGCTGACGCGGTCCAGCACACTGCGGTGGACGTGGCCCACGGTCTTCCCTTCCCGCAGTAGAACCGCCAGGTTCACGCAGCCCCGCGGCTCGGTCATCGGACCCCCTGCGACGTCGACTTCGTCTATCGCCGCGCCGTTCAGGAGGCACGCATGTCGACGACGCGGTCGGAGTCCAGGATGAAGTTCGCCGCTTCGTCCGGAGTCACCCCGAGCACCTCGATGACCAGGCGGATCGGGCCGACCTTCTCCGCGTCGCAGCGGTGGCACCGGGTCCGGTTGTCGCCGTAGACCTTCATCGAGGGGTTCTCGTCGCCGTTGCTGTGCTTGCGCGGGCGCGGGCAGTGCCACAGGCCGTCGTCGTCGGCGAAGGAGCCCAGCCGCGTCAGCACCGTCCGGACGTCCACCGCCTTGGCCTCGGCGATCCGCTTGTTGTGCGCGGACACCGGGGAGGGCGGCAGCATGTCGGCGCCGCGGCGCTCGCTGCGCAGTTCCTGCCGGTACGCGGCCGCCTCGCGCCGCAGCTTCTCCAGGTCGGTCCCCTGCTCCGGGTCGTCCTTGGTGGACGGAACCGGTTCCGTTCCGGTGGACAGGTAGGGGAAGCGGTCGTCGGACCGCCGCCGAATCGCCGCGACGAGCACGAAGGTGGCGAGCGCGTCCCTGGCCGCGTCGGGCGGGACCATCCGCAGCCGCGCCGCGTACCGGATCACCGTGACGGCCGCCGGGTCGAGCAGCCGCTGCGAGCCGGCGTCGACATGCGCGGTCGGCATTCCCTCCGCCTCGGGTCCGCCGACCTGGCCCCACATCAGATGACCGGGAGGACGGCCCGCGTCGGCGAACTTCTCCCCGTCCGGCGCCAGCCGGGAGAACTCCAGGACGGCCCCGTCGGCGTAGGCGTCGACACGGCGGCCCGCGAACCCGCACAGCGCCGCGTACGGGACGAGGCCGGCGATGCCCTCCGGCGCGAGGAAGATCACCCGCGACCGGAAGTCGGCCGCCGTGAGACCGCTGGCCCGCAGGCCGGCGATGGTGTCCGCGATCGGGTCGCCGCTCTCGCCCGGCACCAGGTCGACCGTCTTGATCCCTTCGGGCGCGGGGGGAGAGCCGGTGGTGCGAACAGCCAGCACGTAGTCACTCAGTTTGTGCACTTGTTCTCCTTTGTGAAGTGCTGCCCCCGTGTATTACGCAAGACCGTCCCCGCGATGAGGCAACTCGCACGTTCTCTCTCGTACTTGCCGATCCGGTCTGGCCCGAAACGGTCAAGTAGCAGAAGGTGAACACCGGTTGCCGGCCCCGCCTCGGAGCCCGCCGGTACCACACCTGGCCGGGACACGGCCGGGTGTCCGACGTTACCGCCGCACCGGCGGCAGAGCACGGAGAAGGGGTCATAGTGGCCACGCAGACCAAAGAAGAATTCTACGTCCGGCGCCTCTTCGACGAAGACGTCCCTGTGTTCGTGGACGCGACCAGGTACGCCAGGCAGGATCTCCCCTACCCGCTCAGTGCCAAGAAGTCGCTGAAGGCCACCTGCGGTGTGCGAACGGACAACGAGGTGGTGGCTTTCAGCCTGCGCAACTACACCGGCAAGCAGGCCGAGCGGGAGGTCGAGCACGTCGAGACCACGGTCGGGGAGAGGGTGACGACGCAGAACCAGTTGCGGACGCGCATGCCCCGCAGGACTCTGCATGGCCTGAACGAGACGGCGCGGGCGCTGTCGGCCGTCCTCGCCGACGAAGTGATCACGGAGTTGGACGGCGACCTGTACGTGCTGACCTTGGCCAGGACCGGCAACGAGGGCGAGCTGACGCTGGCCGGCAAACTGGCCAGGACCGAAAGCGGCTACGTCCGCTCGGAGATCAGCGACGCCGACACCGAGTTCGAATTGCCGGTCGCGGGGGTCCGCCTCCGCATCTTCCTGCGTTCCCCGGTCCGCCAGCGGATCATCGCCTACGGCTTCAGCGGCTACCTCACCCGCAAGCCCGGCGAGATGGAGACGGTGACCCGGGCGACCGCGCTGGCGATCAACAGCGTCCTCGGCCTGGCGACGTTCCGGATGCTCTCCGGGCTCGACCACGTCGAGGTCCCGCGCGCGCCGCGAGGCCCGGCGGCGCGGCCGCGCCCGGCCGCCGAGCGGGTGACCTTCACGGTCCCGGGCCTGCTGTTCACCGAGGACGGCACCCCGGCGGGCCGCGGCGAGATCGCCGCGGAGATCGACCTCGACCACGTGGATCCGGTGACCGGGGGGCTCCAGCTGCACGTCAGCACGGGAGACGGCATGGAGTGGAACCCGGCCGTCGCCGACTCGGTGCGGTTCGAGGACTACGAGCGAGTGCTGTCCGACACCATCGGCGCCATGCTCCACTCGGTCGTCGGCGCCGATGTCGTACGCGACCTCGCCTACGACATCATGCTGGGCGACCTCGGTCAGGAGGGCATCGCCCGCCTGCGCGCCGCGACCGCCGACCTTCCGGGGCTGGTCGCCAAGCCGAGCCTGGCGGAGGTGCGGTCGACGCAGCCCACGGCCGGTGCGCCGGCCGCCTGAGCGACGTCCGGTCCACGGCCCGGCGCCGGGACCGGCGACAGGTCCGACGGTGTCCGCGGTGCCCGTGGTGCCAGGAGGCAGCGGGGCCACGGACACCGCAGACCGGGCGGCGTGCCCCGCGGACCGCACGTTGCCGGATCGCCGTAGGACACGTCCCGGCACGGGGGGTCTCCAAGCTCTAGAGTCTTCTAGATAGGCGGCCCCTCACTGGAAGACGACGGCGATGACGAATCCTTCGGACCCCGGCCCCGCATCGCGCCCGCCGGCGCCGGACCAACCGGGAGGGCCGTACGGTCCTCCGCCGGGCGAACAGCCGAGGGGAGGCCCGTACGGCCCTCCGCCGCGCGACCAGCCCAGCGGCCCCTACCCCGTTCCGCCGCAACAGCAGCAGCCCGGCGCGGTCCCCGGCC
>NZ_SMKH01000386.1 GCF_004348515.1 Actinomadura sp. KC345 | reverse complement strand
GCACGTCGGCGAGGAACGCGCCCATGCGGGCGTCGAGGTCGCGGGCGAAGCGGGCGGCCTGCTCCCCGGCGGGGGTGAGGGCCAGGCGGCGGCCGTGTCTGGTGTAGAGGGGCCGGCCGAGGGTGTCGGCGAGTTTCCGCACCTTGACGTGGAGGGCGGGCTGGGAGATGTGCAGCTCTTCGGCGGCCCGCGTGAAGTTGAGGTGCTCGGCGAACACGGCGAACGAGGCGAGCGCGTCAGTCGAGAGGCGGCTCAGTTCCATAGTTGGTGACTATAGTTCGCCTGTCGATCAATAGTTCCCCTGGAGAGGCGCCGGGGCGAGGGTTGGGGTATGAGCATCGAACCTCGGCTCGGCGTCGACTTCGGCCGGGTCATCCATGGCGGGCTCCTGGCTCCCGGCGACGGCGACACCGTGTTCCTGGACGGCCCCTTCGAGGAGGCGCTGGCCTCACCCGCGACGGAGGGCGTGTACGAGGTTCTGCCGGGGCTGGTCGACGCGTTCGGGGGACGGGCCTGGATCATCTCCAAGTGCGGCGACCGGGTGCGGAAGCGGACGCTGGCCTGGCTCGACCACCATGACTTCTACGCGCGGACGGGCCTGCCCAGGGAGAACGTCCGCTTCTGCCGCAAGCGGGAGGAGAAGGCGCGGCACTGCCGGGAGCTCGGGATCACCCACATGATCGATGACCGGCTGGACGTGCACCGGGCCATCCGGGAGATCGTCCCGCACCGGTATCTGTTCGGGCCGAGGGAAGGGCCCGGATGGGTGCGGCATGTTCCGGACTGGGCGTCCGCCGAGGTCATTCGGAAAGATATTCCGGCGGGACACGGCCGACCAGCCACACGCCGTTCGCGCTGACGCGGAACTCGTGCCCGTCGGCGGCCATCCGTGCGGCCTGGACGGCCAGGATGACGGGTTCGCCGCGGCGGGCGCCGACGCGCCGGGCGGTCTCACGGTCGGGGGAGAGGTGGACGGCGTGCCGCCCCATGGGCAGGAGGCCGTCGCGCAGGATCGCCCTCACGGAACGGCGCACGGTGCCGTGGTAGAGCGATTCCGGCGGAGACGCCGGAGACAGGTCCAGATCGACCTGGACCGAATGGCCCTGGACGGCGCGGATCCGGTCCCCGTCGAGGACGAACCGCTTCTTGTCGTTGGCCGCGACGACGTGTTCGAGTTCGGCGCGGGTGAGCGGGAACCCGTGACGGGCGCAGGCCGCGAGCAGCTCGGTGATGTCGGCCCAGCCCCCGCTGTCGAGGGTGAGGCCGATTCCCCCGGGGCGGTGCCGCAGATGCGCGGCGAGATATTTGGAGATCCTCACCGCGCGCCGCTCGTCCATGGACATGCGTCGGGGCCGGCGCGCCGGCCGGCCCCGTGCGTGCGGCTCCTACTTCGCCTGCAGCGCGGAGGCGCGCTTGGCGATCGCCGACTTGCGGTTGGCGGCCTGGTTCTTGTGGATGACGCCCTTGCTGACGGCCTTGTCCAGCTTGCGCGCGGCGTGCTGCTGCGCCGCCACGGCCACCTCGACGTCGCCGGAGTCGGCGGCCTCGCGGAACTTGCGGATCGCCGTCTTCAGCTCGGACTTGACGGCCTTGTTGCGCAGGCGGGCCTTCTCGTTCTGCTTGTTGCGCTTGATCTGGGACTTGATGTTAGCCACGTCGGTAGTGCCTCAGCTTTGTTCGCGATCCTCGCCTGCGCGGTCGGCAGGCTCTGACGAAAGGTCTGAACGGGGGCGGGACGGTGCCCCGGGGCACGACGCTACGCCACACGCAGTCGCACAGCCTACCAATCACCGGGGCCCTCCCCAAACCGGGCCGTGCACGGAGCATCGCGGCAGGCATGGGACCATGGGAGGTACACATGTCCTTGCCCATCAGCGATTCATTGCGAACGGACCCCGGTGGCAGCGCCCGAGCCTGACAAGACCGACCCCGCGATCATCCGCAACTTCTGCATCATCGCGCACATCGACCACGGAAAGTCGACCCTCGCGGACAGGATGCTGCAGCTGACCGGTGTGGTCGAGGAGCGCCAGATGCGCGCCCAGTACCTCGACCGCATGGACATCGAGCGCGAGCGCGGCATCACGATCAAGAGCCAGGCCGTCCGGCTGCCCTGGACGGCGGCCGGCACCGACCACGTCCTGAACCTGATCGACACCCCCGGGCACGTCGACTTCTCCTACGAGGTGTCGCGGTCGCTCGCGGCGTGCGAGGGCGCGGTCCTGCTGGTGGACGCGGCGCAGGGCATCGAGGCGCAGACGCTCGCGAACCTGTACCTGGCGCTTGAGGCCGACCTGCACCTGATCCCCGTCCTCAACAAGATCGACCTCCCGGCGGCGCAGCCGGACAAGTACGCCGAGGAGCTGGCCGGGATCATCGGCTGCGAGCCGTCGGACGTGCTGCGCGTGTCGGGCAAGACCGGCGAGGGCGTCCGCGAGCTGCTGGACAAGATCGTCGAGGAGGTCCCGGCGCCGGTCGGCGACCCCGACGGCCCGGCCCGCGCGCTGATCTTCGACTCGGTGTACGACACCTACCGCGGTGTGGTCACCTACATCCGGATCATCGACGGGCGGCTGTCGCGGCGCGAGAAGAGCCTGATGATGGCGACCGGGGCCGCGCACGAGACCCTGGAGGTCGGCGTGATCGCCCCGGAGCCGAAGCCGGTGCAGGGGCTCGGCGTCGGCGAGGTCGGCTACCTGATCACCGGCGTGAAGGACGTCCGGCAGGCGCGCGTCGGCGACACCGTCACCGGCGCGTCGCGGCGGGCGCCCGAGGCGCTCGGCGGCTACCAGGACCCGAAGCCGATGGTGTTCTCCGGCCTCTACCCGATGGACGGCGACCAGTACCCCGAGCTGCGCGACGCGCTCGACAAGCTGCGGCTGAACGACGCCGCGCTGGTCTACGAGCCCGAGACGTCGGCGGCGCTCGGGTTCGGGTTCCGCTGCGGGTTCCTCGGCCTGCTGCACATGGAGATCGTCCGGGAGAGGCTGGAGCGCGAGTTCGACCTCACGCTGATCTCGACCGCGCCGAACGTGGTGTACCGCGCGGTGATGGAGGACGGGACGGAGCACGTCGTCACCAACCCCAGCGAGTTCCCCGAGGGCAAGGTCGCCACCGTGTACGAGCCGGTGGTGCGGACGACGCTGCTGAGCCCCGCCGAGCACATAGGCGCGATCATGGAGCTGTGCCAGGGGCGCCGCGGCGTCCTGCTCGGCATGGACTACCTGTCGGAGGACCGCGTCGAGATCCGCTACACGCTGCCGCTCGCCGAGATCATCTTCGACTTCTTCGACCAGCTGAAGTCGAAGACCCGGGGGTACGCGACGCTGGACTACGAGCCCAGCGGCGAGCAGGAGTCCGACCTGGTCAAGGTCGACATCCTGCTGCAGGGGGAGTCGGTGGACGCGTTCAGCCAGATCGTGCACCGCGACAAGTCGCGCGAGTACGGGCTGATGATGACGTCCAAGCTCAAGGAGCTCATCCCGCGGCAGCAGTACGAGGTGCCCATCCAGGCCGCGGTCGGCGCCCGGATCATCGCCCGTGAGAACATCCGCGCCATCCGCAAGGACGTCCTCGCCAAGTGCTACGGCGGCGACATCTCCCGCAAGCGCAAGCTGCTGGAGAGGCAGAAGGAGGGCAAGAAGCGGATGAAGACCATCGGGCGGGTGGACGTCCCGCAGGAGGCGTTCGTCGCCGCGCTGTCCACCGGGGGCGGCGAGCCGGCCGACAAGGGCCGCAAGTGACCGTCCCGGGCCGGACCGTGCACCACGGCACGGGCCGGCTTCCCGCCGGGGACTATTTCTTCAGGATCGGCCAGGCCACGAAGGGCGGTACGGCCCGGAACTCGCCGCGGTTGGCGGCCCGCCCCGCGTAGACGAGGTAGAATATCACGGCCGCCGTGAACAGCAGCGGCGCCCAGATGAGCACCTCGACCGCCAGCGACAGCAGCAGGCCGACGAACCACACCGCGATCGCCGCCAGCCCCATGTTGAGGCCCTGCGCGGCGTGCCTGCGCACGAACGGTGAGCGGGCCTTGCTGATGTAGACGATGGCGGGGGCGATCGCGCCGACGAGGAACTGCCCCACGTACGCCATGAGCGACCACGTCCGCTCGTCGTCGGTGACGGGGCCGACGTTGCCGGGCATCTGGGCGGTGCCCCCGCCCTGCTGCTGCCAGGCCGAGCCGGGCTGCGGTTGCTGCTGCGGGGGCTGCTGCGGTTGCTGCCAGGCGTTTCCGGGCTGCTGCCACGGGGCCTGCTGCTGCCGTCCAGGCGGCTGCCCCTGACCGGGCGACGGGGGAGGCCCGTAGGCCATGGCGGACGTCCTCTCCAGAAGGTCGCTGTGCGCGTTCGTCGTGCGACTTGTCGTGCAGTGTACGACTCCTTGGACGCGTCCGGAGTTCGCGACGCTCCGCGCTTTCGTCCGCCCGTGGCCGTTTCGCGCCATGGCCGGCGGTCAGGCGGCCCCGGGCCCCCAGAGGACGGCCGACGGGCTCTCCCGCGTGAGCGTCACCGAGCCCCGCCATCCGATGGACGACGGCCGCGGCAGGTACGACTCGTCCAGGAAGAACCCCCGGTTGATCGACGTGACCGTGGCGGGCGCGCCGTTGTCGCCGATCCCCGTCGGACGGCGGAGCGCCTCGATGGACGCGATGTCGGAGACCCTCGTGCCCTCCGGGAGTTCGACGGTGGTGGCGACGGCGCCGTAGCGCTCGGCCGACCAGTCCGGCTGGTCGTGGTCGGAGCGGTAGAGCGCCGCCGGATCGGACTTCAGGCGGACGCCGAGCGCCACCCCCGGCGCCGAGCCCCACGCGGTCGCCGCACCGGTCGTCTTGGCGAACTCGGCGAACAGGTACGTCCGCTGGTCGCCGACCTTGCGCGTCGAAGGATCGGACGGCCGCTCGATCTTCCCCTCGCGGACCATCTCCTGCGCCGCGACCCGGTACGTCCACGGCTCGCGGTCCATGACGGCCTCGCGGGCGCGCCCGGCCGGACGGGTCCTGGACGCGTCGAGCAGGAAGCGCAGCGGCGGGTCCGGCGAGACGACGTCGCACATGTTGTTGTTCTGCGTGCACGTCTGCAGCACAGGGTGGTCGCCCTCGAAGCGGCCCGTGAACCGGAACGTCAGGTGCAGCGGCGCCTGGTAGACGGCGGTGCCGTCCACACGCCGCCCGGACCCGTCCACCTCCACCCGGTACACCCATTCGATGTCGGTCGTGCGGCCCCAGCGGGCCATCAGCGCCGGAGCGTCGGTGCCGCCGTCCTCGTTGCTCCACACCATCGAGTACTCGATGACCCGGTGCCCGGGCGTCGCCGCGGGCCGCGTCTCGTGCCACGCGGTCAGCGGGGGGTCGGTGGTGGCGTTCTGGTACGGGTCGCCGAACGGCCATCCCGTCCGCCCGACGACGATGGGCGCGTGCCGCAGCACGGCGGGGTCCGCGGCGGGCATCCGCACGCGGGTGCGGGCGAGCCTGACGCGCTCGGCCGCCGGGGCACTGCCCTCGGCGAACCGCAGCGTCACCCGGTGTCCGCCCTCCCGGACGCGCCCGAGCCCGAGGCTCCGGGCCACCGGCTCGGACGACGGCACGACGAGGTCGGTCACATGCCGCCCGTCCACCGCGATCGACACGACGGCGGACTCGGCGCCCGCGCGGCCCCAGGAGACGCCCGGAGCGGACGCGGCGAAGGAGATCACGGCCTCCCCGTCCCGCGCGGCGGTGAACGCCAGCGACCGGGCGGGCCCGCCGCGGTCGACGACGATCGTCCCCGGCCCGGAGGCCCCCGCGGGCCCGGCGAGGGCCAGGGGAGACCCGGCGAGGGCGGCACCGGTCAGAACGAGCACGCCCCGGCGCGCACGGCTTCTCATGATCGCCGAAGCTAGCCCGCCCGGATCGCGATCCGGTGACGACCCGGTCGCCCATGAGCGTCGACTTCGTGTCCCCGGCTCCGAAAGAGCCCCGGAAGGACGTCAGGCGTGTCCGGCGCGCGTCTGGAGGGGGCTTCGCAGGGGGCGGGCCGCGGACGGGAGGCGGAGGGACACGCCGGTGAACCGGTCCGCGGAGGCCTCCGCGCCGTCGGGCTCGTAGAGGGTGAGCCC
>NZ_SMKH01000385.1 GCF_004348515.1 Actinomadura sp. KC345 | reverse complement strand
AGCCCAGCCCCCGCCCCAGGCCGGAGCCCGAGCCCGAGCCCGAACCGGAGCCGGAGCCGGAGCCGAAGGCCCGGCCCAAGGCGCAAGCGAAGGCGAAGCCGAAGGCCAAAGCAAAGCCGAAGCCGAAGGCGAAGACAGGAGGCCGGAAGGGGTTCGGGAAGGTCCGGCCAGGATGGTTCGCGCGCAGGTCGGGGCCCGGTGTCACCACCAAGCCCGGCACGGGCGGGTCCGCACCGGCCGTTCCCGTCCGTCCCCGGTTCGGCGCGTACCGCGTCCCGGCGGTGGCGATCGTGGTCTGGGCGGTGGCGTCCCTGGCCGCCGTGTACGCGTTGTGGCCCGAGGAACTCCCGATCGAGTTCATCCTCCTGCTGTTCTTCCCGCTGGTCGCGGCACCGGTCATCGCGCGGGAGGCCGCGCTGCGGTCCCAGCTCTGGCTCTGGGCGGTCTGCGCGGTGCCGTTCGCGGCCGCCGCCGCGCTCGCCGCCAACGAGGCCCGGGGCGACGGGTTCTGGACGCTCTGCGCCGCCCTGGCCGCGCTCACCGTGGCGGGCCTGGGGCTGGCCGCGCTTCCGCTGATCGTCCTGGAGGGCCGTGAGCTGGACCGGCTGATGGGTCCCGAATGGCTCGGCTACCAGATCTTCAACGTGCCCGGGGCGGGGCTCGACAACGCCGCCGCGCGCGAGGCGGCCAGGACCACCGCCGACGAGCTGCAGGCGCTGGCCGCGATCGAGGGGGTCCGGATCGTGCACGGGCTCACCCCGCCGCAACTGCCGGGGAAGGCGGTCTGCTACGTCGACCACGCCGTGCTGCGGGGCAACCGGCTCGCCCTCGTCATGGCCCGCCGCTGGCCCTCGGCGGCCTACACCTGGACGAACGCGGGAGTGTTCTCCGCCGACGGGCAGCGATTCCCCGGCGGCGACACCGGCATGACCACGGCGGTGAAGGGCATCCGCAGGGTGGTGCCGCGCGGAGTGCGGGTGCGCGGGTACGTCGCCGTGATCGCGGACGGCCGCGGGCCGGCGTCCGGGCCGGACTTCACGCCGCCCCGCAAGGGCGACCTGCTCGCCGGGGAACCGGTGCAGATCCGCAGGGAGATCGCCGACTGGCTCGGGAAGACCGACCCTGTCGTGCGCCGCCGGCTGTTCGCCGCCCTGCTACCCCACGTCCGCGAGCCCTGAGCGCGGCTCCGGACCCGACTCCGGACGGGGCGTCAGCAGACCGGGGCGCGCCCGCCGGTCGAGCAGAGCCAGCCGACGGCCTCCGGCACCGTGCGGACCGGCACGACCCGCACCCCGGTGTCCCGGGCCGCCGCGACCGCCTCGCGGCGTTGCGAGAACGGCACGAAGAACACGTCCATGCGGGCCTCGGCCGCCGCGTCCACCTTCAGGGCGACCTCGCCTACGCCGGACACGTTCCCGCTCAGCCCGATCTCGCCCGTCCCCGTGACTCGGCGCCCACCGGTCAGGTCGCCCGGGGTCAGCGCGTCGACGCGGGCCAGGGCCAGCACGAGCCCGGCCGACGCCCCCTCGACGGGACCGAGGCGGTGCGCGGTGGCCGAGACGCGGGGGCCCGCCCGGACCCCCGCGAGCCGGGCGGCGGGCATCTCCCGGAGCTCGGCGCTCCCCCAAACGTCACCGGAGATCCGGGGGACGACGAGCACCTGCGGCGATCTCCGGCCGGCGACCGCGGTCTCCAGGTCGGCGGGCGCACGCAGCGGGAGGAGGTCGCCGCCCCGGCCCGCCGCCAGCATGATGTCCCCGGTTTTCAGGCCGGTGTCGCGCGCCGATGCGGTGACCTCGGCCACTTGGAGGCCGGCGGCGCCCACCGGGTTCCGCCGCGCGGCGAGCTGGGCCGCCACCAGGACGGCGCGGGTCTGTGCCGTGGCCATCGCGTCACCCACCTCCGGCGCCGCGCCGGCGTCCTCGCCGGACCCCTGGCCCGCAGGCCGGATCGTACGTTCACCGGTGATCTCGGCGCCCAGCCACTGGAACCAGTTGCTGTCCCGCACCCGGGCGGTCGTGACCGACCACGACCCGCCGCCGGGCGAGCCGACGGCGATGGCCGGTCCGGGACCGACACGGTCGTACGGCGAGTCGCCCAGGCCGAAGACCGTCAGGACGATCACGGAGGCGATCACGCCGTACAGTAAACGGCGCCCCATCCGCACCCCACCCCGCTCGCTGTCACTCTGGATCGCGGTCACCCCTCCGTTATGCTGGCGCCATGGCGCGGATCTTGGTCGTGGACGACGATCCGCGACTGGTGAAACTGGTCGCGGGCCTGCTGCGCAAGCGCCATCACCAGGTGGAGTCCGTGGCCAGCGGCGAGCTCGCCATGCTGGCGCTGCGCCGCGGCGACATCGACATCGCGCTGCTCGACGTCAACCTCCCCGACATCGACGGGCTGTCCCTCATCGACCAGCTGCGCGACGAGGGGAACACCACGCCGCTGATCCTGCTGACCGTCCGCACCGAGCCGCACGAGCAGGCGCTCGGGCTGCGGCTGGGCGCGGACGACTACGTCACCAAGCCGTTCAACCCGGAGGTGCTGCTCGCCCGGATCCAGGCGGTACTGCGGCGCAGCGCCGGGAACGTCGCCCGCAACGCCGACGAGGCCCGCAACGACCTGCTCGACATCCCCCCGGTGCGGCTCGATCTCACCGCCCGGCAGGTCTTCCGGGACGGGGCGGAGGTGCGGCTGGCGCCCATGGAGTACGCCGTCCTGGAGTTCCTGGCGGTCAACCGGGGCCGTGCCGTCTCCAAGGAGGAGATCATGCTGCACGTGTGGGGCACCGACCGGGGCGTCTCCCGGACCCTGGCCGAACACGTCTCCCGGCTCCGCCGCAAGATCGGCGACAACGTCATCATGACACGGACGGGGTTCGGGTACCTCATCCCTGCGGCTCCCGGGGGCTCCGCAGCCACAGCTCGGTGACCAGCGCGTTCTGGGCTTCGAGCCGGCACCACAGCTGGTCGCCGGCGGACTGCATGGTGGTACGCCACCGGGCCAGCCCCAGGTGGTCACCGACCCCGTCGGTGACGTACGCGGGCCAGGGCAGCCCGATCCGTGCCCGCATCGGCTCCAGGTCCGAACGGGTCAGGTGGCGGGAGACCGACCGCACCGTGTGGACGGTGAAGGCGCCCTGTTCCCGGGCGGAGACCTGCTGGTGCGCGAGAGTGCCGAGCAGCGCCGTGTGGGTCTGGACGGTGTCGGCCACGATCCGCTCCGCCTTGACGTCGGGCGCCCGCATCTCCTCCAGGTCGGTGAGCAGGCGGCTGAGCCCGTCGATCGCCGAGCCGAGCAGTTCCGCGTCCTCGCTGCCCTGGCCGCGGACCGCCTCGCCGATCAGGTTCGCGGTGACCGAGGCGATCGTGAGCTCGCCCGCCATCCGGTGGGCGAGGCCGCGGGTGAACCTGTCGTGCCATGTCTCCGGCGGCGTACCCTCGTCGCGGCCGACGAGCACCGCGGACGCCGTGGTCAGCGGGATCGCGGTCAGCTCGCCGCTGGTGAAGACCGACCGCCAGGTCAGCGCCTGGCCGACCGCGACGAGCGAGTCCCGGTCCAGACCCGCCTCACCGGAACAGCTCAGATCTTCTACGCCGCCGGGCTGGACCCCGGCCCGGGCGTGCACCACCACGGGTAGCACCGGGATCCCCTCATGTCGTTTCCGCGGCGGCCTTGTCGGCCGCGAGCTGGTCGAGCGCCTGGCGCATGTCGGTGCCGGTCTTGACGACCCTGACGTAGTGCCCGGTCAGCCGCCCGGCGAGCTGGGCGTTCAGGCCGCCCTCACCGATGCCGCCGGAGAGCTGGTGCTCCTCGACGGCCACGATCGCGTCCCCGCGTTCCACGAGGACGTCGGTGACCTGTACCGGGTTCATGGCGTTCATCAGGAACGTCGACGGGTCGTTGGAGAACTCGATGATCTCCAGCCGCTCCCTGCCGTAGGCGTGGTTCAGCAGGGCCTGGGCGCCGCGAAGCCGGTTCGCGCCGCGGCCGATGAAGGCTCCCCGCGCGTCGAGGCCCTTCACGGTGGGGGCCACGGCGATCTTCGTCTTGGTCCCGGCGACCCTGGCGACCGCCTTGATGACGACCTTGCCGGTGAGGAGCTCGTCGACGAAGCCCGCCAGGACGCGCTCGACCAGCTGGGGCGACGTCACCGAGAGCATGAGGCGCTCGTCCTCCTCACCCGCCGCCGGCGAGACGCCGACGACCAGGGCGACGAGCTTGTCGCCCGCGCTCAGCCGGGGCGGCGCGGCCCCCTCCGGAAGGTCGAAGGCGTCGGCGCGCGGCAGCATGGCGTCGCGGGCCTCTCCTGTCACGACGTCGTAGACGGCGCAGCGGAAACCGTCCGGTACGGACGACTTGATGTGCGCGGTCACCGTCGTTCCGACGAGCGGCGATTCGAGACCGAGATCGCTGAGGATCGTTCCCACGGTCATGTCCTTTCGTTGGCAAGCGGGGCCCGTGACCCAGCCTGGTCTTACGGCAGCCTACGCACGCACTCCCTGACCTCTAGAGTCCGCGCGTTCGCGAATCCGCAACCCCGACGTTGGAAGTGGACCGCTGGTTCCCTTGGTACGCACACCGGCAACACACCGAACACACATCAGACTGGCAAGGTTTGACCTACAATATATCAATTTCTTGTCAACAGGCTTGTCGGTTGGCACTTTCCCCGGACAACCGCCGCCGCCGGCGGCAAGCCGCTCATCTGGGGTTTGTCCCCGGCTTCCGGCCGATCGGCCCTCGCGGGCCCCCGCCGATAACTTTCGTGCCAGTCCGAAGCGCCTGAGAACGTATCAACGGTCCCATTCTGGCCCGACCGATCCCGGGCCGAGTCGCATCCAACTCGGGCAGCAACAAGTTCAGACCTCGCATTCGCGACAAGCCGAGGGAGACGGATGAACATCGAGCAGGCCGTGGGCGGCAGCCGCCCTACCGCCGACGAGTTCCGTACCCGCAATGACGAGCTCTTCGCCAGGCGGATGGAACTTCAGGAGCGGCTCACCGACCTGCGCAAGAGGGCCGACTCGGGTGAGCTCGACATGCTCTCCGAGCTGGCCCTGCGGCGGACCGAGCGTGAGTTCGACGATCTCACGTACGAGATCATGGTCGCCAACTTCGGGCTCGTACGCAGGTATGTGGCCATGTTCACGTCCAAGTCCAGCGAGCACGGCGAGGACTTCGAGAGCGCCGGCAAGGTCGGACTGGTGTGGGCGATCGCGTCCTACGACCCGGGCCGCGGACCGTTCGCCAGCTGGGCGTTCAAGCCGATCCAGCGGGAGGTGCTGCGCGCGGTACGGGACGCCGACCACCCCAACCTCAACCCCGGGGACTTCGAGAAGCGTCCCGCGATCCTGGCCGCCGAGCGGGCGTACTTGGAGGAGGCCGGGCCGAACGCCCTGCCGGACCACGACGCCATCTCCCGGCGCGCCGGGGTGACCGTCGCCCAGGTGAGGCGCGTGCTCGACGCTCCCCGGCTGGACAGCCTGCACGCGCCCGCCTCGGGCCAGGGGGAGGAAGAGGTCGGCTGGGAGGACCGGCTGCCCGACCCGTCCCTGAACATCGAGGACGAGGTGCTGCTCCGCTTCGATCTGCGCGCTCTCAACAGCCGCGGCTTGCCGAATCTCGACCCGCGCGAACGGTACGTACTGACGCGCCGGTTCGGGCTGGACGGCGAGCCGGAACAGGCGCTGCGCGTCATCGGTGAGCGGCTCGGGCTCTCTCGCGAGGGGGTGCGGCAGATCCAGCAGAAGGCGCTGGCCAAGCTCCTCCAGCCGTTCGTGGACAGCTCCGAGAGGCCCGGAAGACTCGAAGGGCGAGCAGGATGAACGACGGACAGCGGGGGGCCACCGGGCCCGGCACGGGCGCGGCCGGCGAGGCCCCGGAGGCGAACCCGTGGATCATCATCGATGACACGGAGGAGGACGCCGCCGCCTGGCCGTCACAGGCCGCGGAGGAGGCGCCCGCCGCGCCTCCCCAGGCCGGCCAGGCAGGTCCCTCCGCCGGTCCCGGACCCGGGCAGCCGCCGCCGGAGGCCCGGAACGGCGCACAGGGCGCCGGCTGGGACTCGCTCGGCACGTGGGACAGCTGGAACGGCATGCCGGCGAGCCCTCCGGGGTCCC
>NZ_SMKH01000384.1 GCF_004348515.1 Actinomadura sp. KC345 | reverse complement strand
GATCGTGGGCGGCGTTCCCGCGTCCGAGACGTACTCATTCATGGTGTCGCTCCAGAACTCGTCAGGCCGGCACAGCTGCGGCGGCTCGCTCGTCGGCGCGAGCTGGGTCGTGACCGCCGCGCACTGCGGCACGCCGTACCAGGTCAGGATCGGCACCACCCGCTACGACTCCGGCGGCGAGGTCCGCCGGGTCGCGAGCCGGCAGGTCCTCGGCGGGGACGTCGCCCTGCTCCGGCTCGCGAGCGCCGCGGCGTCCGCCCCCGTCTCCATCGCGACCGGCGCGCCCGTCGGCTCCGCGACCCGGCTGCTCGGCTGGGGCCAGACCTGCCCGCAGCGGGGCTGCGGCCCCGCGCCCGTCGGCCTGCGCCAGCTCGACACCCGGATCCTGTCGGACGGGCAGTGCGCGGGCATCCGCGGCGCCGAGCTGTGCATCGAGGGCGGCGGCGGCCGGGGCGCCTGCTACGGCGACTCCGGCGGCCCCGCGATCATCGGCTCGTCCGGCAGGTGGCAGCTGGTCGGCGCCACCAGCCGCGGCACCGCCTCCACCTGCGCCGTCACCCCCGCCATCTACGGCGACGTCACCGCCTACCGCTCCCGGATCCTGCAGATCATCGGCTAGGACCCCCGGCCCCGCTCCACGAGGAGTCCCATGGTCATCAGAAACCTCCTGAGGGTCTGCGCGGCGCTGCTGCTCGGCCTGGCCTTCCTGGCCGGGACGGGGGCGTCCGCCTCGGCCTCCGAATCGTCCGAAGCCGTCCGGACGGTCAGATACGACGCGAGCCGCGCCGCCGAGTTCCGGACGGCCGTCGACGAGGGCGCGCAGATCTGGAACGAACACGTCGCCAACGTGCGGCTCGTCCCCGGAACCCCGGCCGACGTCGTCGTCCTCGCCGACGACGGCTGGCCCCGCGCCCGCGTCACGGGCCTCGGCCGCGGCACGATCTGGATGGGCCGGCAGGCCGTCCGGGACGGCCACTACACGGTCCGGATCGCGTCCCACGAGTTCGGCCACATCCTCGGGCTGCCGGACCGGCGCACCGGCCGGTGCACGGACCTGATGTCCGGGGCCAGCGCCGGGACGTCCTGCCGCAACCCCAACCCGAATTCGGCCGAGATCGCCGAGGTGGAGGGCAACTTCCAGAACGGCCGCATCGGCGTCACGCCGGGCGTCACCCTCACCGAGGCTCCCGCACCGGTCCGCTGACCCCGCGAGCTCCGGGCGCCCGCCCTCTCCCACGGGCGCCCGGTCGGCCGTGCGTCAGGAACGGCCGTGCGTCGGGAACGGCCGTGCGTCAGGAACGGCGGCGGGGCAGGAACGGGACGAGGGCCGTCCCGGCGACGGTGATGAGGGCCGCGACGAGGAACGCCGTCGCGTAGCCGTCCGCCAGGTCCGGCCCGGAGGCGGCCGCCGCCGCGCTGAGGACGGTGAGGCCGATGGCGCCGCCGATGGTGCGGGACGTGTTGACCACGCCCGCCACCGCGCCCGCCTCGTCCTCGGAGGCGCCCGCCGTGGACGCCTCCACGAGCGGGGTCATCAGCAGCCCGAAGCCGACGGCCATGGTCGCGCCCGGCCCGAGGATGGAGCCGAGGAACGTTCCGCCCGCGTCCAGCACGACGCCCTGCCACGCGAACCCGGCCGCCGCCAGGAGCCCTCCGGCGCCCGCCAGGAGCCGCGCGTCCATGCGCTCCATGAGCATGGGGGCGAGCCTTGAGCCGATGATGATGCCCAGCGTGTGCGGCAGGAACGACAGCCCGGTGCGGATCGCGCTGTAGTCCAGGACGTTCTGCATGTAGAGCGACAGGAAGTACCAGAGCGCGAAGCCTCCCGCCATGATGACCAGGGTGGTGAGGTTGCCGACCGCCACGCTGCGCAGCCGGAACAGCCGCAGCCGGACGAGCGGCTGCGCGGCCCGCGCCTCGACGGCGACGAACGCGGCCAGCAGGACGAGCCCGCCGCCCAGCGGGATCAGCGACGTCCACCCGTGGGTCTCGATCCGCCCGATGCCGAAGGCCAGCAGCCCCACCCCGGCGGTGACGAGCACCGCGCCGGGCACGTCGAGGCGGGCACGCCCGCCGGTGTCGCGGTCGGCCCGCAGCCACCGCGCGGCGATCACCGCGACGACCGCCCCGACCGGCACGTTGATCAGGAAGACCCAGCGCCAGCTCAGATAGTCGGTCAGCAGCCCCCCGACCAGCCCGCCCGTGGCGCCTCCGGCGGTGCCGACGGCCGTCCACAGCGCGATCGCCTTCGTCCGCGCGGGCCCGTCGGGAAAGGTCGCCGTGACCAGCGACAGCGTGACCGGCGCGAGGATCGCGGCACCGAGGCCCTGCACCGCGCGCGCCCCGATCAGCATGGCCCCGTCCTGCGCGAACCCGCCGGCGAGGCTCGCGACGGTGAACAGGCCGAGCCCCGCCAGGAACACGCGCTTGCGCCCGAAGATGTCGGCGGCCCGCCCGCCCAGCAGCAGGAACCCGGCGAACGTCAGCGAGTAGGCGTTGACGACCCACTGCAGCCCGGTTGCCCCGAGCCCGAGCCCGCTCCGCATATCGGGCAGGGCGACGTTGACGACGGAGATGTCCAGAACAACAAGGAACTGCCCGATGGAAGCCGCCAGCAGTGCCGCCCACCCGGGCGTCGACGAACGCACCGGCGCCTTGCCGGCGGCTTCATGCTCATAGGTCGTGGTCATGCCCTCCATGCTCCCGCCGCCCCCGCCGCCCGCGCGTCGGCCGCCGGTCTCAATCCCCAAGGTCCGATCGACCTAGGACCACCCCTCACCGGATCCGTCGCGGCGCGTCCGCCGTCAGGCGGAGGGGGTGGTGCGTTGGCGGATCAGGGGGAGGTAGACCTCGTCGACGATTTCGACCAGGACCTCGTCGGGGGCCGTGGGGACGCCGCGCACCACGAACTCGTTGCGGAGCAGGACGATCGCCACGGTCGCGACGCGCGGGTGGAGCGCCTCCGGGGCGGCTTCGCCGCGCGCCACGGCGCGTCCGAGGATGGTCAGCCAGGAGGCGGCCACGGCGTCGGCCGACTGGTCCGGCAGTTGCGCCATGAGTTCCGACGCTCCGCCGGCCGCGGCGAGCAGGTCGCGCAGGATCGAGCCGAGCGGCGAGCTCCAGTGGCGGTTCGCCCGGCGGAGCTGCTCAAGGACGTCGTCGCGCAGATCGCCGGTGTCGGGCGGCTGGACGCTCTTGGCCAGCCGCCGGTAGGCGGCGATGCCGAGGGCCAGGCGGTTCGGCCAGCGGCGGTAGATCGCGTTCTTGTTGGTCCGGGCGCGTTCGGCGACCCGGTCCATGGTCAGCCCGGAGAACCCGGACTCGGTGAGCTCCTCGACGGCGGCGTCGAGGATCGCCTCCTCCAGGACGGCGCCACGGCGCCGGGTCTGCCCGTCCGCTGGTCGCTTCGCCGGATCGTCCGCCATGCCCTCGTCCCGTATTCGGTACCGTCCGTTCCTCGCCAAGGTTGGCGTCGGACGCGCATGTAAGGCAATTAAGGTACGGTAAGTACCGTATTTCGACGAGAGGACGCCTCGCCATGCGCGCCAAGGGCATCACCTACGACACCGGCTTCGTCCGCGACGGACGGAACTCCCGCGAACGCTTCGATCCGGCACTGGCCGGGCGCGAGCTGCGCATCATCCGGGACGACCTGCACTGCAACGCCGTCCGCGTCACCGGCGGCGACCCCGACCGGTTGGAAACGGCCGCCACGCTGGCCGCCGACCTGGGCCTTGAGGTCTGGTTCTCGCCCTATCCGCTGGAGCTGACCACCGAGGAGATGCTGTCGCTGTTCGCCGACTGCGCCGAACGCGCCGAGCGGCTCCGGCGAACGGGCGCGGAGGTCGTGTTCGTGACGGGCGCCGAGCTGAGCCTGATGAACAAGGGCTTCCTCCCCGGCGACTCGCTGGCCGAGCGGGTCGAACTGCTGAACCGTCCGGAGCGGCTGCGCGAGCTGGTCGGCGAGGCCGGCGGCCGCGTGAACGCCTTTCTCGGCGACGCCGTGAAGCTCGTCCGCGAAAGGTTCGGCGGCCGGGTCACCTACGCCGCCGTCCAGCTCGACTTCGTGGACTGGACGCCCTTCGACATCGTCTCCATGGATCTCTACCGCTCGGCCGACATCGCGGACCGGTTCACCGAGGGCGTCCGCGCACTCGTCGCGCAGGGCAGGCCGGTCGCGATCACCGAGTTCGGCTCCTCCTGCTTCCGCGGCGCGGGGGACGTGGGCGCACGCGGCCTGGAGATCGTCGAGTACGACGAGGACAGCGGCGCACCCGTCCGGCTGGACGGCGAGTACGCCCGCGACGAACCCGGCCAGGCCGCGTACCTGGGCGAACTGCTGGACGTCTTCGTGGCCGAAGGCGTCGACAGCGCATTCGTCTTCATCTTCGCCCTCTACGACCACCCGCACCGCCCCGGCGGCGACCCCCGCGACGACCTGGACCTGGCCAGCTACGGCATCGTCAAGGTCCTGGAAGACGGGCACGGCACCACCTACCCCGACATGCCCTGGGAGCCGAAGGCCGCCTTCACCACCGTCGCCGACCACTACCGCTGACGCACCCCACCTGAACCGGTGGGGCATGGCCCGCCCCTTAGGTAGACTGACCTACCTAGTAGGGAGGAACGGGATGAGCGGTACCGGCGATGCGGCGCCACGGCCCAGGCCCGGGGCGCGGCGGGGGGCCGCGCGTGGGCGGCTGCTGGACGCCGCCGCGCGCCGTTTCTACGCCGATGGGGTGTCGGCTACGGGCATTGATGCGATCACCGCCGAGGCGGGCGTGGCGAAGATGAGCCTCTACAACAACTTCTCGTCGAAGGCCGACCTGGTGATGGCCTACCTCGATGAACGGCACCAAGAGTGGACGGACCTGTACCGGCGGCGGCTGGACGGCGCCCAGGACGGTCGCGACGGTGTGCTGGCCGTGTTCGACGCCTACGCCGATCACGCCGCCTTCGCCTACGAGCGCGGGTTCCGGGGGTGCGGCCTGCTGAACGCCGCCGCCGAACTTCCCGCCGGACACGAAGGACGGGCCTTGGTGCGACGGCATAAGGAGGAGGTCGAATCCCTGCTCGCCGGACACCTCGACGAGTTGCTGCCCGACCGGCCGGAGCGGGCGCAGGCGGTGGCCGAGCAGTTGGCCTTCCTGCTGGAGGGGGCCATGGCACGCGCCGGTCTGGAAGGGACGGGGACGCGTCTGGAGCACGCGCGGGCCATGGCGGCCGACATGCTGGAACGGCTGTGAGTCGTCCCGCCGCTTCGGCCGGGCTGGGCATGCTGTGCGTGCTGCTGGCGTCGGCGCTCTGGGGGACGACGGGCACCGCCGCGACCTTCGCACCGGCCGTGGGTCCCCTGGCGATCGGGGCGGCCGCCATGGGCCTGGGCGGGCTGCTCCAAGCCCTCATCGCCGTCCCGCACCTGACCCGGGAACTCCCAAGGCTGCGTGCACGGCGCGGCACGGTCCTGCTAGGCGCGCTGGCGGTGGGGGCCTACCCGCTGGCGTTCTACAGCTCCATGCGTCTGGCCGGCGTCGCCGCGGGAACCGTGGTGTCGGTCGGATCGGCCCCGCTCGCCTCGGCCGTGGTCGAGCGCGTGGTGGACGGGCGCCGCCTCACCCGCCGCTGGGTGGTCGGAGCCGCTCTCGGCCTGTCCGGGACGGCTCTGCTGTGCCTGGCCGAAACCGCCGGCCGCTCCGGCGCGCAAAGCCGCTCGGCGGGGGCCACCCTGCTCGGCCTCGGGCTGGGACTGGTGGCCGGGTTCACCTACGCCCTGTACTCCTGGGCGGCCCACCGCCTGATCAGCCGCGAGATCTCCTCCGTCGCCGCCATGGGCGCGATCTTCGGGTTGGGCGGGCTCCTGCTCATGCCGGTGCTGCTGGCCACCGGAGGGCCGCTGGCCGCCTCCTGGTCCAACGCGGCCGTCGGCGGCTACATGGCCCTGGTCCCCATGTTCCTCGGCTACGTCCTGTTCGGCTGGGGTCTGGCGCACGTCCCCGCGAGCACCGCCACCACGCTCACGCTGCTGGAGCCCGCCGTCGCGGCCGTACTGGCGGTCCTGGTGGTCGGTGAACGCCTTCCTCTCCCGGGATGGGCCGGGATCGCGCTGATCGTCGGCTCCCTCACCGTGCTCACCACCCCGACC
>NZ_SMKH01000383.1 GCF_004348515.1 Actinomadura sp. KC345 | reverse complement strand
TGCTCGGGCTGCGGGGGCGGGGCCTCGGGAACCGTCGGGACGATGCGCTGCACCGGCTCGGGTTCCGCGGGGAGCTTGTTGAACCACCAGAGCGCGAACGAGACCGCGAACAGCACCGCGAGGATGCCGATCAGCTGGAGCACGGCCCTGCGGTGGCTCGGCTCGCGGCCACGGCGCCGCCGGAGAAGGGAGCCGCCGCCGCCGGTCCGCCGGGCGCGCCTGGCGGCGCGGCGCATCCGCCGCTGCTCGCGCCTGCTCGGCGGCCGGAGCCGCTCGTCGGCGCTCGGCTCGGTGAACGTGGCGCCCCTGATGAAGTCGTCGTCGAACACGGGCTCGTCGAAGTCTGCGGCCATGGCGGTCTCTCCGGCGCCGGGGGCGGTCCGCCACCAGGCTAGTCGACGGCCCGCGCGATCCACCCACCCGAGCGGGGGAGATCGCGGGCGGCGTCCTACTCCGTGGGACGGTCCTTCAACGAAATCTAGAACCGGTTACAGTTGAATGCGAATCGCGTTCTAGAAGGAGACCATATGGGTACCCCGGTGATCGTCGAGGCGGTGCGCACGCCGCTCGGAAAGCGCAACGGCTGGCTGGCGGGCCTGAAGGCCCAGGCCGTCCTGGCGCACGCGCTGGACGCCGCCGTCGGGCGCGCTGGGATCGACGCCGCCGAGGTCGAGCAGGTCTTCGCGGGCTGCGTGACGCAGGCGGGCGAGCAGGGCGGGCACGTCGGCCGGTACGCCTGGCTGTACGCGGGACTGCCCTGGCAGACCGGGGTCACCACGATCGACGCCCAGTGCGGGTCGGCGCAGCAGGCCGTCCACCTCGCCGCGTCGCAGATCGCCGCCGGAGTCGTGGACGTCGCGATCGGCTGCGGCGTCGAGGTGATGAGCCGCGCGCCGCTCGGCAGCAACGTCCTGCCCGCGAACCCGCGGCCGGACGACTGGTCGATCGACATGCCGAACCAGTTCGAGGCCGCCGAGCGGATCGCCGCCCGCCGCGGGATCACCCGCGGCGACCTGGACGCGTTCGGCGCCCGCTCGCAGCAGCTCGGCGCCAAGGCGTGGGCGGACGGGCGCTTCGACCGCGAGATCGCCCCCATCACGGCGCCCGTCCTGGACGCGGAGGGCAACGTCACCGGCGAGACCCGCGAGGTCACCCGCGACCAGGGCCTGCGCGAGACCACCGCCGACGGCCTCGCCAAGCTCAAGCCGGTCCTCGGCCCCGAGGGGCTGCACACGGCGGGCACCTCGTCGCAGATCTCCGACGGCGCCGCCGCCGTCCTGCTGATGTCGGAGGAGAAGGCGAAGGCCCTCGGCCTGCGTCCCCGCGCCCGCATCAGGACCCAGGCGCTGGTCGGCTCGGAGCCGTACTACCATCTGGACGGCCCGGTCCAGTCGACCGAGCGCGTCCTCCAGAAGTCCGGCATGACGATGAACGACATCGACATCACGGAGATCAACGAGGCTTTCGCGTCGATCGTGCTGTCCTGGGCGTCGGTCCACAAGCCGGACATGGACCGGGTCAACGTCAACGGCGGCGCGATCGCGATCGGCCACCCGGTCGGCGCGACCGGATCGCGGCTGATCACGACGGCCCTGCACGAGCTGGAGCGCCGCGACGCCGGGACGGCCCTGGTCACCATGTGCTGCGGCGGTGCCCTGTCCACCGCGACCATCCTCGAACGGATCTGAACGGACTCCCCACGGGCCCCGGCCTCGACGGCCGGGGCCCTCACAGGCGCGAAAGGCGGTCTCCTTGCAGCCGGAACCCGAAGATCTGGGCGGAGGGCTCTGGAGCGTTCCAGTCCCCATCCCGGACAATCCACTCGCCTACACGCTCGTGTACGCGCTGGAGAGCCCCAAGGGCCCCGTCCTGATCGACGCGGGCTGGCAGCACGAGGACGCGTGGGCGGCCCTCCGCGGCGGTCTCGGCACGTTCGGGATCGACGTCGCCGACGTGCACGGCGTGGTCGTCACGCACTTCCACCCCGACCACGCGGGACTGGCCGGGCGCGTCCGCGAGACGTCCGGCGCCTGGATCGCGATGCACCACGCGGACGCCGAGTTCATCCGGATGTTCCACACCACCGACCGGGCCCAGCGGAGCTCCATGGAGCTGGCCTCCCTGCGCCGCGCCGGGGCGTCGGACGCGGAGCTGACCGAACCGGCCGACGGCGGCCGGGTCGATCCGCCCGCCATCCCGGACCGCGAGCTGTCCGACCGCGAGCTCGTGGACCTGCCCGGCCGCAGCCTGCGCACCATCTGGACGCCGGGCCACTCCCCCGGGCACATCTGCCTGCACCTTGAGGACGGCGACCGCATCTTCACCGGCGACCACGTGCTGCCGCGCATCACCCCGCACGTCGGCCTCTACCCCTACGACATCCCGGACGTCGACCCCCTCGGCCAGTTCCTCGGCTCGCTCGACAAGGTCTCCGCGATGTCGGTGGACGAGGTCCTTCCGGCCCACCAGTACCGCTTCAACGGCCTGTCCGGCCGCGCTCAGGAGATCATCGACCACCACGAGGAACGGCTCGCCGAGGTGGCCGCCCTCCTGTCGTCGCGTCCGACCACCCTGTGGGAGGTCACGGCGGGGCTGACCTGGCGCCACGCCTGGGCCGACATGGCGCAGGGCTCCCGCCGCATGGCCGCCGCCGAGGCCGCCGCCCACATCCGGACCCTGGAGACGAGGGGGGTCGCCCGCCGCGAGGGAACGGACGACCCCCTCCGCTACGTGCTCCGCTGACCCACGTTGACATGCGGCGTGTTGTTGTTTTCCGGGCCGCTATAACAACACGCCGCAACTCAACGGATCGGGGCGAGGGAGAGGCGGGGCCAGGCGGCGGTGTCGCGCTGGAGCTGCCGGTCGTGGGTCGCCAGCACCACGGCCGCCGCGGTGGCGTGCAGAGCCTCGGTCAGCTCGTCCACCAGGGCGATCGACAGGTGGTTGGTCGGCTCGTCCAGCAGCAGGACGTGCGGACGGGCCGCCAGCGCCATCGCCAGGTCGAGGCGGCGCTGCTGTCCCATCGACAGCTCGCCCACCGGCCTGGCGAGGTCGGCGGACGACAGCAGGCCCAGCGCGGAGAGCGAGACCGCCTCGTCCTCGCCGAGGAGGCCTGAGGTGATCAGGCGCCCCACATGCGCGGCGAACACGTCGTGGGCGCGCCGGCCGTCCGCATGCGGCGATTCCTGGGCGAGCAGCTGCACCCGCGCCTTCCGGGCCCGCCGCGCCGTCCCGCTCGTCGGGGCCAGGTCGCCCGCGAGCACCGCGAGGAGCGTCGACTTCCCCGCTCCGTTCGGGCCGGTGACGACCAGGCGCGACCCCGACTCCACGGACACCGACACTTCCTGGTGAAGCCGGGACTCCACGCGCACGCCGTCGGCGCTCAGCAGCGAGACCCCGGGACGGGCGGGCAGGTCCGGCACCCTGAAGCGCTGCGGCGGCACCGGCGCGGTCACCGCGTGCCTCTCCAGGTCGTCGCGGCGCCGGTGCACGGCCCGGACGACGCCCGGAGCGCGGGTGGCGCGCTGGTGCTTCCCGGTCCCCTTGTCCGGCCGCCAGCCGGTCACGAGCCGGTTCTGGGCCTCGGACAGATCGCGGGTCAGCCGCGCATGCTCGGCGCGCTGCTGCTCGTACTCCTGCTCCCACCGCTGGAGTTCCGCCTCGCGGCCCTCCCGGTAGCCGGCGAACCCGTCCCCGTAGACGTTCGGCCGCCCGTCGCGGCTCGGATCGAGGTCGAGGATCGTCGTCGCGACGTCCGACAGCAGCGCCCGGTCGTGGCTGACGACCACGACGCCGCCGGGATGGGCCCGCAGCCTCGCGGTGAGGAACTCCAGGCCGGCCGCGTCCAGGTGGTTCGTCGGCTCGTCCAAGAGCAGGAAGTCGTGCTCGGCGCCGAGCAGGCACGCGAGCCGGACCCGGTAGCGCTGCCCGACCGACAGCTCGGACAGCCGCCTGCTCCGGTCGGTGACCGCGCCCAGGTTCTCCAGGGCGAGATCGACGCGCCGGTCGGCGTCCCAGGCGTCGAGGGCCTCCGCCGCGTCCAGCGCGGTGGCGTAGTCCTGCTCCGCGCCGGGCCGTCCCTCCGCCAGGGCTTGCGTGGCGCCGTCGAACGCCTTCAGCGCCGCGCGGGCGCCCGCGAGTTCCAGATCGATGGCCTCGCCGACCGTGGCGTCCGTTGCGGTCGTCAGCCGGTCGTAGGAGAGGGCCTGCTCGGCGATCCCGAACGTCCCGACGAGCTGGACGTCCCCCTCATCGGGGACCAGCGCCCCGCTCAGGACGTGGAGCAGGGTCGTCTTTCCGCGGCCGTTCTCTCCGACGACGCCCCAGCGCGCTTGCGGGGAGACCGTCAGGTCCACGCCGTCGAGGACGGTGCGCCCGCCGCGGACGACCCGGACGTTCTCGGCGGTGAGCTGCGCGCGGGCACGTGCGGGCAGGGTGATGGAGATGGTCATTCTTCCTCCGGACGGAGGCGCGCACGTGGAGACACGTGAAAAAGGGGCGCGCCTTCGGGCTGGCTCAGGGCAGCTTCAGACCGCCCGCGGCTCGCTCGGTGCGAGGACGGGCCGTCCAGAGTGGGATCAGAGGAAGAACAGCCGTGGCATGCCGATCAGGCTACAAGCCGCGCCCAGGCGTCCCGCAAACCGTTTTCCGCCCCCGGCCCCGGTCCCGGAGGTGCGGCGCCGCCGCGGGCCGGTGAGGCGGGAGTGGCGTGCGATGCGCGTCACTCCGGCGGGCTGGACTCTTGATGAGACTGGAGTCTCATGTTAGAACGTGTTCTAAGTCCGCGGGCCCCAAGCAAGCGCTCAGTTTGAGGCCCGTCCCACGCCGTCGACCTCGAGTTCACTCTCCGCACGAAGGGTCTTGCCCATGGCACTTGAGACATCCATCGCCTCGGCCACCCGGACGTTCCGCGCTCCCGAGATCGACATCATCGACCCCGGCGTGTACGAGCGCGGAGGCATCCCGCACCAGCAGTTCGCGTGGCTGCGCGACAACGACCCCGTCCACTGGCACCAGGACCCGAACGACGGGGTCCCGGGTTTCTGGGCGGTGACGCGCCACGAGGACGTCGTCCAGGTGTCCCGGCGCGCCGATCCCTACTCGTCCCAGGCCCGGACGGCGATGTTCGAGGAGTTCACCGACGAGGACATCGCCCTCTACGGGCAGATGATGCTGTTCCAGGACCCCCCGGACCACACGAAGCTGCGCTCCATGGTGAACAAGGGCTTCACCCCGCGCATGATCGGCCGCCTGCAGGACCACATCCGGGAAATCTGCCACGAGCTGATCGACAAGGCGGCTCCCATGGGCGAGTGTGACTTCGTGGAGTACTTCGCCGCGCCGCTGCCCCTCTACACGATCTGCGAGCTGCTCGGCGCGCCGCTCGAGGACCGCCGGAAGATCTTCGAGTGGTCCAACAAGCTGGTGGCGTTCAACGACCCGGAGTACATCGGGGACCGGACCGAGTCGCAGATGTGCGCGGCCGAGTTCGCCGGCTGGGCCGGGGAGCTGGCGCGCAGCCGGGAGTCCACGCCGCGCGACGACATCGTGACCAAGCTGCTCACCCCGGACGCGGACGGCTCGCGGATCAGCGAGGAGGAGTTCCAGCTCTTCGTGATCATGCTGTCGATCGCCGGGAACGAGACGACGCGGACGGCGACGGCGGGCGGCATGCAGGCGTTCTTCGAGCGGCCCGATCAGTGGGAGCGGCTGAAGGCCGACCGGAGCCTGCTGCCGACCGCGGTGGAGGAGATCGTCCGCTGGGTCAGCCCGATCAACCAGTTCCGCCGGACCGCCCTCACCGACGTCGAGCTGGGCGGCAAGGAGATCAAGGCGGGCGACAAGGTCGTCCTGTTCTACGGGTCGGCCAACCGCGACGAGCGGGTGTTCGAGGACCCGTTCGCGTTCGACGTGGGCCGCGACCCCAACCCGCACATCGGGTTCGGCGGCGGCGGGCCCCACTTCTGCCTGGGCACCCATCTGGCCCGGATGAACCTGAAGATCATCTTCGAGACCATCCTGGACCGGATGCCCGATATCGCACCGGCCGGCGAACCCCGCCGGCTCCGGTCGAACTTCGTCAACGGGCTGAAGGAGCTGCCGGTGCGCTTCACCCCGTCCTGACCCGAGGAGGTTCCGGTGACCGCCACCCC
>NZ_SMKH01000382.1 GCF_004348515.1 Actinomadura sp. KC345 | reverse complement strand
GGGAGGGGTGTCCGGGGTGCCGGGTGGCGTTGAGGGTTCTTCGGACGGGTCCTTCGGTGGGTTCGTCATGTGGGGTCTCCCGGTTCTGAGGGGATCACGAGGCGTATGCGGCAGCCGCTCGGGGTGTCCAGGACGGTGATGTCGCCGCCGTGCAGGTCGGTCGCCCAGCTCGCGATGGCGAGGCCGAGGCCGGTGCCGCCACCCGGCGTCCCGGCGCGGGGGCCGGACACGGAGCCGCGGGAGAAGCGTTCGAAGACACGGGCGCGCTCCTGGGGTGGGATGCCGGGTCCTTCGTCGGCTACTTCGATGACGAGGACGCCGGGGATGTTCCCGGCGTGCGCCGTGACGGTGACGGGCCTGCCGGGCGGGCCGTGCCGGGCGGCGTTGTCGAGCAGGTTCGCGACGATCTGGTGGAGCCGGTCGCGGTCTGCGGCGGCGTGCAGGCCGGGCGCGACATCGGACTCGAACACGGCGTCCGGGTGGCCGGCGGCGGCCTCCGCGGTGACGTCGGCGATGAACGCGGCCACGTCGATGTCGGCGATGTCGAGCGTCGCCGCGCCCGCCTCGACCCGCGACAGGTCCAGCAGCTGCGTGACGAGGCGGCCGAGCCGCTCGGTCTGGTCCAGCGCCGATTCGAGGACGTCGGGTGTGGGGGGCGTGACGCCGTCCGCGACGTTCTCCAGGACGGCCCGCAGCGCGCTGATCGGGGTGCGCAGCTCGTGCGACACGTTCGCGACGAACTCGCGGCGCTGCCGGTCGACCTCGGCGAGGTCGGCCGCCATCCGGTTGAACGCCTGCGCCAGCTCGCCCACCTCGTCACGGGAGGTGGCGCGCACCCGGCGGCTGTAGTCGCCGCGCGCCATCGCCCGCGCCGCCGCCGTCATCTCCCGCAGCGGCGCGGTCATCCCGTGCGCGACGAGCTGGATCACCACGACCGCGATGAGCAGGCCGACCGGCATCGTCTCCCGCGCCCGGAACCCCAGCGGGTACCCCCACAGGACGATCAGGACGGCGACGCAGGCGGTGACGACCACCACGACGCCGAACTTCACCTTGATCGACCGCAGCGGGTCCAGCGGGCGGGGCAGTTTCGCCCACAGCCTGTGGACGGCGCTCCGCCCCTCGGCGGTCACGGCGAGACCTCCAGGCTGTAGCCGACGCCGTGGACGGTGCGGATCAGCCCCTGTCCGAGCTTCCGCCGCAGCGCCTTGACGTGGCTGTCGACGACCCGGGTCCCGGACGCGTCCGCCCAGTCCCAGACCTGTTCCAGCAGGACGGCGCGGGTCAGCACCGTCCCCTGGTTGCGCATGAGGCAGGTGAGCAGGTCGAACTCGATCGGCGTGAGATGGACCTCGCGGCCGTCTCTGCGGACTTTCCGGGCACGCTGGTCGACCTCCAGCTCGCCCAGCCGCACCGGGCCGCCGGCCGCCGGGTCCGCCGCGGCGTCCACCCGTGGCCGGTCGACCCGCCGCAGCACCGCGCGGATGCGGGCCACGAGCTCGCGCATGCTGAACGGCTTGGTCACGTAGTCGTCGGCGCCGACGCCGAGGCCCACGATGAGGTCCGTCTCGTCGTCGCGGGCCGTCAGCATCAGCACCGGGACGGGACGTTCCGCCTGCACGCGCCGGCAGACCTCCAGGCCGTCGAACCCGGGCAGCATCACGTCCAGCACGATGAGGTGCGGCTCGAACGCGCGAGCCCGCTCGACGGCCGAGGGGCCGTCGCCGGCGATCTCGACGCCGAACCCCTCGGCCCTCAGCCGGTCGGTCACCGCCCGCGCGATCGTCGGCTCGTCCTCGACGACCAGGATCCGCGTCCCGTTGTCACTCACGGAACGAGACTCTAGAAGCCCGATATGGAGGCGGCGGGCGGGACATGTGCAGGACTTGTGAAGATCAGGCCGGTCGGGATCAGGGGCCGATGGGCCAGGTGTGGACCGGGTCGTTGTGGCCCATGTGGTCCACGTAGGAGCGGGTCATCATGCGCAGGGCCTCGTGCCTGGGCGTGCCGAAGGACTCCTCGATGGACCGCACCGTGTTGATCTGCCAGGCGGCGCCGGTCTGGCCGGTGACGCAGCGGCGTTCGATGATGCCGAGGAGGCGGTCGCGGCGGACGGGGTCGACGCCCCAGCGCTGGAGGCCCTCGTGGGCGAGGGGCAGGAGTTTCCGGAGGATGAGTTCGGAGGCGGGGACTTCGCCCAGGCCGGGCCAGTACAGGATGGAGTCGAGGCCGTCGCGGGCGGCGCGGTGCAGGTTGTCCTCGGCGGTGGCGAAGGACATGCGCGTCCAGACGGGACGTTCGTCTTCGGCGAGCATGCGGACGACGCCGTAGTAGAAGGCGCCGTTGGCGACGACGTCCGCGACGGACGGCCCGGCCGGGAGGACGCGGTTCTCCACCCGCAGGTGGGGGCGGCCCTTCACGACCGCGTAGATGGGACGGTTCCAGCGGTAGACCGTTCCATTGTGGAGGGTGAGTTCGCCCAGTTCGGGGATTCCGCCCTCGTCGAGGACGTCCCGGGGCTCTTCGTCGTCGCAAAGGGGCAGCAGGGCCGGGAAGTAGCGGGTGTTCTCCTCGAACAGGTCGAACACGGACGTGATCCAGCGTTCGCCGAACCAGACGCGGGGCCGGACGCCCTGGGCCTTGAGCTCGTCCGGACGCGTGTCGGTGGCCTGCTCGAACAGGCTGATCCGCGTCTCGTGGAAGAGCTCGTGCCCGAACAGGTAGGGGGAGTTGGCGCCCATGGCGACCTGCGGCCCGGAGATGGCCTGGGCCGCGTTCCAGTAGGCGCCGAACTGGTCCGGGCTCACCTGGAGGTGGAACTGGACGCTGGTGCACGCGGCCTCGGGAAGGATGGTGTCGGCGTGCATGTGCAGCGGTTCGGCGCCGTCGATGGCGATGCGCATCTCCTCGCCGCGCGCCGCGAAGATCTGGTCGTTCAGCATCTTGTAGCGGCTGTTGGCCGAGAGGGTCTCCTCCCCGATGTCGGTGCGCCGCAGTGTCGGCAGGATGCCGATCATGGCGAGCCGCCCGCCGACCTCGCGGGCCCGCTCGTCGGCGTGCTGGAGATGGTCGCGGACCTCCGCCTCCAGTTCGCCGGTGCCCTCGCCGCGGAGTTCGCGGGGCGGGATGTTGATCTCCAGGTTGAACTGGCCGAGTTCGGTCGCCCAGGCCGGGTCGGCGATCGCCTTCAGTACGTCCGCGTTGCGCATCAGCGGGTCGCCGATCGCGTCGATCAGGTTCAGCTCGATCTCCAGGCCGATGTGGGGGTGCTCGAAGTCGAACTGAGATTCGCCCAGCATGCGGGCCAGCACGTCGAGGCACCTGCGCACCTTGTCGCGGTACCGACGGCGGTCCTCGCCGCTGATGGTGACCGAAGCCACGTCCCTGCCCATGTGTCCGTCCCTGTGCTCCGGAGGAACCGTCTAAAAACGGGATGTCCCGGTGAGGGGAGGTGAAAACCCGGCACCAATTTCGGGCTCCCCGTTTCATGACCGACCGGTAGCGTGTGTGGATCGTCCGGAATGCGGTAACTCCAGCGGGGAGGGGCCATGCGCCTGCGCCCCCGGTCCATCCGGACCCGGGACACGCTCGTCGCCGCTGTGCTCGCCGCCGTCGTCTTCGGCATCACCGCCGCCGGCGCCGACTTCGCCGTGCGCAGCGCGGTCAAGGCGGAGATTCTCCAGCAGACCCAGGCCGAGGGCCGCAGGGCCAGCGGCGGCGTCCGGGACGGGACGCTGCCGGTCTCCATCCCGGACGAGACCCGCGGCCGCGTCCGGATCCAGGTGATCGCGCCCGGGGGCCGGGTAACGAACGCCACACCGGCCGTAACGGACGAACCGCCGGTGAGCAGACTCTGGCCGTCGAGCAACCTGCGCGTCCGCGACTACACCGAGTGCCACGGTTCCTGGCCGGACCGCGAATGCCTCGTGGTCGAGGCCATCCGCGCGACCACCGCGCCCGGCTCGGTCGTCGTGTACGCGGCGACGCCGATGCCGTCCTACCTGGTGAACGGCCTGCTGGAGGCGGTGCTCGCCGCCGGCGTCCTGCTCCTGGTCGCCCTCGCCGCGCGGATCACCTGGCAGGTCGTCGGCCGCACCCTCGGCCCGGTCGAGGCGATCCGCGCCCAGCTGGCCGAGATCAGCGCCACCGATCTGAGCCGGCGCGTCCCGCAGCCGCCCGGCCAGGACGAGATCGCGCAGCTCGCCCGCACCGCCAACGCCACGCTCGACCGGCTCGAACGCGCGGTCGGGCGGCAGCGGCAGTTCGCGTCCGACGCGTCCCACGAGCTGCGGACCCCGATCGCGGGCCTGCGCACCAACCTCGAGGACGCGTCGATGCATCCCGACGACAACGACCTGCGGGCCGTCGTCGAGTCGGCGCTGCGCGACACCGACCGGCTGGAGTCGATCGTCACCGACCTCCTCCTGCTCGCCCGCATCGGTACCGGCGGGACCAACGGGCAGGAGCGGATCGACCTGTGCGCGCTGGCCGCCTCCGAGGTCGGCCGCCGCGCGTTCACGCTGAAGGTCGGCACGGTGTTCACCGGGGACGTGCGGGTGCGCGGCGTGCGCATGCAGCTCGTCCGGCTGCTGGGGAACCTCCTGGACAACGCCGAACGCTTCGCGAGCTCATCGATCACGGTCGAGGTGACCCGGGCGGACGGCGAGGCGCTGCTCACCGTCACCGACGACGGCCCCGGCATCGCGCCCGCCGATCGCGAGCGCGTCTTCGAGCGCTTCACCCGCCTCGACAGCGCCCGCAGCCGCGGCGCCGGCGGCACGGGCCTCGGCCTGGCGATCGCCCGCGAGATCGCGCACGCTCACGGCGGCACCCTCCGCGTCGCCGACCACCCCGAGGGCGCCCGCTTCGCCCTCTCCCTCCCCCTCGCCTAGACCTCGTTGACTTGCGGCGTGTTGTTGCTTCCGGCCCGCTCGTAACAACAACACGCCGCAAGTCGACGCAGACGCGCGAAGAGCCGTCCACAGGGGTGTGGACGGCTCTTCGCGGCTCGCGGGACGGGTCAGGCGCGCACGGCCTGGACCTCAAGCTGGAGGTCGACCTTGTCGCTGAGCAGGGCCTTCTCGCCCTTCAGCGGGATGTTGAACTCGATGCCCCAGTCCTTGCGGTTGATCGTGGCCTCGGCGGAGAAACCGGCGCGCGTCCCGCCCCAGGGGTCCTCGCCGACGCCGTTGAACTCGACCCGGAGGCTCAGCGGACGGGTGACGTCCTTGATGGTCAGCTCGCCGTCCAGGTAGTACTCGCCGCCCTCGGCGCGCACGCCCTTGGTGTTGAAGGTCATGGTCGGGTACTTCTCGACGTCCAGGACGTCGGCGGTCCGCACGTGCGCGTCCCGCTCGGCGTTGCGGGTGTCGAGCGAGGCCATCTTGATCTCGGCCGTGGCCGTCGACTCGCCCAGCTCCTCGGCGATCTGCACGGACCCGGTGAACTCGGTGAACGTCCCGCGCACCTTGGTCATCAGGTGGCGGATGACGAAGGTGATCTCCGAGTGCGCGGGGTCGATGTTCCAGGTTCCGGCGGTCAGCTCGGGTGCGACGGCGGCGATGCTCATGGTGACTCCTGTGCGTGATGTGTTTGAAACTTCAACGACCTCTGCCGAGGTTAGTTGAGGGTTCAAACACATGTCAATCCCCGATTTGTTCCCAGGTATCCCGTGGTGCGCGATGCCCGGCAAAGGTCCACGTCGGAGCACGGATTCACGGTCCGCAACAGGGGCCACACTCCGTGCAACCCCAGTGTGGCTTCGTGCGTAATCACTGGGCGCAGAGGCGAGTCGGAGGAACGGCGGGGGACGAGGAGATCCGTGCCTCCGGCATCCATGACCATCGGGAGTACCAGTGAGCGACGAGATACCACGCGGCGCGGCGCGCCCACACGACGGGCCCGTCCGGGGCGCGGCCGCACTGGCGGTCATCGCCATCCTCGTGACCGGCTGCGGAGGAGGGCAGGAGCCTGTCGGCGCCACGTCCTCGGCGGAGGGAGGCGAGAGCGCGCTGCCCCAGGCCACCACCTACACCACGCTGGACGGCCTGCCGCGCGACCCGGCGCCGTCCGCCGACGTGGACGGGACGGTGGTGCACCCGAACGAGACGGCCCCCGTGTCGGCGAAGCCCGCCGCCCCCGCCGTCGCCGAACTGCCGGCCACCCAGCTCAAGGGCCCGA
>NZ_SMKH01000381.1 GCF_004348515.1 Actinomadura sp. KC345 | reverse complement strand
GTCGACGCCTGCGCGGGCGGGGTGAGCAAGGAGGCGAGGAGGACGAGGGTGAGCGGCACCGATGCCGCACGTCGGAGGGAGCGGCTGAAGGGCATCCGGCACCTCGCGCGGGGGGAGCGTTCCAGCGGGGCGCCTGGTATATGCCCGTTCTCGCAGAAAACGAACAATCCTCACGTTAAAGGGCCCGATGTCCCCGTGAGCCGCTCTCGATGAGCGGGAAGGTATGGCCACTCCGGCGCCGCTGCCGCCACTATGGGGGGTTATGAGCGAGCTGACGATTCCGGGGATCCTGGCGCGGGCCGCAGCGGAGTCTCCGGACGCGGAGGCGGTCGTGGACGGGGACGTCCGCGTGACCTACGCCGAGCTGCGCGAGCGGGTCCGCGAGGCGACCGGCGCGTTCGTCGGCGCCGGCGTCGGGCCGGGCGACCGCATCGCGATCTGGGCGCCGAACGGCCTGCGCTGGATCGTCACCGTGCTCGGCGCCATGGGCGCGGGCGCGACGCTCGTCCCGCTCAACACCCGGTACAAGGGCGACGAGGCCCGGTGGCCGCTCACCAAGGCCGAGGTGAAGATCATTTTCGTGGAGGACGGGTTCCTCGGCATCGACTATCCCGGCATGCTCGGACTCGACGAGGCGGGCGCCGTCCCCGGCCTGCCCGCGCTCGAATCCATCGTCACGTTCAACGGTCCCGCGCGGCCGGGCGTCGCCGACTGGGACCGGTTCATCGCCAAGGCGGTGCCGCCGGAGGAGGCCGACGCGCGGACGGCGGGCGTCCGGCCGGACGACATCGCCGACATCCTGTTCACGTCCGGTACGACCGGCAGGCCCAAGGGCGTCGTGGTCACCCATGAGCAGAACGTCCGCACGTACGCGGCGTGGACGGGGCGGACCGGCCTGAAGGCCGGCGACCGCTACCTCATCGTCAACCCGATGTTCCACACGTTCGGCTACAAGGCGGGCGTGCTGGCGTGCGTGATGAAGGGCGCCGCGATGGTGCTCCAGCGCACGTTCGACGTCCCGGAGACGCTGCGGCTGATCGAGCAGGAGAAGATCACCGTGCTGCCGGGGCCGCCGACCATCTACACCTCGCTCCTGGACGCGCCGGGCCGGGACGAGCGGGACCTCTCCTCCCTCCGGCTGGCCGTGACGGGCGCGGGGGACGTGCCCGTCACGCTGGTGCGGCGCATCAAGGACGAGCTGTTCCCCCAGGTCGTCACCGCGTACGGGCTGACCGAGTCGTCGGGGACCGTGACCGCCTGCTCGGTGGACGACGAGGACGAGACCATCGCGACGACCTCCGGACGCCCCATCGCCGACGTCGAAGTCAAGATCGTCGACGAGAAGGGCGAGCCGGTTCCGGCGGGCGCGGACGGTGAGATCCTCGTCCGCGGCTACAACGTCATGAAGGGCTACCTGGACGACCCGGAAGCGACGGCCGCGACGGTCCGCGGCGGCTGGCTCGACACCGGCGACCGCGGGCGGCTCGACGAGCGCGGCAACCTCGCCATCACCGGGCGGACGAAAGAGATGTTCGTCGTCGGCGGCTTCAACGTCTACCCGGCCGAGGTCGAGGACGTCCTCGCCCGCCACGACGCCGTCGCCGAATCGGGTGTCATCGGCGTTCCGGACCAGCGCATGGGCGAGGTGGCGCGCGCCTACGTCCGGCTCCGTCCCGGTCGGCAGGCCACCGGGGACGAACTGGTCGCGCACTGCCGCGAGCTGCTCGCGAACTTCAAGGTGCCCCGGGAGGTCGTCTTCGTGGACGACCTCCCGAAGACCGCGTCCGGCAAGGTCCGCCGCGTGGAGCTCAAAGAGCACGGCCGCGCTTGAGCAGCGGACCATGGCCCCCGCCTAGAGAGCGGCCATGACCCGCGCCCTGTGCTCGGGCGGCGAGCCCCACGCCGAGTACAGGGCCCGCACCTTGCGGATCCACAGCGACGGGTCGTACTCGTCGGTGTACCCGATCGCGCCGTGCACCTGGAGGGCGGTCTTCGCCGCCCCGTAGGACGCCTCCGACGCGGCGGCCTTCGCGGCGGACACGTCCCGCGCGAAGTCCGGCGTCCCGTACGAGAGCGCCGCCCCGAAGACGAGGGGGCGGGCGAACTCCAGCTCGACCATCGCGCTCGCCAGATGGTGCTTGATCGCCTGGTACTCGCCGATCGGACGGCCGAACTGCTGCCGCGTCTTGGCGTACTCCACGGACACGTCCAGCAGCGCCAGGCCGAGCCCGACCTGCTGCGCCGCGCACAGCAGCGCCCCGAGGCCGGTGAACCCGCCGCCGCCTTCGACGCGGAACAGCCGCCGTGCGGGGTCGAGGGACGCGAGGTGCTCCCCGGCCCGGACCTCGCCGCCCTCAGGGCCGACCACCAGGTCGGCGACGTCCGCGTCCAACGCGTGGGGGACGGCCATCGACACGATCGCGTCGCCCTCCGCGATCCGGGAGAGCCAAGACGGGTCGCCCAGCAGTTCGGCGGCGGCGAACGTCTCGACATAGGGCCCCGGCGCGGCGGCGCGTCCCAGCTCCTCCGCGGCGACCGCCAGCTCGACCGGCAGGAGACCGGCGCCGCCGTGCGGCTCGGGGACGGCCACCGCGAACACCCCGGCCTCGGCGACCGACGACCACAGCGCCCGTCCCGGCGCGGTGTCCCCGGCGGCCCAGGCACGGACGACCTTCGGCGTGCCGGACTCGGCGAGCAGCTTGCGGAGCGTCTCGCCGAACATCCGCTGCTCGGCGGAGAGAACGAACTTCACCGGGACCCCCTCGGGAGGCCGAGCAGCCGCTCGGCGATCACGTTGCGCTGGATCTCGTTGGTGCCCGCGTAGATCGGGCCGGCGAGCGAGAACACGTAGTTCTCCAGCCATTCCGACTCCAGTTCGCCGTCCGGGCCGAGCAGGTCGAGCGCCGTCTCGTGCAGCGCCACGTCCAGCTCCGACCAGTAGACCTTGTTGAGGCTCGACTCGGCCCCGATGTCGTCGCTGCGCGAGATCGTCTCGAAGCCCTTGAGCCGGTACGCCCGCGACCTGATCCAGATGTCGGCGACGCGGTCCCGCAGCGCGGTGTCGGACGGGTCGGCGCGCTCCTTCCACAGCTCGACGAGCCGCTCGGCCGCCGCCGTGAACCGCCCGGGGCTGCGCAGCGTCAGCCCCCGCTCGTTCCCGGCCGTCGCCATCGCCACCCGCCAGCCGTCCCCGGCCGTCCCGATGACGTCCTCGTCCGGGACGAACACCTGGTCGAGGAACAGCTCGGCGAACGCGGGCTTGCCGTCCAGCCGCCCGATCGGACGGACCGTCACGCCCTCCGCGTCCAGCGGGAACATCAGGTACGTGAGCCCCTTGTGCCGCGCCGACTCGGGATCGGACCGGAACAGGCCGAAGCCCCGGTCGGCGAACGCGGCCCGCGAACTCCACGTCTTCTGGCCGTTCAGCAGCCAGCCGCCGTCGGTCCGCGTCGCGGTCGAGCGCAGCGCGGCGAGGTCGCTGCCCGCGCCGGGCTCCGACCACGCCTGCGCCCAGATCACCTCCCCGGCGGCCATCGGCGGCAGGATCCGCGCGAGCTGCTCGGGCGTGCCGTGCTTCAGCAGCGTCGGCGCGAGCAGGTTGATGCCGTTCTGGCTGACCCGCCCCGGCGCGCCCGCCGCGTAGTACTCCTCCTCGAAGACCAGCCACCGCAGCACCGAGACGCCGCGGCCGCCGTACTCCTCGGGCCACGACACGACGCCGAGCCGCGCCCCGCCGAGGGTCCGCTCCCACTCCCGGTGCGCCGCGAACCCCTCCTCGGTCTCCAGGGACGGCAGGGGCTCGGCCGGCACATGCGCGCGCAGCCACCCCCGCACCTCGGCGCGGAACTCCTCGTCCGCCGCCCCGAACTCGAGATCCATCCGACGCCGCCCTTCTTTCTAACAACTGTTTGGTAGAGTAGTCGTCAGAATAGAAGGTCGCACGGCCGCCCTACCCGGAACTCCCGCCGACCGGGACGGCACAGCCGGTTGATTCGGGGCCCGTTGATCCACGGCCGGTTCGTTCAGGCGCGGTCGGCTCAGGGGCGGCGGGCGCCGGCGAAGACTCCGATTCCGTTCGCCACGGCGCGTTCCGTCCCGTCCGAGGGCTTGTTGCGGACGGTCACGGACTCCTCGCCCCGCTTGCGCGCGACGAACGTCGACGACCCGCCGCCGTCCAGGTTGACGGCGTCGTCCGCACCCGCCTTGCCGAGGAGGGACGCCAGCTCGGAGAGGGTCACGCCGCCGCTCCTCTCCGACCGGCCGTCGGCGACGACGAGGTACATCCGGCGGCCGTCGCGGCTGACCCCGGCGGCCGTGCGCGGCTCCGGGCCTCGCGGGCTCACGCCGTCCAGGAGCTCGCCGTCCCGCAGAATGGGGAACCCGCCCACGGCGAAGCGGAACCGCCTGGGGCCGGTGAAGCGGTAATCCACCTTCACGCGGTCGCCGGGACGCAGCTCGCGCAGCGCGTCCGCGCCCTTCTCCCGTCCGACCAGCACGGTCGTGTCGCGGGGGATCGCGCCCGCGCCGATCTCGTCCCTCACCCCGGTGACCACGCCCCGCCTGACGGTCACCTCGGCGGTGTTCGTGCTGCACGGGTCGTTGCGGGCGGCGTCGGTACCGCAGACGGCGCGCAGCCGGGACACGCTGCCCCAGTCATGGGTGAACGCGCCCGCGCTCCCCACCGGCAGCGCGTACTGGTTGAGCCCGCGCAGATCGATGGCGGTGCGCTTCGAGCGGACGGTCCCGGTCAGGGGGAGCCGCCCCAGGCGGGCGCGCCGGTCGGCGCCGATGCCGATGACGTCCTCGGCGGACGCCCCAGGCGGCAGCGCCGGGCCGAACCGCTGCCCGTCCGGCACCGCCCCCTTGAGCGGACGGCCCGCGTCCACCTCCGGGCCGGACGACGAGCCGGTCGGCACGACCCCCGGACGGGTCTCGCTGATGTTGAAGAAGTCGCCGTTCACCCCGGCCAGCGCTCGCTGGGCGTCCGCCATCGACGGGATCGTCCGCCGTGCCGCCACCTTCGGCGGACGCAGCAGGCCCACCCGGACTCCCGGGCTGCGCAGGTCGACGTCCAGCAGGTTGCCGAGGACCGGCCCGCCGACGCCGGACGTCTCGAACGTCCTGGCCACCACCCCCGGCGCGAGCCGCTCCGACGAGGTGAACCGCAGCTCCCCGACCGTGCTGGACGGCGGCAGCGCGAGCGCCCGCGCGTCCGGCCGCTCACCCGACCCGGCGCCGTCCACGTCCGGCGGAGGCGGCACGTCCGCCCGCGCCGCGGCGGCACCACCCACGGGCCCGCCCACCACGGGTCCGCCCACCACGGGTCCGCCCACCACGAGTCCGCCCACCACGAGTCCGGCGACGATCCTCCGCACCATGCGCAACGCCCCTCTCCGCGGAAACAAAGCGGGATGATCATGACGTGCGCACGATGAAAGCCAGGCCATCCGCCCGCTAACACTCCCCGAAGATCCGGCGTCGGGTTAGGATCGCAGCCGATTCCAGAATCAGATTCGGAATCGGGGAGGGGAACCCATGGCGAAGATCGTCGAACACGGCACGTGGACCCTGGAGCCGGCGGACGAGGCGCGACACGAACCCGGCCCCGAACTCCTGTGGAACGAGTCCTACTACTTCGACTTCGCCACCCCGGACGGCTCCCTGGCCGGCTACGTGCGCCTCGGCCTGTACCCCAACTGGGACCGCGCCTGGTACTGGGCTGCCCTGGCCGGCCCCGGCCGCCCCCTGGTGATCGTCGCCGACAACGACGCGCCGCTCCCCGAGCCCGGCTCCGCAGACGTCCGCACCGCGACCTACACGGGCACCCAGCGGATCACCGAGCCCTTCGGCCCGGCACTCGTCACCCTGGACGGGACCGCGTCGATCCTCCCGGACCCCACGGCCGCCTACGGCGACACCACCGGCGCAGAAACGACCCGCCTCGCCTTCGACCTGCGATGGGACACCGTCAGCGGCGCCTACCCCTACCGGGACATCCCGCGCTACGAGATCCCGTGCACCGTCACCGGCACCGTCTCGCTCGGCGGCGAGACCATCGCCATCGACGCCCATGGCGAGCGCGACCACAGTTGGGGCGAGCGCGACTGGTGGAAGGTGTCGTGGCTCTGGACGTCCGGCCGCCTCAACGACGGCACCTTCGTCCACGGCATGCAGGCGAACATCGGCTTCCCGCTCCCGTGGCCGTGCTTCAC
>NZ_SMKH01000380.1 GCF_004348515.1 Actinomadura sp. KC345 | reverse complement strand
CGGGCGGCGGGGTCCCAGAGGCGGACGGTTCCGTCGTTGCTCGCGCTGGCGAGGGTCTCGCCGGACGGTGAGAACGTCACCCGGTAGACGCGGTCGTCGTGCCCGGCGAGCTCGGCGGTGAGCTCGCCGGTGCGGGGGTGCCAGAGGCGGACGAGGCCGTCGTCGCAGCCGGTCGCGACCAGCGGGGCGCCGGGGTGGAAGTCGATGGAGCGGACGCGGCCCCGGTGGTCGGCGAGGTTGACGATCTCGCGGCCGGTCGTCCAGTACCAGAGGCGGACGGTGTCGTCGTCGTTGGCGGTGGCCAGGACGTCGCCTGCGGGCGCGAACGCCTGCGCCCAGACGTGGTCGGTCTCCACGTTCAGCTCGCGTTCGAACGTGCCGGTCCCGGCCTGCCACAGGTGGACGCCGCCGTCGTTGGTGGCGGTGGCGAGCTGGGAGTCGCGGGTGTTGAACGTGGCGGAGGTGAGGTTGTCGGCCACGCCGCGCAGCTCGCGGATCATGCGGCCGGTGCGGGGATCCCAGAGGCGCACGAGGCCGTCGTTGCCGCTGCCGGCGAGCATGCCGCCGTCCGGGCTGAACGTGACGCCGGTGACGCGGCGGCCGTGGCCGCGCAGGACGACGCGGCAGTGGCCGGTCTCGGCGTCCCACAGCCGGGCCGTCCCGTCGTTGCTGCTGGTGGCGAGCTGCGCGCCGTCCGGGCGGAACGCGAACGGCCAGACGGCGCCGCGGTGCCCGGCCAGTTCGAGGCGCTGCCGCCCGGTCGCGGGGTTCCACAGGCGGACCGATCCGGCGCTGTCGGCGGTGGCGAGGCGGCCGCCGTCAGGGCTGAACGTGGCCTGGTAGATGCCGCCCTCGTGCCCGGGGAGCGTGGTGCGGTGGCGGCCGTCCTCCCAGAGCCGGACGGAGCCGTCGGTGTCGCCGGTGACGAGCAGGTCCCCGGAGGGGTGGAACGCGATGGCGTAGACGCGGCCGGTGTGGCCGAGGAGCTCCTGCCTGATCTCGCCGGTGCGGATGTCCCAGAGCCGGACGACGCCCGCCTCGTCCCCGGCCGCCAGGAGGGACCCGTCGGGGTGGAAGACCGCCCGGAACACGGCGCCGCGGTGGCCGGTGAGCTCCCGCAGCAGCGTCCCGCCCGCGTCCCCGGCGAGGTTCCAGACGCGCAGGGTGCCGCCCGCGTCGCCGGTGACCATGAGGGAGCCCGCGGGGTCGAACACGGCCGTGTAGACGGGAGCGGTGTGCCCGGGCAGCTCGTGCCGCAGGGCGCCGGTCGCGGCGTCCCACACCCGGACGGTCCCGTCGGCGGCGCCCGCAGCGACGAGGTCGGCGCCCGAGGGGGCGCGCCCGCCGAGGACGACCGGCCACACGCCCTCCGGGTGGACGGTGAGGGTGTGGGCGGTGTGCCCGGTGGCGAGGTCCCACAGCCGGACGGCGCCGTCCGCGGAGCCGCTGGCCAGCAGGTTGCCGCCGGAGTCGAACGCGACCGCGTAGGTGCGGTCGGTGTGGCCCTGGAGGGTGCGCAGGGGGGTTCCGGTGACGGCGTCGCAGACGAGGACGCCGCCGTCCTCGCCGCCCACCGCCAGCGCGGAACCGCCGGGGCTGTAGGCGAGCGGCTGGGGGAGGCGGCTGGTCTGGAAGTGGAAGCCGTACGGGACGCCGATCCCGGCCGGGGCGACCTGGATGTCGATGGGGCGGCCGGGCGCGATCGCCGCCTCGCGCAGCTCCGGGGCGTTCGCGATCCGTCCGGGGAGCGTGGCGTCCACGAGGGCGGCGCGCGTCCAGCGGCTGCCGTCGACGGCGACGTCCCGCAGGTCGGCGCGGGCGAGGCGGGCCCGGGACAGGTCGGCGCCGCGCAGGTCGGCGCCGGTCAGCCTCGCCTCGTCCAGGCGCGCGCCGGCCAGGGACGCGTCGCGCAGGACGGCGCGGGACAGGTTGGCGCCGACGAGCTGCGCGTCGGTGAGGTCGGCGCCGGTCAGGTCGACCTCCTGGAGGTCGCGGTAGGACAGGTCCTCGCCCTGAAGGCGGGCGCCGCGCAGGTCGGTGTGCGACGGGGTGCGCAGCCGTGTCGTGATGCGGATCGCGTTGGCGCGGGCGATGTCGTCGGCGCCGGGGTCGGCGAGCACCCCGGCCGCCCACTCCTGGCACGCGCGGGTGTCGGCGAGGTCGCAGAGGAAGTCGACGATGAGCTGGCTCAGGGCACGCCCGCGCAGGGCGGCCGGCGCGCCGCCCCGGGCGAACTCGCCGGCGATGTGCCGGGCCACGAGCCACTCCATCACCGAGGTGTGGATGAAGCCGAACAGGCCGTCCGGGGTGCGGACGAGCAGGCTTCCCGCGCCGACGGCGTGCGTGACCTGGTGCTGCGACATGCGCCCGCCCGACAGGCCGGTGAGGGTGTCGGCGACGTCGGTGAGCTCGGCGAGGCGCAGGAAGTCCTCGTTGCCCTCCCACAGCCGCAGCGCGAGGGTGCCGACGGCCCGCCACATGTCCTCGGCCTTGAGCCCGGACGGCCCGCCGGAGCCGCCGACGCGGTCGGCCTCGTAGGCCAGCCAGGACGACAGGATCTCGTGGTAGAGGTCGGCGGGGCTGACGGCCCGGCGGGCCTGCGCGACCGCGCGGAGCCGGTCCTCGGGCAGGTCGGCGATGAACGACAGCATCCGCGGGTTGGACGTGAGCGCCAGCAGCTCCTCGATGCCGGACAGCAGGCTCAGCCGCGCCTCCGCGGCGTCCTCGTCCCCGTACCGGTTGACCAGGTACGAGCGGACCTGCGGGGGCGTGAACTCCTCCAGCCCGAGGACGCGCCGGTGCGGCAGCACGCCGACCTTCTCGCCGAGGGCGGTCAGCACCTGCGCCTGCGACTTGAAGTGCTGGGTGCGGCTCGCCACCACGATCTTCGCCTTGTCCTGGGCGGCCTGCAGGAGGGTGTCGAGGTGGTCGGCCGCCTGGTCGTAGGTCATCCGCGTCACCAGCTCGTCGAACCCGTCGAAGAGCAGGACGATGCGCCCCTGCCGCAGCATGTAGTGGAACGCCTTGAGGTCGATCAGCTCCTCGCCGTGGTTGGCCAGGTGCGCGGCGACCAGGCCGTCCACCGAGTGCGCCTTGTCGAGCGCCCGCAGCTCGATGAGGATCGGGACGACGTGCGGCAGCTCCTCGGGGATGCGGCGGGCCAGCTCGCGCAGCGCGAACGTCTTGCCGCGGCCGAAGTCGCCGAGCAGCAGCAGGAACCGGCCGTGGTCGGCGGCCAGCAGGCGCAGCATCTCGCCGACCACGTCGTCGCCGCCGTCCGCGCCGGACCGGGCCTCGGTGCCGGACCGGTCGAGCTCCTGGTAGCCCTGCGGGACGTACAGGGACGGCGGGTACAGGCCGCCCGCGGAGAGCCGTCCCGTCTGCGCCGTCACGTACTCGGAGAGGTCGACGAGGCCCTGGAACTCGGTGAGGCTCCGCACGCGGATGCCGCGCCGCAGGGCGTCGTCGCGCAGTGACCGGGCGGGCGCCGGCCCCAGGTACACGAGCTCGGACCCGTGGTCGGTGCCGTCGGCGTGCACGTGCCGGACGAACGCGTCCACGTCCCCCTCGGTCACCTGGCCGACGTGGGCGCCGATGCGGTACTGCCGGACGAACCCGTCCTCCATGTGGGTGAGGAGCAGGTGCGGCGGGTCCGACCGGCCGTCCTCGCGCGGGGGCGGGACGATCCGCCGGATGGTCGCGCGCTCGAACCGCGTCTCGCACGCCTCGGTCAGGCGGTCGAGCAGCCGCGCCGTGGGATCGGGGACCGGGTCGGCGGCACCGCCCCCCGCGGCGGGGCCCAGCTCCGGGACGGGCGGCTCCGGCGGCGCCTCCGCGCGCGGCGGCGGGAACGTTCCGCCGACGCTCGTCCAGGCGCGTTCGAGACGTTCCGGGCCGCGCCGGTCGGCGACCTCCGGGACCCACCGCTCCAGGCCGTCCCGCCGCACGACGACGATCTGGTGGCGGCCGGGCCCGAGCGCCGGGACGGACGGCACGCCGCTCTCCAGCAGCGGGACGGCGCCGAACTCCGACTCCGCCCCCTGGAAGAACAGGTTGACGTGTCCGCCGAGCAGCATCTCCACGGTCTCGGTGTCGCGCAGGGCTCCGCTCTCCCCGGGGACCGGGGTGTGCTCGACGGCGGCCAGGCGGAGCCACCCGTCGTCCTCGAAGTGCCGCAGCCGCTCGTTGAACCAGGCGGCCTGCGCGCGGCCGACCCGCCCGTACCGGTCCTCCTCGCGGTGGGTCTGCGGGAGCGTCGAGTTGAGGCCGGCCACCGCGACCCGCAGGTCCGGGACGGGGAACAGCGTCCACGGCTGGGCGCTGTCGAAGATCAGCGCGTCGATGCCCTGGTAGAACTCCTTGAACAGCCCGGCGTAGTGCCGCCACTTCGGCCAGTACGGCGGCTGCGGCTCGATGTCGTCGGCCTCGCAGCTCGAGAAGTACGCCTGGCAGGCCGCGCGGGTGACGTCGTGGGTCCCGGGGACGACCACGACGCGCTGCGCCTCCAGCCCGAGCAGCGCGCGGAGGCTGGTGAGGAACGACAGCGCCTCGGCGAACTCCCTGCGGCTGCCCGAGTGGGTGAGGTTGCCGGTGACCACGAGCAGGTCGGGACGCGGGACGCCGGAGTCGGCCAGCCGCGTGACGTCGCTCCAGATGCGGTCCTGCAGCTCGGTGGCGGTCGTGGGCTCGCCGGGCTCGGCGAGCGTCCGGCCGAAGCGGGGGCCGGAGACGTGCAGGACGCTCAGCTCCTCGCGCGGCTCGTCGCGGCCGCCCGCGGCGGGGAACGCCGGCGCGGCGACGGGCGCCCGCCGCGCGGGCCGCTCCCCGGTCGGATCCGGCCGGTTCCCGCCCTCCGTGTCGCCCGTGCCCGTGTCGCCCGTGCCCGTGTCGCCCGCGCCCTCCACGTGGCCGGGGAGGGGCGGCCGCTCCCCGCGGCCGCCTCCGGGGAAGCCGGGGCCGTCCTGCGGGCGCGCGTGGCCGGCGAGGGCCTCCCCGATGCGCCGCATCAGCAGCGCGCGCGCCTCGTCGGGGTCGTCGACGCCCACCAGGTCCACATAGGTGATCGTGGACAGCAGCCCGTCGATCGGGCAGTCCTCGATGCGGACCGTGACCAGCTTGCGGGCCGGGTCGTCCGGGTCGGCGCGCAGCGCCGCCATCCACTCCATCCGCCCGTACCGGGAACGCAGGTAGTTGCGCGACAGGACCGCGACCACGGCCCTGGCCTCCGACAGGCCCCGGTCCATGAAGTCGATGAAGTTGGTGCCGGGCACGAAGTCCCACGCCTGCATCATCGTCCGGTGCCCCGCGGCCTCCAGTTGCCAGGCGATCCAGGACGCCCACCGCTCGTCCGCGGGGGAGTAGCTGATGAAGAAGTCGGTCGGATGCTCCTGCCTGGTGCTGCCGCCGGGGGTCGTCATCCCGCCAGTATCGCGCGGAGCGGCGGCGAAATCAGCGCGCGGGCGCGCCTATGGGATCATGTCGCGCGTGTCACCCCGGATCGAGACCCTGCGCCGAGCGGCCGGCTCACTGGGCGTCCTCGACCGGGTCCGCATCGGGGTGCTGGTCCTCGGCCTGGTGTTCGTCGCGACCGGCCTGCTGCCCGCCGCCGAGGCGCGCTCCAGCGTCGAGCGGATCGCGCCGCTGCTGCTGTTCCTGTTCAGCGTCATCATCCTGGCGGAGCTGACCAAGGAGGCCGGGGTCTTCGACGCGATCGCGCAGCGGATGGCGCGGGCGGGACGCGGGAACTACGGCGTGCTGTTCCTGCTGTGCGTGGCGTTCGCCTCGCTCATCACGATCTTCCTCAACCTCGACACGACCGCCGTGCTCCTGACACCCGTCATGCTGGCGCTGGCGGCGCGCGCGCGGATCGCGGCCCTCCCGCTGGCCATGACCACGGTGTGGCTGGCCAACACCGCGAGCCTCCTGCTGCCGGTGTCGAACCTGACGAACCTGCTCGCCGCCGACCGCGTCGCGCTGGGGACCCGCGCCTTCGCCGCCCGCATGTGGGCCCCGCAGCTCGCGGCCCTGGCCGTCACGATGGTGCTGCTCTGGGTGTTCTACTGGCGGCGGCGGATGCGGGGCGCGGACACCTACGACCCGCCCGACCCCGCGCCCGTCCGCGACAGGGTGCTGTTCTCCGCCACCGGGCTCGCGTGCCTCATGTTCATCGGCGCGATCCTCGCCGGGGTGCACACCGGGATCCAGCTCGGGATCGCCGCCACCGCCGCCGCGGCCGTCGCCGTGGCGGCGTTCGCCGTGCGGGACCGGCGGAGGCTGCGCCCCGCGCTGATCCCGTGGCAGCTCCTGGTGTTCGTCACCGGCCTCTTCCTGGTCGTCCCCACGCTGGAGCGGTTCGGGC
>NZ_SMKH01000037.1 GCF_004348515.1 Actinomadura sp. KC345 | reverse complement strand
GGACAAGGGCGGGGACGCCAACATCGGGGTGTGGGCGCGGACGGACGCGCAGTGGCGCTGGCTGGAGCCGTTCCTCACCGTCGAGCGGTTGCGCGGACTGCTGCCCGAGACCCGAGACCACGCCGTCCGCCGCCATGTGCTGCCCAACCTCCGCGCGGTCAACTTCGTCGTCGAGGGGCTCCTGCAGGAGGGCGTATCGGCCTCGACCCGGTTCGACCCGCAGGGCAAGGCCCTCGGCGAGTGGCTGAGGTCGCGCCACGTCGACATCTTGGAGGCACTGCTGTGACGCTCAAGAGCACGCTCGACCCGCGCGGCCCGGAGTACCGGGAGCGGCGCGCCGCCATGCTGGACAAGCTCGCCGCTTTGGAGGCCGAGCACGCCAAGGCCCTCGCCGGCGGCGGGGACAAGTACGTCGCGCGGCACCGCGGGCGCGGCAAGATGCTCGCGCGGGAACGCGTCGAGATGCTGCTCGACCCCGACTCGCCGTTCCTGGAGCTGAGCCCGCTCGCCGCCTGGGGCAGCGACTTCCCGGTCGGGGCGAGCGTCGTCACCGGGATCGGCGTCGTCGAGGGCGTCGAATGCCTCATCGTGGCGAACGACCCGACGGTCCGGGGCGGGTCCAGCAACCCGTGGTCGGTGAAGAAGAGCTTCCGGGCGACCGACATCGCGCTGGAGAACCGGCTGCCGGTCATCAACCTGGTCGAGTCGGGCGGCGCCGACCTGCCGACGCAGAAGGAGATCTTCATCCCGGGCGGGCGGATGTTCCGCGACCTGACCCGGCTGTCGGCGGCGGGGATCCCGACGATCGCGCTCGTGTTCGGCAACTCGACGGCGGGCGGCGCGTACATCCCGGGCATGTGCGACTACGTCGTCATGGTCAAGGAGCGCGCGAAGGTCTTCCTCGGCGGGCCGCCGCTGGTGAAGATGGCCACGGGGGAGGAGGCGGACGACGAGGAGCTCGGCGGCGCGGAGATGCACGCGCGGACCTCGGGCCTCGCCGACCACATGGCCGTGGACGAGGCGGACGCGCTGCGCCTCGGCCGCCAGATCGTCGGGAACCTCAACCACCGCAGGCTCGGCCCCGAACCCGGGCCGGTGGAGGAGCCGCTGTACGACGCCGAGGAGCTCGCCGGAATCGTCCCGGAGGACCTGAAGGTCCCGTTCGACCCGCGCGAGGTCATCGCCCGGATCGCGGACGGCTCCCGCTTCGAGGAGTTCAAGCCGCTGTACGGCACGAGCCTGGTCACGGGCTGGACGCGCGTCCACGGCTACCCGATCGGGGTCCTCGCCAACGCGCAGGGCGTCCTGTTCGGCGAGGAGTCGCAGAAGGCGGCGCAGTTCATCCAGCTCGCCAACCAGAGCGACACCCCGCTGCTGTTCCTCCACAACACCACCGGCTACATGGTCGGCAAGGACTACGAGCAGGCCGGGATCATCAAGCACGGGGCCCTGATGATCAACGCGGTGGCCAACAGCCGCGTCCCGCACCTGACGATCGTGATGGGCGCCTCGTACGGCGCGGGCAACTACGGCATGTGCGGCCGCGCGTACGACCCCCGGTTCCTGTTCACATGGCCGAGCGCGAAGTCGGCGGTGATGGGGCCGCAGCAGCTCGCCGGCGTCCTGTCCATCGTGGCGCGGCAGGCGGCGGAGGCGCGCGGCCAGGCCTACGACGAGGAGCAGGACCGCGCCATGCGGGAGATGGTCGAGGGCCAGATCGAGGCGGAGTCGCTGCCGTTCTTCCTGTCGGGACGGCTCTACGACGACGGCGTGATCGATCCCCGCGACACCCGCACCGTCCTCGGCCTGTGCCTGTCCGTCGTCCACAACGCGCCCGTGCGCGGAGCCGATGGCTTCGGCGTCTTCCGGATGTGAGCCTGATGATCGAAAGAGTGCTGGTCGCCAACCGGGGCGAGATCGCCCGCCGCGTCCTGCGGGCCTGCCGGGACCTCGGCATCGGGACGGTCGCCGTCCACTCCGACCCGGACGCGGACTCGCCGCACGTCCGGGAGGCGGACGTGGCGGGGCGGCTGCCCGGGGCGTCCCCGGCGGAGACGTACCTGTCGGCGGAGCGTCTCCTCGCCGTGGCGGAGAGCGCGGGGGCGGACGCCGTCCACCCGGGGTACGGGTTCCTGTCGGAGAACGCGGACTTCGCGCGGGCCGTGATCGACGCGGGCCTGACCTGGATCGGCCCGCCGCCGGCGGCGATCGCCGCGATGGGCTCCAAGATCGAGGCCAAGAAGCTGATGGCCGCCGCGGACGTGCCGGTGCTGCCCGAACTGGACCCCGCGCAGGTCACTGCCGCGGACTTCCCGCTGCTGGTGAAGGCGTCCGCGGGCGGCGGCGGGCGCGGCATGCGGATCGTCAGGACGCCGGACGGGCTGCCGGACGCCGTCGCGGCCGCTCGCCGCGAGGCCGAGTCGGCGTTCGGCGACCCGACCGTGTTCTGCGAGCCGCTGCTGGAGGGCGCCCGCCACATCGAGGTGCAGATCGTCGCGGACGCGCACGGCGGGGTCTGGGCGCTGGGCGAGCGCGAATGCTCGATCCAGCGCCGCCACCAGAAGATCGTCGAGGAGGCGCCGTCTCCGGCGGTGGGGCCCGCGCTGCGCGCCGAACTGTGCGAGGCGGCGTCGAGCGCGGCACGGGCCATCGGCTACACGGGAGCGGGCACGGTCGAGTTCATGCTCGCCCGCGATGGGCGTTTCCACTTCCTGGAGGTGAACACCCGCCTCCAGGTCGAGCATCCGGTCACCGAATGCGTGTACGGGGTCGACCTCGTCCGGCTGCAGATCGAGGTCGCCGAAGGGGCGCGGCTCCCGGACGCGGTGCCGGAGCCGCGCGGCCACGCCATCGAGGTCCGCCTCTACGCCGAAGAGCCCGCGCATGACTGGCGCCCCGGCAGCGGGCCGCTGCACACCTTCGAGGTGCCGGACGTCGACGCCGAGTTCGCCGTCCCCGCGTCCCATGGGCTGCGGCTCGACAGCGGTGTGGAGAGCGGCGGGGAGATCGGCGTCCACTACGACGCGATGCTCGCCAAGGTGATCGCGTGGGCGCCGGGCCGCCGCGCCGCGGCCCGCCGGCTCGCGGCCGGGCTGCGCGGCGCCCGCGTCCACGGCCCCGCCACCAACCGCGACCTGCTCGTCCGCGTCCTGGAGGAGCCCGGTTTCCTGGACGGCGACACCGACACCGGGTACCTGGACCGGGTCGGCCTCGACGTCCTCGCCGCGCCGCTGGCGGGCGAGAAGGCGGTCCGGGTGTCCGCGCTCGCCGCCGCGCTGGCCGGGTCCGCGGCGGACCGGGCCGCCGCGCCGGTGCTCGGGGGGCTCCCGTCCGGATGGCGCAACCTCCGGTCGCAGCCCCAGCGGCGGACGTTCGAGGGTCCGTCCGGTCCGGTCACCGTCGACTACTACCTGCACAGGGACGGGCTGGTGTCCGAGCTGTGCCCCGGCACCTCGCTCGTCGCCCTCACGGCGGAACGGGTCGTCCTGGACCACGAGGGCCTGCGCGAGTCGTTCACGGTGACGACGGCCGGCGACTCGGTGTACGTCGACTCCCGCCTCGGCCCGGTGACGTTCCGGGCCGTTCCGCGATTCGCCGACCCGAGCGGCCAGATCGCCCCCGGCTCCCTTCTCGCCCCCATGCCCGGGACCGTCCTGCGCGTCGAGACCGAGATGGGCGCCGACGTCACCGAGGGCCGGACGCTCGTCGTCCTGGAGGCGATGAAGATGGAGCACCGCATCGCCGCACCCGCCTCCGGGACGGTCGCGGAACTGAACGTCTCAGCGGGCCAGCAGGTCGAGTCGGGCGCCGTCCTCGCCGTCATCGAGGCGCCCTCGGGCTGAGAACCCGGGACCTACCGACCGGCCAGCGCGTCGAGCTGAGCCTCCAGCGGGACGGGCGCCGTCAGGCGGTTGTCCACGGCCGCGTGGGGGACCGGCGGCGGCTGCTGCGGGCGCATCCGCGCGGTGAAGGCGTCGAAGGCGGCCAGCTTGCCGGTGTCGCGGGGCGAGCCGCGCTCCTCGAGCCGGTGGCGGAGCGTCGCGGCGTCCGTGCGGATCCAGACGAGACGCACGGGCGGGCCGCCCAGCGAACGGGTCCACTCCTCCCAGCGCACCGGGTTCCGGATGTGGCCGGTGAACGGGCCGCTGAGCAGCACCGGGCAGCCGCGGGCGCGGATCTCCCGGGCCGTCGCGGTCATCCCCGCGTACTCGTGCGGCTTGACGTGCCGGTCGTACCAGGGGCCCTCGCGCTCGCCCGGGTCGCGCTCGGACGCCGCGAGGACCGCCTCGACGAACGGCCCGTACATCGTGTCCTTGTCCAGCAGGGCGGGGACGGGGCGCAGCCGCGCGAGCAGCAGGTCCGCCACGGTGGACTTGCCGGAGCCCGGCGGGCCGGCGACGACCCAGGCCGGGGTGGGGGTCATGCCGACAGCCTCAGGCGGCGGGTCGCCATCCGCTCGATGCGCGCCTCGTCGATCTCGTGGCCGAGGCCCGGCTGGGTGAGGGGGACGCCGACGACCCCGCCGGACGAGCGGACCGGCGGCGAGACGAACACCGGGCCGCCCGCCGGGTCGGACACGCCGCTCGGCAGCGTGCAGCCCGGCAGGGACGCCAGCGCGACCGCGGCCGCCTGGCCGATGCCGAACGCGCCGCAGCCGCTGCACCACACGTCCCACCCGGCCGCGTACGCCAGGTCGTGGGCGCTGCGCGCGGCGGTCAGCCCGCCGAGCCGGTCCAGCCGCAGGTGCAGGGCGCGGCCCGCCTCCAGCGTCAGGGCCGCGTCGAGGGTCTCCAGGTCGCCGACGGCGGGGGCGACGGCGGTGCCGACGCGGAGCTGGAACCGGGCGTGCGCGGCGAGGTCGCCCGCGGCGAACGGGCGCTCGATCGCCGCGAGGCCGTAGGCGTCCAGCGCCTCCAGGGCCGCCATGTGCCCGGACGACTCGGTGTAGGAGTGGCCGGCGTCGGCGACGAGCGCCAGCGCCGGGTACGCCTGCCTGATCGCGCGGACCGGCTCGATGTCCCAGCCGGGGCGCACGTCGAGGGTGACGCGGGTGTGGCCCGCTCCAACGGCCTTGTTGACGCGGGTCGTGACCGCGTCCAGGGCCGGCTCCGGCGTGATCCGCGAACCGGTCACGATGGACGTGCGGGTGCCGCCGAGCGCGTGCGCGAGCGGCAGGCCCTGGGTCCGGCACCACAGGTCCCAGCAGGCGGTGTCGATCGCGGCGGCCGCCTCCCTGGCCCCGAGGTCGGCGGCCGCGGACACGTCTTCGGGGCGGTCCCACTCCAGCCCGACGAGCGCGGGCCCCATGCGCTCCTCGATGTCGGCCCAGCCCGGACCGGGATCGCCGGATCCGTCCGGGACGGCCATCTCGCCCCACCCCACCGCGTCGCCGCCGGTGAGGCGGACCAGGATGCTCTCCGGCCGCCGCCCGCGCGGCATCGCGACGCGGAAGGCGTCGCAGTCATGGATCCGTGGCACCCGCACCGCCCTTCGAATGAATGCTCTCCCTCAATGATCCCCCCTCCGCGCACCTGGGCGGACACGCCGCGCGGGTCAGGGCGGGCCGGACGTTCCCGCACGGAGCCGGCGCAGGGCCGGGCGCAGGGGCCGCCGCTCGTACCCGCCGTCCGCGAGTCCGGCGAGCCGCTCGAACGGGTTGTAGGACGCCCAGTCGCCGCACAGAAGCATCGACGCGCCCGCGCACACCCCGTAGAGCGGGATCATGAGGATCCCGAGGCACCAGGCGTACTGCGTGGCGTGCCGTGCCTCGTGGCGCAGCAGGCGTGACCCGTCCGTCAGGCCGGATTCGTCGCCGCGCACGAGGATGACGTTCCCGACCGTGAACGCCGGGGCGACCGGGAACGGCGGGCGGTACCCCGCGGCGACCAGCAGGCCGTCCGGGGCCCGGCGCACGCCGCGGGGGCGGCGGGTGGCGGCCGCGGCCAGCAGCAGGCCGAGGCCCGTCGACAGGTTGACCGCGTTGACGACCTGCCGCAGCCGGTAAGCCCTTCTCACGCGCACCAGTGTTCCGCGCGGGCGTCCCGGCGGGGAGGGGTCACGGGCAGTTCGCTTCCAGGGAGACCGGCTCGCTCGGGGGTTCGGACGGCTTCGCGCCGCCGTTCGGCGAGTCTCCCGTCCCGGGCGCGGGCGTGCTCGCGGACGCGCTGGGCGACGAGCCGGGGGACGAGCCGGGCGACGAGCTGGGCGACGAGCCGGGGGTGCCGCTCGGCTCGCTGCTCACCTGGCGGGGGTCGCTGTTGATCGCCTCGGACGTCAGCTTGCGGATGAGGTCGAAGTCGGGGTTGCCGGTGTAGACCAGCGGCGGCACGAACTGCAGGCTGTTGATCTTCGCGCCGCTCTTGACCCTGTCCGAGAGCTTCATCAGCGCGGGCAGCAGCTCCTGCGGGATGTCGGTCGACAGCGTCCGCTTGGCGGCGGTGGCCAGCTTGTCGAAGCTGGTCAGCACGGTCCTGGGATCGGCCTGCTCGGCGATCGCGGCCATCAGGCACTTCTGCCGGCCCATCCGCACGTAGTCGCTGCTGTTGGTGCGGGACCGGCCGTACCAGAGCGCCTCCTTGCCGGTCAGCGTCCGGTTGCCGGGTTCGAGCACGGCGCCCTCGAGCCCGTAGGGGATGGGCTGCTCGATGTTGACCTGGACACCGCCCATGGCGTCGATGAGGTCGGCGAAGCCGAACATGTCGACCAGGATGTAGTAGTCGACCTGAATGCCGAGGATGCCGGCGATGGTGGCCTTGAGCAGCTCGGGGCCGCGCTCGTCCGGGGGGACCCCCGGCACCAGGTCGGGGTGGTCCTCCGCGTACTGGTACACCTCGTTCAGCAGGCCCGGCGTCTGCGGGCCGTCGCCGGTGAAGCCGTAGGGGAAGCGGTTGCGGGCCGGGCCGGGCGGCAGCTGGAAGCTCTCCAGGTTGCGGGGCAGGCTCAGCAGCACCGTGTCGCCGGTCTCGGTGTCGACGCTGGCCACCGTCATGCTGTCGGTGCGGACGCCGGAGCGGTCCTCGGCGGCGTCGCCGCCGAGCAGCAGGATGTTGACGCGGTCCCGCCCGTCGAACGGGTCGTCGGCGTCGACCTTCGTGCCGCTCCCGCCGCCGCTGCGGAAGATGCTGGTCAGCGCGTCCCGGTAGACGTAGGTGCCGTGCGCCGACCAGGCGATCGGCACCGCCACGGCGAAGCACATCAGGGCGACGGCCGCGGTGCCGAGGGTGTGGCCGACGGCCGACAGCCGGATGGGGCGCAGCACCTGGTAGGAGCGGATCACGATGAAGACCCACACCACGCCGAACGCCAGCAGCGCGACCGAGAGCCGCTCCAGGACGTCGGGCTGGACGGCCAGGTGCAGGAGGTCGGAGCGGTAGACGGTGGCGGTGACCGCCACGGCGGCGGCGAGCGAGACCCACAGGGCGAGCAGCAGTCCCCCGGCCCGCCGGCGGCCGGCGACGATGTGGGCGATCCCCCAGACCAGGGCCGACGCGAGCGTCAGCGCCAGCGCACGGGGGAGGCCCCCGGCGCCGCCGGGGGAGCGATCTCCGTCCCCTTCCCGGGCGCGCCGACTCGCCGATCGACCCATATACGCTCCGATTCCCACCCTCGGTGAAATAAGCCTGGCTCACCCTATGGACGCGCGGGACCGGACAAAAGTTGCGTGGGAGCCGAGCACGTGTGACCTCAGGCACAGCTGTGACTCAGGATATGCAATGGGGCCGTCCCGCGGGAGGCCGACCCCGATTCGCGGACCGCCCGCGCCGCCATCCGCCTGATCCCGGGGTAGTCGGGGCGCCGGGTCGAGATGACGGGCGGGACGAACTGCAGGCTCGTGATCTCGGCGTTCCTCACCCTGGCCGCCAGGTCGACCAGCGGCGGCAGCAGCCGCCGCGGGAGGTCGGTGCTGACCGAGTCCTTGAAGACCCGGGTGAGCCGCTGGAAGCCGCGCAGCACCGTCATCGGACCCGCCTGGCGCGCCAGCGCCCACAGCAGGCACTTCTGCCGGCCCATCCGCGCGTAGTCGCTGCTGCCCGTCCGCGACCGCCCGAACCACAGCGCCTCCCGGCCTCCGAGCGTGCGGCAGCCGGGCTCGATCGTGCCGGCCTTCACCTGCCGCTCGGGGACCGGGACGGCGTCGTCCACGCAGACCCGGACACCGCCGACCGCGTCCACGATCTGCCGGAAACTGCGCATGTCGACCATCGCGTAGTAGGGGACCGGGCGGCCGAGGATGTGCCCGACGGTCCGCTTCAGCAGTTCGGCGCCGGGATCGCGGACGTCCCCGCCGCCCGCGAGCACGCCGGGGCGCCGCGTGCCCTCCATGTAGACGGCGTTCAGCAGCCCCGCCTTCGGGTAGGGGACCCGCTCGGCGCCCGACCACACCGGGACGCGCTGGAGATTGCGCGGCAGGCTGAGCAGGACCGTGTCGCCGGTCGCGGTGTCGATGCTGGCCACCGTCATGCTGTCGGTGCGGATTCCCGGCCGGCCCTCGTCGGCGTCGCCGCCGATGAGCAGGACGTCGAGCCGCGGGATGCGCGCCCACGGGTCGCCGCCCCGCGCCGGTCCGGGCGTGCCGGCGGCGGAACCGGCGCCGCGCCGGTCGGAGAACACGCTGGTGACGAGATCGCGCTGGAGATGCCCGAAGTGGGCGACGGTCAAGGGCGGGACGACGGCCAGCAGGCACAGGACCGAGACCGTGGTGCCCCCGGCGAGCCGCCACAGCGGCGGCAGCCCGGCCGGCACCAGCACGGCGTAGGAGTGGACGATCAGCGCCGCCCACAGGGCGGCGAGGACCGCCGAGGCGGCGGTGAGGGCCAGCAGCCAGCCCGGCCGCACCGTCAGCTCCAGGAACAGCGAACGGCCGTGGCCCGCGGCGATCGCGGCGGCGGTCAGCAGCACCGCCTGCGCGCCGAGGAGCGCCGCGCCGAGCCGGACGCGTCCGGCCCGCAGGTGCGCGACACCGGGCAGCGCGGGGGAGGCCGCCGCGATCAGCAGCGCCTCCGCCAGCCGCCGAGGCGACGCCTCACGCCGCCCGCGCCCGTGCCGTTCGTCCCCTTTGTCAGGCCCGGCCCGGTCTCCGGCCTCCGGCCGCGTGCCATCGGCCCCCGGCCGCGCGTCGTCCGGCAGCAGACGCGTCCCATCGCCGATCGGCCCGCCGTCGACCATGCTGCGCCCCCTTCGGGGACGCGAGCCCCCGTGCACGTCCCTGGTTCAAGAGCGTGCAGGTCAGCGGCCTGATCTCGGCGTGATGGCGGCGGCGTGTCGCGAATTGCGGGGCCGGACCGGCGGTACGGGCGCCGGGCTTCACCAACTGCTGGACAGCGGCATGCCCTCGGCATACCCGGACGAACCCTGGATGCCGACGGTCGCCCGCACGTGGAACTCCTCCAGCGTCCGGGCGCCCGCGTAGGTGCACGAGCTGCGCAGCCCGGCGACGATCGAATCGATCAAATCCTCGACGCCGGGGCGCCGCGGGTCCAGGAACATCCGGGACGTGGAGATGCCCTCCTCGAACAGCGCCTTGCGGGCCCGGTCGAACGGGGAGTCGTCGGCGGTGCGCAGCCGCACGGCCCGTGCGGACGCCATTCCGAAGCTCTCCTTGTAGAGCCGCCCGTCGGCGGCCCGCTGCAGGTCGCCGGGCGACTCGTAGGTGCCGGCGAACCACGAGCCGACCATCACGTTCGCGGCGCCCGCCGCCAGGGCCAGGGCCACGTCGCGGGGATGCCGGACGCCCCCGTCGGCCCACACGTGCCGGCCGAGGCGCCGTGCCTCGGCCGCGCACTCCAGGACGGCGGAGAACTGCGGGCGGCCGACCCCGGTCATCATCCGGGTCGTGCACATCGCGCCGGGGCCCACCCCGACCTTGACGATGTCGGCGCCCGCCTCGATCAGGTCGCGGGTGCCCTCGGCCGTCACCACGTTGCCGGCCGCGACCGGGACCCCGGGGTCCAGCGCCCGGACGGCCTCCAGCGCGCTGATCATCTTGTCCTGGTGGCCGTGCGCGGTGTCGACGACGAGCAGGTCGGCGCCCGCCTCCAGCAGCGCCTCGGCCTTGCCCGCGACGTCGCCGTTCACGCCGACCGCCGCGGCGATGCGCAGCCGCCCGGCGGCGTCCACGGCCGGGTCGTAGAGCGTGGCGCGCAGCGCGCCGGTGCGGGTCAGGATGCCCGCGAGCCGCCCCTCGGCGTCGACGACGGGGGCGAGGCGGTGGCCGCGCTCGTGCAGCCGCTCGAACGCCTCGCGCGGGTCCACGCCGGCCGGCAGCGTGACCAGGTCGCGGGACATGATGTCGCGCAGCTGCGCGAAGCGGTCGACGCCCTGGCAGTCGGCCTCGGTGACGACGCCGACCGGCCGGTCGTCCTCGACCACGATCACCGCGCCGTGCGCGCGCTTCGGCAGCAGCGCGAGCGCGTCCCCGGCCGTGCCGGACGGGGACAGCCGGATCGGGGTGTCCACGACCAGGTCGCGTCCCTTGACCCAGCCGATGACCTCGGCGACCACGTCGCCGGGGATGTCCTGCGGCAGCACCGCGATGCCGCCGCGGCGCGCGACGGTCTCGGCCATCCGGCGCCCCGAGACGGCGGTCATGTTGGCCACGACGAGCGGTACGGTCGTCCCGCTGCCGTCCGAGGCCGACAGGTCGACGTCGAGGCGGGACCCGACCGAGGAGCGGCGCGGGACCATGAAGACGTCGTTGTAGGTGAGGTCGTGAGCGGAACGCTCACCGTTCAGCAGGTGCACGGCTGTACTACACACCAATCACGGATCCGGGCGGCTCGGCCACCGTACATTGTGCGCCATACCCTGCGATGCTCCGCCCAAGCCGTCCCGGCCTGCCAGGCGTGATCGAAGTGAAATGCGATGGCGTGGTGGAAAACGGTGCAACGTGGGGGTTGGCTCTCTGTAAAGTTACCTCTTGACGTAACTGCGCCCCGGATGCACTTTTCTTACATGTGCCTCACGCGGACGGCGGGACCCGCCGTAGGGGCGTGACAGCAGAACACCGGGAGAAGCGCATGCAGGTCACGCACTTGGGCCCGGTCAGCCGCGCTCGCCCGCGCCGCGGGCCGCCCCGGCCGGGCGGCGATGCCCGCCGTGCCCGCCGTTGTGATCGTTGCCACCCCGCGCGCCCGCCGCCCGGCGGCCCTCTGCCGGCGCGGCGCCGGGACGCGCGGCGTGAGCCCGGAGCATTGCGCTCTCACGAGGGTTCGCCCGGCGTTGGAAACGGCGCTCGGCGGACCCCGGTACAGACGCATCGACGGCGGCCGGGCAGGGCGAACACGAGCAAGATCAATATTTGACGTCATACCGTCCTGAAATGGAATGATCTTGCAACTGCTGGCAAAAGGATTCATTGGATATCGAGGAGGACAGCCGTGCTGGATGCGGTCGACGCCGTGCTCGTCCGCGAGCTCCAGCGGGATGGCAGGGCGACGTTCCAGGCGCTCGCCGACCGTGTCGGGCTTTCCCGCACGGCGGTGCGGGCACGGGTGCAGCACCTTCTCGAAACCCGGGTCGTCCGCGTCGTCGGGATCGTGCACGCCGCCGTCGTCGGCGCGGAGGCGATCGGGCACGTCTCGGTCACCGTGGACGGCTCGGCCAGGAAGGTGGCGACGGCCATCGCCGAGCGCCCGGCCGTCAGCTTCACCGCGCTGACCGCCGGCCCGCACGACCTGGTCGCGCAGGTGCGCACCCGCGACGACGCCGCGCTCGCGGCCGAGGCGGACCACATCAGGTCCGTCCCCGGCGTGCGCGGGGCCGAGGTGTTCCGGTCGGTGGCCACCGTGCGCGACACGCACGCGGTGGTGCGCGAGCTCGGCGAGGTCAGCCTCGACGGCATCGACTGGCGGCTCCTGCACGAGCTGCAGCAGGACGGCCGCGCCCCCTACACCCGGCTCGCGCACATCATCGGCCTGTCGCAGGCCGCCACGCGGGCCCGGGTGGTCAGGCTCATGCGGTCGGGCGTCATCCAGGTCACCGGCCTGGCCGACCCGCTGGCCCTCGGCGCCGCCGAGCTCGGCGGTTTCGGGCTGGTGGTGACCGGCGGGCTGCGGAAGGTGGCCGAGGCGGTCGCCGTCCAGGACGGCGTCCGCTACCTGGCGACGGGCTTCGGCCGCTACGACATCGTCGGGCAGGCCGAGGCGACCTCCCGCAGCGGGCTGGTCGCGGTGCTGGACGCCGTCCGGTCCGTGCCCGGGGTGACGGTCCGGGAGTCCTGGCACCACCTGGACGTGGTCAAGGAGTCCTACGCCGTCGAGCTCCCCGAGTACCCCCTCAACGGGTCGTCCTGACCGGATTCCGCCCCGGTCACGGCCGACCCGCGGCCGGGGCGCCGCCCGCGGCCCGTCCGGCCCCGCCCGTCAGTGGTCGTCGCGGGCCTTCTCCTTGGCGAACGCCAGGAAGTCGCGGGCGGCGGGCGGGAGCCTGCGGTGCGCGTGGACGAGCCCGATCATGCGGGTGATCGACGGCATGAACGACCGGACGGTCACGCCCTCGGTGTCGTCGATCTGGTTGCGGTACCAGAGCAGGGAGCCCACCCCGGCGCGGACCATGCCGAGCCAGGCGCCGCGCTCGTCGGACTCGACGGCGGCGACCGGGGTGGCGCCGATCCGCCGCAGCAGCACGTCGATCTCGGCGCGCCGGGCGGTGCCGCGGGCGGGCAGCACCAGCCGCATGCCGTCCAGCGCGGACGGCGGCACCGGTTCGCGGATCTGCAGCGCGGGCGGCGAGATCAGCACGACCTCCCGCTGCTCGAACGGGTGCGCGGACATGTCGCCCGGGACGGGCAGGTCGGTGAGCGCGAGGTCGGCGCGGCCCGCGCGCAGCGCAGCCGCGACCTGGTCGCGGTCCTCGCAGCGGACCACCCGGACCCGCACGGCGGGCTGGTCGCGGGCGAAGCGGGGGATGAGACGGCCGGTCAGCTCCGGTTCCAGGGACGCGGTGACGGCGATGCGCAGCTCCGCGCCGCGCCCGTCGGCCCGGGTGACCGAGAGGGCCTCGATGGCCTCGACGGCGTCGAGCGCGGCGCGGGCCTCCCGGACCACCTGCTCGCCGACGGGCGTGAGGACGACCCCCCGGCCGGAACGGGCGAACAGCTCGACGCCCAGCTCGCGCTCCAGCTCGCGGACGGCCCGCGAGAGCGCGGGCTGGGCCACGTAGAGAGCCTGGGCCGCCGACGTCATCGTGCCGTGGTCGGCGGTCGCCACGACGTAGCGCAGCTGCCGCAGATTCATGCCCATGACGGTATGCCAACGAACCGATCCGGTCCTGGACATAGCCGGAATCGGACCGAGAATCAGCGCCGGCGGGCCGCGTCCGCCCTGGTGATCAAGGTCGCGGCCGGGGCCCGGGGCCCCCGTCCAGGCCGTCGGCGCCGGCCGCGACGTTCTCCGGCTCGGGCTGCAACTGCGGGGCGCCGACGCCGCACTGCCGCCGGCACTCCGGCACGACCTGCTCCCCGGCCGGGGTCCGCAGCGCGTCGTCGCCGACGGTCAGCACGGTCAGCACCGCCCCGGCGGCCAGCAGCGCCGCGCACGCCAGCATCGCGGACTCGAACCCGCGCGAGAAGTCGCCCGGGTTCTGGTAGGCGTCGCCGGTCAGCCCGGCCAGCGGCGGGATCGCCGCGACCGCCAGCAGCCCCGCCGCCCGCGCCACCGCGTTGTTGACGCCGCTGGCGACGCCCGCGTGCCGGACCTCCGCGGTCGCGAGGACGGTCGCGGTCAGCGGCGCGACCACCGCCGACAGGCCCAGCCCGAACACCACCACGGCGGGCAGGACGTCGCGCACGTAGGAGGCGTCCGCGCCGATCCGGGAGACCATCAGCATCCCGGCGGCCGCCACCAGCATCCCGGCCGCCATCGGCGCCCTCGGGCCGATCTTCTGCGCGAGCGCGCCCGCCCGCGCCGACAGCAGCAGCATCAGCACCGTGACCGGCAGCAGCGCCGTCCCCGCCGCGATCGGCGAGAACCCGCCGACCACCTGGAGGTTCAGGACGAACAGGAAGAACATCACGCCCATGCCGCCGTACATGATGAACGTGACGACGTTGACGGCGGAGAACTGGCGGGAGGCGAAGACGTCCAGCGGCAGCATCGGCTGCGGCGCCGTCCGCCCGGCCCGCGCGCCGGGCAGGGGCCGTCCCCGGCCGCGGGCCCGCTCCACGACCACGAACGCCGCGGCCGCCGCCAGGCCCGCGACGGCGGCGGCGCCGATGACCGCCGGGGCCGCGTCGCCGCCCGGCGCCTCGGTGAGCGCGTACGTCGTCCCCGCCAGGGCGAGCGCCGCCAGCGCGGCGCCGAGCACGTCGAAGCGCCCGCGGGCCTCCGGGTCGACGCTCTCGGGGACGTGCCGCGCCGCCACCAGCACCACCACGGCGCTGAGCGGCACGTTCAGCAGGAACACCCACCGCCAGCCCGCCGCCTCGACGAGCCAGCCGCCCGCGAACGGCCCGACCGCGCTCGCGACGCCGCCGAAGCCCGACCAGGCGCCGACCGCGCGGGGGCGGTCCTCGGCGTGGAACGACGCCTGGATGATCGCCAGCGAGCCCGGGGTGAGCAGCGCGCCGCCCACCCCCTGCAGCGCCCGCGCCAGGATCAGCATCTCGACGTTGGGGGCGAGGCCGCACAGCGCCGACGCGGCCGCGAACCACACGACGCCGGCGAGGAAGATCCTCCGCCGCCCGAACCGGTCGCCGAGCGAGCCGCCGAGCAGGATGAACCCGGCGAGCGTCAGCGTGTAGGCGTTCACCGTCCACTGCAGGCCGGCCATGTCGGCGCCGAGGTCGTCCGCCAGCGCCGGGAGCGCGACGTTCACGACCGTGGCGTCGAGCATCGCCACGCCCGATCCGAGGACCGTCGCCAGCAGGATCCAGCGCCCGGGGCCGGTGCCGAGCCGGACGTCCGGCATCAGAGGGCCGAACCGCCGGCGGGCACGCCATCATCGCGCATGCCTGTATCGTGCCACGGCACGCGCCGGCCACACCCGGCCGGCGATCACCAGTGGTCGGGGCTGAACGGCTCGTCCTCGGGCCGCGCGGACCGCGACAGCAGCCGCAGGTCCGACTCGACCATCATCGTCACCAGCTCCTCGAACGTCAGCTCGGGTTCCCAGCCGAGCTGCTCGCGGGCCTTCTTGGGGTCGGCGCACAGCAGGTCGACCTCGGCGGGCCGGGTGTAGCGGGCGTCCAGGACGACGTGGTCCTCCCAGTTCAGGCCCGCCGTGCGGAACGCGAACTCCACCAGCTCGCGCACCGACTGGGTGTGGCCCGTTCCGATGACGTAGTCCTCGGGGGCCTCCTGCGCCAGCATCATCCGCATCGCGCGGGCGTAGTCGCCCGCGTAGCCCCAGTCGCGCCGGGCGTCGAGGTTGCCGAGGCGCAGCTCCGTGGCCAGGCCCAGCTTGATGCGCGCCGCGCCGAGCGACACCTTGCGGGTCACGAACTCCGCGCCCCGCCGCGGCGACTCGTGGTTGAACAGGATGCCGCTGACCGCGAACATCCCGTAGGACTCGCGGTAGTTCTGGGTGATGTAGTGCCCGAAGCTCTTGGCCACCCCGTACGGGCTGCGCGGGTGGAACGGCGTCTTCTCGTTCTGCGGCGTCTCCCGGACCATCCCGAACATCTCCGAGGACGACGCCTGGTAGAAGCGGATCTGCTCCCGGTCCGGCGTCCGGGACGGGCTGATTCCCGACACCACGCGGATCGCCTCCAGCATCCGCTGCACGCCCACGCCGGTCACCTCGGTGGTGAGCTCGGGCTGCTGCCACGACATCGGCACATAGGAGATCGCCCCCAGGTTGTAGACCTCGTCGGGCTCCACCCGCTCCACCGCCGAGATCAGGCTGCCCTGGTCCAGCAGGTCCCCGGTGGTGATCTGTACGTCGCCGATGTGCTTGCGCAGCCGGGACACGTGGGGGTTCGCCTGTCCCCGCACCAGGCCCCAGACCTCGTATCCCAGCCCTAGCAGATGCTCGGCCAGGTACGAGCCGTCCTGTCCGGTGATGCCGGTGATGAGTGCTCGCCTGGACAGCGGATCCTCCATGGCTGAAATAGGTCCGACGCGGGCCCACCACGGGTTTCGATCCCGCAACGAGCGTGACATATGAGGTTACCGACCGCGCCGCGCCGATGACGAGGGAGGGCGCCGTTTGAACCGAATTCACTTCTGGTTGGCCCGCCGCGCCGCGGATGTGCCACGGTGAGGGCATCATGAGCACTCCGGACGTGCCGCCGCTGCGGCTGGGCGGGCGCGGCATCGGCCCGCACGCGATCATGGCCGTGGTGAACCGCACCCCCGACTCGTTCTACGACAGGGGCGCCACCTACGGCTTCGACGCGGCCCTGGACGCCGTCGGCAGGGCCGTGGCGGCCGGAGCCGACATCGTCGACATCGGCGGGGTGAAGGCGGGCCCCGGCGAGGACGTCGGCGTCGGCGAGGAGCTGCGCCGCGTCCTGGACCTCGTCGCCGCCGTCCGCGAACGCCACCCGGGCGTGGTGATCAGCGTCGACACCTGGCGCGCCGAGGTCGGCGAGGCCGTGGCGCGGGCGGGCGCCGGCCTGCTCAACGACACCTGGGGCGGGCCGGACCCGCGGCTCGCCGAGGTCGCCGCCGCGCACGGCATCGGCCTGGTCTGCTCGCACGCGGGCGCCCTGGACCCCCGCACCCGCCCGCACCGGACCGGCTACGACGACGTCGTCGCGGACGTCGTCGGGCACGTCACCGACGAGGCCGAGCGCGCCGCCGCCCTCGGGGTGCGCCGGGACGCGATCCTCATCGACCCCGCCCACGACTTCGGCAAGAACACCCGGCACTCACTGGAGATCACGAGGCGGCTCGGCGAGCTGACCGCCACCGGGTGGCCGGTCCTGGTCGCGGTGTCCAACAAGGACTTCATCGGGGAGACCCTCGGGCGCCCGGTCGACGGCCGCGGCGTCGGCACGATGGCGGTCCTGGGCGTCTCCGCCCTTCTCGGCGCCCGCGTCTTCCGCGTCCATGACGTCGCGTCCACCCGCAAAGCCCTGGACGCCGTCACCGCCGTCGTGTCTCGTCCCGCCTGAGACGGGCCGAGGCCGCCGGTCAGTGGCTGGCGGTCTCCTTTTGCGGGGACGACGGGCCGCCCGCCTCTCGCTGGCGTGCGCGGTAGGCGGCCACGTGCATGCGGTTGCCGCAGGTCCGGCTGTCGCAGTAGCGGCGGCAGCGGTTGCGCGACAGGTCGACCAGGACCCGGGCGCAGTCCGGCGCCTCGCAGGTGCGCAGCCGGTCCAGCTCGCCCGCCGCCACCACGTACGCCAGCGCCATGCCGCAGTCGGCGGCCAGGTGCTCGCCGAGCGGCGCGCCCGGCGCGAAGAAGTGCACGTGCCAGTCGTAGCCGTCGTGGTCGGTCAGGTGCGGGGTGGTGCGGACCTCCCCGACGATCTCGTTGATCCGCCCCACCGCGGACGGCACGTCGCCGGCGCGGAAGACCGCGTGGAAGCGCGTGCGCAGGTCCAGGACGCGCAGCAGGTCGCTCTCGGTGAGCCGGCCCACGTCGCTGAACGCGTTGCGCTCCACGAACGAGCGCAGTCCGGGCAGCCCGCCGAGCCGCTCGGCGCCGGACGCCGCCGCGCCCGTGTTGATCAGGTCGACGACGACGGCGAGCGCGTGCTCGGTGTCATGAGTGAAGATCACAATGACTCCAGTCTCCAGGACCGGGGCGGTCGTGTGCCCGGCAGCGCCGCCGGGGGCCGCGAGGGCGGCCCGTGGATCCCCACCATATGACGGTGGACGGGCGCGTTTGCGCGCACCCCGCCAGGACGCGCTGGCGTTCCGGCGGCCTCATCCGGCCGGAACGCTCCAAGGGGCGGCCGTGCCCGGCGCCGCGTCCCGCGGCGTGCCGCGGCGGGGGTCAGCGCTCGTAATTGGCGTCGGCCACGATCGGGTAGTAGGCGTCGGTGTGCTGGACCCGCATCGTGACGACCGAGCCCTCCAGCGTGTAGTCGGCCTTCACCTGGCGGAACATCGAGTCGCTCGCCCACGGGCTGTAGAGCCTGCCCACGGTGGCGCCGTAGCGCAGGTGGACGACGTCGTAGCCGCCGGACGGCATCGACTCCAGCGTCAGGCCGTCGGCGAGGGAGAGGTTGAGACGGAACTCCGAGGGGGCGTCGGGTCCGTGGACCACGGTCAGCAGCCGCACGCCGCCGGCCGTCGTCTGGGCGACGATGTCGGTGTCGACGTCCACGCCCACGAACACCCGCAGGCTCGGACGCAGGACCTGCGCGACGGTGTCGGCCGCCGTGACGTCGATGCCGAGGTGGATCCGCTGGCCGTCCCTGGTGGGCGCCCAGACGCCGTCACGGGCCCGCTGGCCCCAGGCGACGTCCGGGTTCTCCATCTCCTGGGGCTCGTTCTTGCCGCGCGCGACGAGGATCCTGGAGGCGGCGCTCATCGCCGCGGCAGCGCCGTCCCGTGCATGCCTCATGGCGGGCCCCCTCGCCTTCATTCATCACTCGCGTGACTTCGTGCTGATCTTGGGTTTGTCACGGGCAGGTCGGACAGGGCGCCGCATGCCCTGCCGATGGTCGGTTCGTGACGTTCGCCCCGTGCGTCGTTGGACCTTACACCACCCTTATATACGCCGGTCGGGCCGGGCGCTGATCGTTCGGGCGATCCATACCGGGAACCGATGACGGTGCGCATCCGGGCCGATACGCAGAAAAACGCTTTGTGTCCGTACGGGAACCTCCGCATCATTGAACACATCGAACAGCGCGAAGGCACGAAGGGGCGAGCCACCGGTTAGGCGGCCGGTCTCCAAAACCGGCGGAAAGTGGGTTCGACTCCTACCGCCCCTGCCGAGCACCGACGATGGGCTTGTGGTGTAACGGAAGCATGCTTCCCTTGCAAGGAAGTGATCAGGGTTCGACTCCCTGCTGGTCCACCGGCACGCGCGGCGGGCCGCCCGGTCTCCCGGACGGCCCGCCGCGCCCGCCGCGGAGGGTTGGCCGAACGGTAAGGCAGCAGTTTCGAAAACTGACGTCGAGGTGAAACTCGAAGGGGTTCGACTCCCTTACCCTCCGCAATTCCCGGCCTTTACCGGGCTCACGTCAGCGCCGGCTCCCCGGCGGTGACCGTCTCGGACAGGTCGGCGAGCACCTCGCCGAGGTGGTCCAGGGCGCCCGCGATCCAGGGCAGCGCCGCCGGCGCGGGGGAGGCCAGGGCCGCGAGGCGCTGCTCGTCGTCCTCCCCGTAGAGCAGGCTCGGCGCCACCCGCATCCGCAGGGACGCCGGGGCGTCCCCGAAGGAACTGCCGGGCAGGACGCCCACTCCGTAGCGCTCCAGCAGCAGATGCGTCAGCTCTCCGGCCGTCCGGACGCCGTGGTTCTCCCGGAGCGCGTCCCGGACCGGGCCGAAGTCGGGGTAGACGTAGAAGGCCGCCTCGGGCCGGGCGACCCGGGCCCCCGCGGCGGCGAACCGGTCGGCGACCGCGCTCGTGATCGCGGCGTGCAGGCGCCGGCTGCGGCCGACGTGCTCGACCAGTTCGGGCGGCTCGGCGAACGCGAAGGCGGCGGCGTGCTGCATCGGGGCCGGGGCGCTGGACCAGATCTCGCTCGCCACGCCCAGCAGGCTGTCGCGCAGCGCCCGTCCGAACGGGCCGTCCGGCAGCCGCGCGACGCCCAGCCGCCAGCCGCCCGCCGCCAGGCTCTTGCTCAGCGCGGTCGTCACCACGGTCCGCTCGGGCGCGTGCCGGGCCGGGCTCGGCGCCGTCCGCCCCGGCTCGTGCACCAGGTCGCGGTAGATCTCGTCGGAGATCACGACCAGGTCCTGCTCGCGCGCGACCGCGCACAGCCGCCGGACCGTGTCCTCGGAGGCGATCGTCCCCGTCGGGTTGTCGGGAAGCGTCACCACCACGGCCCGCACGTCCCGGCCCCGCGCGCGTGCCCGCACCAGGGCGTCGGCCAGCAGGGCCGGGCTCGGCACGCCGCCCTCGCCCGGCGGGGTGGCCACGCGGATCGGCTCGGCGCCGACCAGCGACGTCTGCGCGGCGTAGGTCACCCAGCTCGGCGTCGGCACCACGACGTCGCCGCCGAGCGCGGTGAGCAGGGCGTACAGGAGCGGCTTGCTGCCGGGGCCGGCGACGACCGCGGAGGGGTCGGTGGGCAGCCCGCGCCGGGCCCAGTAGCCGGCGGCTGCGGCGCGCAGCGCGGCGGACCCCGCGACCGGGCCGTAGGCTCCCCTGTCCGCGGCCGCGCCCAGCTCGCGGGTCAGCGCGGGATGTATCGGTATCCCGGCCTCCCCGAAGCCGAGGGGAAGGACGCGCCGGCCCTCCCCGCGTTTGCGCGCGATCGCCTCGTTGACCGCGAGCGTGGCCGACAGCGCGACCGGACGCGGCGAGAACGGCAACGGGCGGACGGACGCGGACTCTTTATGGGCACGCATGAATACTCCAAGACATGGCGAAAAAGGGCATGGCGAAATAGCGGCGGGTGACTGCGGATTCCCCCCGTGCGACCCCTGCCGGGCTTGATTCAATACTTGCCCGCTGCCAGCATCATCACAAGCGAGTCTCATCGATGGTGACCGTAAGGTGGACTGATGCTAGAGCTCCACCGCCTCCGGCTTCTGGCCGAGTTCGCCCGCCGCGGCAGCATCGCCGCGACCGCGTCCGCGCTCGGCTACACCTCGTCCGCGGTCTCCCAGCAGCTGTCGGCGCTCGAACGCGAGGCCCGCGTCCCGCTGCTGGACCGGACCGCCCGCAGCGCGGAGCTGACCGACGCCGGGCGCCGGCTGGCCGAGCGCGCCGAGGAGATCCTCGGCCTGGTGGAGACCGCCGAGGCGGAGCTGTCGGCGCAGTCGGACGCGCCGATGGGACGCGTCGTGGTCACCGCGTTCCCCACCGCGGCGGTCGCCCTCGCCCCCGCGCTGGCGCAGAGCCTCGGCGAGCATCCCGGGCTGACGTTCGTCCTGCGCCAGACCAGGCCCGGCGACGGCATCCGGCAGGTCCAGAACGGCGAGGTGGACATCGCGCTCATCGACGACTGGACGGGCAAGGTCCCCGACCAGTCGCCCGCGGCCCTGGAGTTCTTCCACCTGCGCCGGGACCCGCTGGTCCTCGTCGTCCCGTCCACGCACCCCATGTCGGACCCCGGCCGGCCCGTGGACCTGCAGCAGCTCCGGGAGGAGCCGTGGATGGCGGCGCCGCCCGGTGAAGGGTCCCGGCAGGCCCTCGAACGGATCCTGGACACGGTCGGCGGCGCCCGCCCCGTCCCGTGGGAGTTCGAGGGGCTGCACACCATCCTGAGCCTGGTGGCGCGGGGGATCGGCATCACGGCGGTGCCCGCGCTGGCCCTGGCCGCCGGCGACCAGGGCGTGGCGGTGCGGCGCATCCCCGAGTGCACGCTGGCCCGCGAGGTCTACGCCGTCACGAGGACCGCGAGCGTGCGCAGGCCCTCGGTGGCGGTCACGCTCCGGGCCATCTACGCCGCCGCCCGCGACGCTCAGCCCGCCCCGCCGGAGAGCTGAGCGAAGGGGCGGCTAACGTGGGAACGGAGACCGGGATCGCACCGGCTCACCCCGGCGATCTCCGGACGCCGCCCGGACCGGGCGAGGCGCGGAACCGAACCGGACGCCGACCGAACCAAACCGGACGCCGGACCGAACTAACGGTAGGACGGCCGCTCACCCCGGATCTTCCCAAAGGGGACATACGGGTGCGGATCATCACGTACGGTGGGGCGAATCGTGAGCACATCCGAGTTTCTGCACACCGATCGGGGAGCACCACACTCGATGGATCGACCCACGGCCATGCCCGCACCGCCCTCCGGGGCGGCGGAATCCCCCGAGCCCACGGCGGAGGCCCCCGCGGGCCTCACGCGCGCGGCCGGGCCCGGGGAGGCCCACGGCCACGGCCACATCGCCTTCGAGCTGCCGCGGGTGCCCGCGCTGCTCATGCACGCGCTCCCGAGGTTCGTCGAGGGCGTGATCGCCCCCGTCGTGGTGTTCTACGTCGCACTCATGCTCCTCGGGCTGACCGGGGCGCTCGTCGCCGCCGTCGCCTGGGTGTACGGCGGCATCATCTACCGGTACGTACGCGGGCATCCGGTCTCGGGGATGCTGATGCTGGCCGCGGTCGGCGTGACCGTCCGCGCGGCGCTGGCGGGCGCGACGGGCAGCGCGGTCGTCTACTTCCTGCAGCCGACGCTGGGGACGCTCTGCGTGAGCATGGCCTTCCTCGCCTCGGTGCCGCTGGGCAAGCCGCTGGCCATGAAGCTCGCCAAGGACATGGCGCCGATCCCCGACGCGTTCTACAAGCACGCCAGGGTCCACCGCTTCTTCCTGCGGATCTCGCTGCTGTGGTCGGCGGTGCTGCTGGCGAACGTGGGCGTCAGCCTGTGGATGCTGTTCAGCCAGTCGATCAGCATGTACCTGTGGATCCGCACCGGCATCGTCGCGGGGCTGGGCCTGATCGGCATCTCGGTCTCGGTCTGGGGCTTCAAGCGGCTCCTGCGCCACGTCAACCGCGAGCCGCACGCCGACCGCGAGGCGGCCGAAGGCGCCACCGCCGCCTGACCGGCCCCCGCATTCCCGCCTGACCTGTGATTCTTCCCGCCCCGGGAAGGCCGAACTTTCGGCCCACCCGGGGCGTCTCATTGTCAGATAGAGCGACACGGGGCTAGATCTTTGCGTTTGGGGGAGTCTGTGGTGACCAGGGGCCGTTTCAGGCTGGTGCTGACCGGCGGCACGGGCGCGGTGGCGATGCTCGTGGCCGGCTGCACGGTCGGCGGCGGCGAGGGCAGCCTGACCTCGGGAGGGTCGGGCGAGCCCGTGACGATCACGCCGGCGAACGGGACCGCGCAGGTCAAGCCGGACGGGACGATCGAGGTGAAGGCCTCGGACGGCGAACTGCAGAAGGTCACCGTCCAGGGCAAGGGCGCCACCGTGACCGGCCGGTTCGGCGACGAGCGCAAGACGTGGCGCTCCGACCGGACGATGACGCCCGGCACGTCCTACACCGTGACCGCTCAGGTCCGCGACGACGGCGAGACCCGCACGTCCACCAGCTCGTTCACCACGCTGAAGGCGGACAAGACGCTCAAGATCGCCGACGTCACGCCCAACCGCAAGGGCGAGAAGGTCGGCGTCGGCATGCCGATCATGGTCACCTTCGACGGGCCCGTCGCGAACAAGGCCGCGGTGGAGCGGACGCTGAGCGTCACGCCCGACAAGGCGGTCGAGGGCGCGTGGCGGTGGGACGGCGCCGACAAGGTCGTCTACCGCCCGAAGACGTACTGGCAGCCGCATCAGACGGTCCGCTTCCACGCGAAGCTGGCCGGCGTGAACGCGGGAGGCGGCGTCTACGGCGCGCAGGACGAGCAGGTGAACATCGCCCTCGGCGCCGCCCAGATCACGACCGGGAACATCGGTAAGCACCGCATGACCGTGACGCGGGACGGCAAGAAGGTCCGGACCCTCCCGTTCAGCGCGGGCAACGGGCAGACGCGGGAGTACACCACCACCAGCGGCGTCCACCTGCTGATGGAGAAGGCCAACCCCGTCACGATGACGTCCCCCGGCCGCAAGCCCGGAGACCCCGGCTACTACAAGCAGGTCGTCAACCACGGGGTCCGCTTCTCCTGGAGCGGCCAGTACACCCACTCGGCGCCCTGGTCGGTCGGCTCGCAGGGCTCGGCCAACGTCAGCCACGGCTGCATCAACCTCAGCCCCTCCGACGCGCGCTGGTACTACGACATCGCGCAGCGCGGCGACGTCCTCAAGCTGACCGGCAGCGACCGGCGGATCGAGGACGGCAACGGCTGGACGCAGTGGGAGATGTCGTTCGACGAGTGGCGCCAGGGCAGCGCCCTGAGCTGACCCGCGACGGCGCCGAGCGGCGAGATGGCGTCTCGTTGTACAACGCTTTGATCTCGGCCGACTACAAAAAGCAGGGGTGGCGGCATCGTCGACGACTTTTGTCGCTAATGTCTCCCTGGTAGACGGCGGGGTTACTGGAGGTTGAGGTGCAGCGGAGGCTTTCCGCAGGAGTTCGGGCGGGCGCGGGGCTGACGGGTGTCGTGCTACTCCTGACGACGGCCTGTAGCGGGGGAGACGAGGACAACGGGGTCACCGTGGGCGAGAAGGCCGACGCGCAGGCCCCCCAGGTGACGATCGACCCCGGCAACGGGAACACCAAGGCGAGCCCGGAGAAGGGCGTGACCGTGACCGCCGCGGGCGGCAAGCTCGACAAGGTCACCGTGACGCTCAAGGGCAAGCCGGTGGACGGCACGATGTCCGCCGACAAGACGAACTGGAAGTCGCGCACGCTGCGCCCGGGCTCCAAGTACCAGGTCAACGCGGTCGCCACGAGCCCGCAGGGCAAGTCGTCCACGGTCTACGCCACGTTCGCCACGCACAGGGCGCCGCGGGAACTCGAGATCGTCGACATCACACCGACCAAGAACGAGAAGGTCGGCGTCGGCATGCCGATCCAGGTCGTCTTCAACCAGGAGGTCGGCGACAAGAAGGCCGTGGAGCAGGCCCTGGAGGTCAAGTCCACCAAGCCCGCCACCGGCGCGTGGTACTGGATGAACGACACCACGGTGATCTTCCGGACCAAGAACGGCGAGTACTGGCAGCCCAACCAGAGGGTGTCGTTCAAGGCCAAGCTGGCCGGTGTGAAGTCGGGCAAGAAGACCTACGGCACCTCCGACTACAGCCGCGGCTTCCGCGTCGGCGACTCCCACATCACCCACATCAGCACCAAGGCCAAGAAGGCCATCGCCAAGGAGAACGGCAAGAAGGTCCGAAGCTGGCCCATCAGCGCGGGCAAGGGCGGGCGAGTGGTCAACGGCGTCGACACCTTCCTCACCGCCAGCGGCATCCACCTGACCATGGGCAAGGAGAATCCGGCGATCATGACGTCGGAGTGGATGGGCGTCGACCCGGAGGACAAGGCGAACGGCGGCTACAAGGAGGTCATCCCCTGGGCGGTGCGGATCTCCAGCAGCGGTGAGTTCGTCCACGAGATGGCGTCCACGGTCTGGGCGCAGGGCCGCCAGAACGTCAGCCATGGCTGCATCAACTCGCCGCCCAAGGACGCCCGCTGGTTCTACAAGTGGTCCTACCGCGGTGACCCGGTGATCGTCACCGGCAGCAAGCGCGAGCTCGAGTGGAACAACGGCTGGAGCTACCACGAGATGTCGTGGAACCGCTGGGTCAAGGGAAGCGCCCTCGACCGTACCGTGACCACCGGGTGACATTGACCCGGGTCCTCCGCGGGAAGGGAGCCGGACACGGCCGCCTGTGAAGGGGACCCCGGTGAAGGAACCAGCGCGAAGACCGCGCCTGCGGCGCCGCGTCAGGCGCGGAGCACACCGTGCTCTGCGCCGCGCGGCGCTCTGTGCGTTGCGCCCGCTGCGATGGAGGCGGGTTCCCCCGCCGGGGGAGCGGCTCCGCGTCCGGGTCCTCCTCCAGAACGCCCACGGCACCGGCGGCACGATCCACACCGTGCTGAACCTGTGCGGGCACCTGACCCGTGACCACGACATCGAGATCGTCAGCGTCCTGCGCCGGAGCAGGAGACCGTTCTTCCCGGTGCCCGGCGACGCCGCGCTCACCTACGCCGACGACCGCTTCGCCCCCAAGGGCAGGGCGGCCCGCCTCCTGGCGCGCCTGCCGAGCGTCCTGATCCCCGCCGAGGAGGCGTCCTTCCGCCTCATGAGCCTCTGGTCGGACGTCTGCCTCCTGCGCGCCCTCTACCGCTCACCGGCCGACGTGCTCATCGGGACCCGCCCGTCCCTCGTCCTGCTGGCCGCGGAGCTCGCGCCGCGCGGCACCGCCACGATCGGGCAGGACCACATGAGCCTGGAGTCCTACCAGCCCGCCCTCCGGCGGCAGGTCGTCCGCGCCTACCGCCGGCTCACCGTCCTCAGCGTCCTCACCGAGCCCGCCCGCGCCGGCTACGAGAGCGCCCTCGCCGGATCCGGCGTCCGCATCGTGCGGATCCCCAACGCCGCGCCGCCGCTCCCGGGCCGGCCGTCGCGGCGCGCGGACGAGGTCGTTCTGGCGGCCGGGCGGCTCGTGAGCAACAAGGGCTTCGACCTGCTGATCCGCGCCTTCGCGCCGATCGCCGCCGAGCATCCCGGCTGGACGCTGCGCATCTTCGGCTCCGGGGTGCGCCGGGACCGGCTCGCCGCGCTGATCGACGAGCTCGGCCTCGCCGGGCGGGTCCGGTTGTGCGGACTCACCCGCGACCTGCACGGCGAGATGGCGCGCGCGTCGATCTACGCCCTGTCGTCGCGCCGCGAGGGCATGCCGATGGTCATCATCGAGGCCATGGGCATGGGGCTACCGGTCGTGTCGTTCGACTGTCCGTTCGGCCCGCCCGAACTGATCACGCACGGCCGCGACGGCCTGCTGGTCCCGACCGGGGACGTGGACGCGCTCACCGCCGCGCTCCGCGAGCTGATCGCGGACCCCGCGCTCCGCGACCGCCTCGGCGAGCAGGCCGTGCGGTCCGCCCGCGCCTACGACCTGGAGCACATCGGCGCGCGATGGTCCCGCCTCATCTCCGGGCTGCATCCGTCCGCGCCGCGAGACTCCGTCCCGTGGGACGGCGAGACCGCCGGAGATCCCGGCCTGAGCGTGTCCGGCGGCGACCGGTAGCCGGGGCGGGCTCAGCCGCGCGGCAGGAGGCCGCGGACGAAGGCGGCCTGGCCGGCGTGCTGCAGATCGTCGGAGACGACGCTGATCAGCCGCACGGCGAGCGTCACCGGCGGGTCCCAGGCGCGGTCCACGACCCGGTCCAGATCGCCGTCGGTGAGCGAGGCCACGTACTCGACCGTCCTGTCGTGCACGGCGTCGTGATAACCGGTCAGCAGTTCCGCCGATTCGACCCGGACGGCGGCGACCTCGTCGCCGGTGTGGCCGTACCCCGTGTCGGACGGGTCGAGCGGGAGGCCGAACCGTTCCGCCCAGCCCTCGTCCGTCCACACCTGCGAGGTGCCGGCGGCGCCGGCGATGTGGTCGTCCTGGACGCGGGTGAGGTGCCAGACGAGCCAGCCGATCGAGTTGGCCTCGCCGCCGGGCCGGTACGCGAGCTGCCGCGGGGCGAGCCCGCCGGCCGCGCCGTGGACCTCCTCCCGGATCCGCCCGAACGCGTCGGTGAGCAGTTGCGCGCTGGTCATTGACTGACGCTACCCGGCCGCGGCCCCGCCCAACCGGAACCGCGCCCGGCCGCGGCGAGGCCGTTTCCGGCATTCCGCTTGATACTCAAAGTGATCCATACGATCCTTAGCGTGGCCGTTCTCCGCCCGGGGGCGCCGCGTGCGCGGGCGGAGCGGCCGGTGGGGACGGCGCCGGGGGATGCAGGACGGACGCCGGTGTTGGCGTGAAGAGGGGGAACCGGGGGTGGGGAGCTCGGCGTTCGTTCACCACGGCTGCGTATACGGCGGTGAGGAGGAGTTCCTGCGGATGGCCGTCCCGTTCATCGACGGGGGCCTGCGGCGGGAGGAACCGGTGCTGGTCGCCACCACGCCGGTCAACCTCGACCTTGTGCGGACGGCGCTCGGCCGCCACGCGCGCAACGTCGACTTCGCGGAGACCGCGTACTTCGGCCGCCGCCCGTCGCAGCGCGTGGGCGCCTTCACCGGCTACCGGCACCGGCATCCCCGCGCCGCCCGGGTCCGGATCCTCGCCGAGCCCGTCTGGTCCGGGCGGTCCGCGCGGCAGGTCGAGGCGCTGGAGTGCATGGAATCCGCACTCAACACCGTGCTCGCCGGGAGCGGCATCCACATGATCTGCCCCTACGACGCCCGCGTCGTCGAACCGGAGATCGTCGGCAACGCGTGGCGCACCCATCCGCACATGGTCCACGGCACCGACGTGGCCGCGAGCCCCGGTTACGTCGACCCCGTCGCGTTCGTCCGCACGCGGGCCTCGCGGCTGGCCGGCCGCCCCGACGACGCCGTCACGCTGACGTTCGCCGGGGACCTCAGCCGGATCCGGCACGCCATCGTGATGGAGACCGCGATGCTGGGACTGGCCGGGGAGCACCTGATGATCTTCTCCGCCGCGATCGGCGAGCTGCTCACCGGCACCGACGCGGACGAGACCGGGGAACTGCCGAGCGTCGCGCTGTGGTCGCGGCCCGGCGAGGTCGTGTGCGACATCCGCCTGCCCGCCACCACCGCCCTCGACCCGTTCATCGGGCTGCACCCGCCGACGCTCGACCCGAGGCCCGGCGACGGGTTCTGGCTCGCCCGGCAGATCTGCGACCACCTCGACGTGCGGCCCGGCGCGGACGGCACCACGGTCCGGCTGCACACCCCGACGCCGCGCGTCGACGAGCTGCACCGGGGCGGGTCATCCTCCGGCGGCTGAGGCGCTCTCCCGTGCGGCGGCGTCCTGCGCGGCGTCCTTCTCCGCGCCCCGGCGGGAGGCGGGCTCGGGGACGGGCAGCCGGACCGTGACGACCAGCCCGCCGCCCGGGCGGGGCGCGGCGGTCACGGTGCCGCCGTGGGCGGTCGCCGTGGCGCGGACGATCGACAGCCCCAGCCCGGAGCCGCGATCCGACCGCACCCGGTCGTTGCCGAGCCGGCGGAACGGCTCGAAGATCGTCTCGACCTCGTAGGCGGGCACGACCGGCCCGGTGTTGGTGACGACGACCTCGGCCCGGCCGTCCCGCTCCCCGGTGGCGACCGCGAGGTCGCCGCCGTCGTGGTTGTGCCGGATCGCGTTCTCGACGAGGTTCTGCACGAGCCGCTCGATGAGGACCGGATCGCCGGAGGTGGCGGCCGGATCGAGGGCGCGCACGGAGACCACCCCGCGGGCCTCGGCCTCCGCGGCCGCCTGGTCGAGGACGTGGGCCGCCACGTCCGCCAGGTCCAGGGGGCCTGCGCCGGTCACGACGTTCTCGGTGCCCGCGAGCGTGAGGAGCCCGTCGATCAGCCGCTCGTGCCGCCCGTTGACGACCAGCAGCGACTCGCCGAGCCGCTTGACGTCGTCGGTGGCGTCCGGGCGGCGCACCGCCACGTCGACGAGCGTGCGGTTGATGGCGAGCGGGGTGCGCAGCTCGTGCGAGGCGTTCGCGGCGAACCGGCGCTGGCCGTCGAACGCCCTGGCCAGCCGGGCGAGCATGGTGTCGAAGGCGTCGGCCAGCTCCTTGACGTCGTCGCGCGGGCCCTCGTAGGCGATCCGCTCGGTGAGGTCGTGGCTGCGCGCCACCCGCCCCGCCGTCTCGGTGATCGTGTGGACGGGACGCAGCGCCCGGTCGGCCAGCAGCCACCCGAAGCCCAGCCCCGCCGCGGCCACCACCCCGAGGGCGATGCCGCCCTGGGTCAGCAGCGCGGCGAGCGTCTCGCGCCGCGACTCCTCCCGCGCCTGGACCAGCGCCCCCTCGACCCGCTTGACCGAGAGCTCGGGCGGCTCCATGGCCGGCTGGGACGGCGCGACCACGGTGCCGCCGGTCTCGAGCGCGTTGGTCGCGTCGACGGGGTCGCTCTGCCGTTCGAGATTGCCCTGCACCAGGATGTAGGTCAGACCCAGCAGGAACACGCCCGCGCCCAGGAACAGGCCCGTGTACAGGAGGGTGAGCCGCATCCGGATCGTGGGCCGCAGGCGTTCGGTGATCCCCTTCATGGAACTCGGTACCCCGATCCCGGAACGGTCTCGATGACCGGCGGGTCGCCGAGTTTGCGGCGCAGCTTCATCAGCGTGACCCGGACCGTGTTGGTGAACGGGTCGGTGTGCTCGTCCCACACCTTCTCCAGCAGCCGCTCGGCCGGCACGACCGTCCCCTCCGCGCGCAGCAGCTCGGCGAGCAGCCCGAACTCCTTGCGGGCCAGGTGCACGTACCGCCCGTCGCGGTACACCTCCTGGCGGGACGGGTCGAGCCTGATCCCGGCGCGTTCCAGCGCCGGTGGCGCCGCCGGGCGGGCGCGGCGGCCGAGGGCCTGGACCCGCGCCACCAGTTCCTCGAACGCGAACGGCTTGGTCAGGTAGTCGTCCGCGCCGATCCGCAGCCCCTCCACCCGCGCGGGCACGGCGACGGCGGCGGTGAGCATCAGGACCCGGACGAGCGCGCCGGACTCCACGGCGGCGCGGCAGACGTCGTCGCCGTGCACGACCGGCAGGTCCCGGTCCAGGACGAGCACGTCGTAGTCGTGCACGGCGAGGCGTTCGAGCGCCGCGTCCCCGTCGTAGACGACGTCCACGGCCAGGGCCTCGGCCCTGAGGCCCTCGGCGATCGAATCGGCGAGCATCCGCTCGTCCTCGGCGATCAGTACCCGCACGTCGTGTCCTTTCCCCTCCGCCGTCCTGCCCGCCCCAGCTTCGGGCAACGGGCGTAACGCCGGCGTAACGCGATCCGGTTACGCCGGGGTTATCGGCTCGCGGCTGGACTTGTCCCCGCCGCCGGCGGTGCCGGCGGAGACGACAAGGAGACCGATCGATGCGACGACAGACCCTTGCGGCGCTGGGCCTCGTCCCTGCTCTCGCCCTCGGAGTGCCGGCGTGCGGGGGCGACGGGACCGGCGGGTCCGGCGCGACGGCCGAGGCCGCGAGCGACACGGAGAAGATGCGCGAGTTCGCCCAGTGCATGCGCGACAACGGGGTGGACATGCCGGATCCGTCGAGTGACGGCAAGGTCACGATCGCTCAGAGTGCCCGCCCCGGTGAGGCCGGCGGTCCCGGCGGCCCCGGCGGGAACGACAGGGTCGCCGCGGCGCAGGAGAAGTGCCGGCACCTGATGCCGAACGGCGGCAAGCCGAAGAAGATGAAGCCGGAGGACGTGGCGAAGATGCGTGCCTTCTCCGCGTGCATGCGCGACAGCGGGATCAGCGAGTTCCCCGATCCCGACTCCGACGGCCGCATGCTGCTCAAGGCCGGGCCGGGTACCGGGATCGACCTGGAGAGCAGCGAGTTCAAGGCCGCGCAGAAGGCGTGCGCGAAGCTCAGGCCGGAGGGCGACGACGGCCCGGGCACCGACGGCAAGGCCGGCGACTAGTGCCCAGGACGCGCACCGCCGTCCTGGGCGCCGCGGGGGTGGTCGTCGTCGGCGGCGCGGGCCTGGCGACGGCCGGCCTCGGCGGCGGCGACGGCGGCCCCGCCGCCGCGCACGGCTCGCCGCCCGCGACCGCGCCGATCGAGCGGACGACGCTGGTCGAGACCCAGGACGTGGACGGCACGCTCGGGTACGGCGGCGCCCGCACGGTCGTCGGCACCGGCCGCGGCACCCTCACCTGGCTGCCCGGCGCCGGTTCCGTGATCTCCAGGGGGCGGCCGGTGTACCGGGTCGACGACAAGCCGGTGCCGCTCCTGTACGGCGGGCTGCCCCTGTACCGGACGCTCTCCGCGGGGAAGGAGGGCGCGGACGTCGAGCAGCTCGAACGGAACCTGCGGGCCCTCGGCTACACCGGATTCACCGTCGACGAGACCTACAGCGCCGCGACCGCGGCGGCCGTCAAGCGCTGGCAGGACGACCTCGGCGTCAAGGAGACCGGGACGGTGGAGCCGGGATCGGCCGCCGTCGCGTCCGGCCGGATCCGCGTGGCCGAGCGCAAGGCCCAGGTCGGTGACAAGCTCGGCGGCCCGGTCCTCACCTGCACCGGCACGACCCGTGTCGTGAGCGTGGACCTCGACGTGCAGTACCAGCGGCTCGCGGAGAAGGGGGCGGAGGTGGAGATCGAGCTCCCGTCCGGCGACACCACCAAGGGGAAGATCACTTCGATCGGGAAGGTCGCCAAGGAGGGCGACAGGGACCAGCCGACCACGATCGAGGTCACGATCGCGGTCGGCGGCCAGAAGTCGCTCGGCTCGTACGACAAGGCGCCCGTGGGGGTGCGCCTCACCGCGAACCGGCACCGCGGCGTCCTCGCCGTGCCGGTCGGCGCGCTGCTCGCGCAGGGCGACGGCGGCTACGCGGTCCAGGTCGTCCAGGACGGGCGCGTCCGCACGGTGCCGGTGGAGACAGGGGTGTTCACTGAGGGCCGGGTCGAGATCTCGGGCCCCGGCCTGGCCGAGGGCATGAAGGTGGGGGTCCCCTCATGAGCCCGGTGGTGGAGCTCCGGGCGGTCACCAAGACCTACCCGGGCGAGGTCGTCGCGCTGGACGCGGTGTCGCTGGCGGTCGAGGCGGGCGAGTCCGTCGCGATCGTCGGGCCGTCGGGGTCCGGGAAGTCGACGATGCTGCACATGCTCGGGACGCTGGACCGGCCGAGCGCCGGCACCGTCCTCATCGAGGGCGGGGACGTGTCGCGGCTGCCGGACCGGCGCCTGTCGGCGCTGCGCGCCCGGCGGATCGGCTTCGTGTTCCAGCAGTTCCACCTCGCCGCCGGAGTGAGCGCGCTCGACAACGTCGCCGACGGGCTCCTGTACGGGGGCGTGCCGCCGGCGGAGAGGCGGCGCCGGGCCCGCCGCGCCCTGGAACGCGTCGGGCTCGGGCATCGCCTGGGCCACCGGCCGCACCAGCTGTCCGGAGGCGAGAAGCAGCGGGTCGCGATCGCCCGCGCGGTGGCGGGGGAGCCGCCGCTGCTGCTGGCCGACGAGCCGACCGGGGCGCTGGACTCCGCATCGGGCGCGGGCGTCCTCGGCCTCCTGGGTGAACTGTCCGGCGCGGGGACGACCGTCGTCCTCATCACGCACGACCGGGACATCGCCGCGCTGATGCCGCGCCAGGTGCGGATGCACGACGGCCGGATCGTTCACGACGACGCACGGACGGAGGCGGCACGGTGAACGCGACGACCCCGAACGGGGACGCGCCCGCGCGGCTCGGCCCGGGGGACGTGCTCCGGGTCGGCGCCGCCGGCCTGCGCGCCCGCCCGACGCGGGTGTTCCTGTCCGCCCTCGGCATCGCGATCGGCATCGCGGCGATGATCGGCGTGGTCGGCATCTCGACGTCCAGCCGCGCCCAGCTGCAGGCCGCCCTCGACCGGCTCGGCACCAACCTGCTCACCGCCGGACCGGGTGAGGACCTCCTGGGCGACCCCTCGGAACTGCCCGCGGAGTCCGTCGGCATGGTGGCACGGATGCCCGACATCGAGTCGGCGTCGGGCACGGCGGAGCTGGAGGACGCCAAGGTCTACCGGAACGACCGCATTCCGGAGGGCGAGAGCGGCGGCATCAGCGTCCTCGCGGCGCGTCTCGACCTGCCCCGGACCGTCGGTCTCACCATGGCGGCCGGGAGCTGGCTCAACACGGGGACGGCGCGGTACCCGGCCGTGGTGCTCGGCTCGTCGACGGCCGGCCGGCTCGGCGTCTCCGGACCGAACGTCCAGGTGTGGCTGGGTTCGCAGTGGTTCACCGTCGTCGGCATCCTGAACCCGAACGAGCTGGCGCCGGATCTGGACTCCGCCGCGCTCGTCGGCTGGGAGGCCGCAACGGCGAACCTGGGCTTCGACGGTCGCCCGACGACCATCTACGCCCGCGCCCACGAGGACGCGGTCGAGAAGGCGCGGGAGCTGCTGGCCGCGACCGCAAACCCTCAGGCTCCGAACGAGGTCGAGGTCAGCCGCCCCTCGGACGCGCTCGCGGCCCGGAACGCCACCGACAGGGCGTTCACCGGCCTGCTCCTCGGCCTCGGCGGTGTCGCTCTCCTGGTCGGCGGAGTCGGCATCGCCAACACCATGGTGATCTCGGTCCTGGAGCGCCGGGCCGAGATCGGCCTGCGCCGCTCCCTCGGCGCGACCCGCGGCCAGATCAGGCTGCAGTTCCTCACCGAATCGCAGTTGCTGGCGGCGCTCGGCGGCGCCGGCGGCGTGGCGCTCGGCACCGCCGTCACAGCGGTCTTCGCCGTGACACAGGACTGGCCGGTCGTCGTCCCGGTCTGGGCGATGGCGGGCGGCATCCTCGCCACCCTCGTCATCGGCGCCGTCGCCGGCCTCTACCCGGCCGTCCGCGCCGCGCGCCTGGCCCCCACGGAGGCGCTGTCCTAGCCGGAGGCCCGCCCCAGGGAGGCGGGGCGGGCCTCCCGCGGGTGAGGCGGCCCTCTCAGGAGCGAACGCCGTAGAGGTGTTCGAGGGCGAGCTGGTCGAGGTGCTCGAAGGCGGTGCGGCGGGCGCCCAGGGCCTCGGCGTCGACGTCGGCGCCGCGGACCGAGCGCCAGTCCTCGCCGTCGTCGAGGGTCGGCCGGGCGAGTTCGTCGAGCTTGGCCTCGCGCAGTGCGGCCTGGACGTCCGGGTCGGCGCGGAACGCGCGGACCTTCGCGCGCAGGATCAGCCAGTTGCGCATGCACGCGGCCGCCGAGTCCCACACGCCCCCGTCGTCCTCGGTGCGGGGCGGCTTGAAGTCGAAGTGGATCGGGCCGTCGTAGTCGCTCTGGTCGATCAGGTCCACGACCCAGAACGCGCCTCGGGTGTTGCCGGCGCCGAACCGGAGGTCCTGGTCGTAGCGGGGACCGTGCTGCCCGTTGAGGTCGATGTGGAAGAGCTTGCCCTGCCAGAGGGCCTGGGCGACGCCGTGCGCGTAGTTGAGCCCGGCCATCTCCTCGTGCCCGACCTCGGGGTTGAGCCCGACGCGCTCGGGGCGCTCCAGGGTCTGGATGAAGGCCAGCGCGTGGCCGATGGTGGGAAGCAGGATGTCGCCGCGCGGCTCGTTCGGCTTCGGCTCGATCGCGAACCGCAGGTCGTAGCCCTGGTCGGCGACGTAGGCGCCGAGGACGTCGAACGCCTCCTTGTAGCGGTCCAGCGCCGCCCGGACGTCCTTGGACGCCCCGGACTCGGCGCCCTCCCGGCCGCCCCAGCAGACGTAGGTCCTCGCCCCGAGCTCGGCGGCCAGGTCGAGGTTGTCCATGACCTTGCGCAGCGCGAACCGGCGGATGTCGCGGTCGTTGGCGGTGAACGCGCCGTCCTTGAAGACGGGGTGGCCGAACAGGTTCGTGGTGGCGGTGGTCACCACGAGGCCGGTCTCGTCCAGCGCCTTGCGGAACGCGTCGATCCGGCCCTGACGCTCCGCGGGCGCGGCGTCGAAGTCGAACACGTCGTTGTCGTGGAAGTTCACGCCGTAGGCGCCGATCTCGGCGAGCTCGCGGACGGCGCGGTCGGCGGGCATCGGCGGCCGGGTGCCGGGGCCGAACACGTCGACGCCCTGCCAGCCGACCGTCCAGATGCCGAACGAGAACCTGTCCTCGGGTGCGGGCGTGAAGTCGCTCATGGGATACCTCCTCGGATCTCCGGGGCGGAGTCGCGCAGCGCGGCGTAGCGTGCGCGGATCTCCTCCCCGGTCTGCTCGGTGACGTGCCCGGTCGCCGGCGGCGCAGGCCATTCGGTCGCCGGCGGCGCCGGCCAGGCGGGCGGCTCGGGCGTGCCGGCGAGGGCCCACGCGGCCTGGCGCGCGGCCCCGAGCGCGACGTACTCGGCGGGCTCGGGCACGGTGACGGGCGTCCCGAGGATCGCCGGGGCGAGGGTCCGGACGGCCTCGGACCGGGCCCCGCCGCCGATCAGCAGCGTGCGGCGGGGCCGGACGCCCTGCGCGGCGAGGTGGTCGACGGCGTCGGCGAGGGAGCACAGCAGCGCCTCCACCGCGGCCCGCGCCACGTTCTCCCGCGTCGCGTTGGACGTGGTGAGCCCGGCGAGGACGCCGGTCGCGTCCGGGCGGTCGGGGGTGCGCTCGCCGTCGAGGTAGGGCAGCAGCGTCAGGCCGCCCGCGCCGGGCTCGGCGGCGAGGGCGAGCGCCGACAGCCCGTCCAGCGCGGTCCCGGTCATGGCCGCGGCCGCCGACAGGATCCGGGCGGCGTTCAGCGTGGCGACGAGCGGCAGGTACCGGCCGGTGGCGTCGGCGAACCCCGCGACCAGGCCGGACGGGTCGGCGGCGGGCTCGTCCGCGACCGCGAAGGCCGTGCCGGACGTGCCGATCGACACCACGACGTCGCCGGGCCGCAGCCCGAGGCCGAGCGCGGCGCCCATGTTGTCGCCGGTGCCGGGGCCGAGCGCCGCGCCCCACGCCGTCTCGCCCACGCGCTCGCCCGGTGCCGCGACCCGCGGCGGCTCGGCGTCGCGGCCGAGCGCGGCGCGCAGCAGCTCGGGCAGGTACGCGCCGGACGCGGGGGACCAGTAGCCGGTGCCGGACGCGTCCCCGCGGTCGGTGACCGGCTCGGGCGCTCCGAGCCGCAGCGTCAGCCAGTCGTGCGGGAGCAGCACCCGCTCGGTGCGCCGCGCGTTGCCGGGTTCGTGCTCGGCCATCCAGCGGAGCTTGGTCACGGTGAAGGAGGCGGGCGGGACGCTGCCGGTCCGCTCCGCCCACGCCTTCGCGCCGCCGAACTCCTCGACGAGGGTGCGGGCCTGGGGCGCCGAGCGCGTGTCGTTCCACAGCAGCGCGGGCCGGACGACCTCGCCCGCGCCGTCGAGCGCGACCATGCCGTGCTGCTGCGCGGCGACGGCGACCGCGTCGGCCCGTTCGAGCAGGCCGCGGACCCGTGAGAGCGCGCTCCACCAGTGGCCGGGATGGCATTCGGTCCCGTCCGGGTGCGGGGCCGACGCCTCGGCGACCACGGTGCCGTCCCCGGCGCGGCACAGGACGGCCTTCGTCGACTGCGTCGAGGAGTCGACGCCCGCGACCAGGCTCCCGTCCATCCGCCCCGCCTTTCGTAAAGAGCTTGGACGAATTAACGTAGCAGAGGAGCGAGGCCCTGCCTATACACGCGATTCATTTAGGGTTCATCCATGACGAAGTCCGCGAACGCCCCCGTCCGGCACGCCACGATGCGCGGGCGGAACCTCGCCGTCGTCCTGGAGCACATCGCCCGCCACCAGCCCGTGACCAGGGCGCGCCTCGCCGAGCTGACGGGCTTCACCAAGACGACCGTCTCCAACCTCGTCGCCCTCCTGGAGAGCGCGGGGCTGGTGCTGGGCGGCGCGCCCGTCCACGAGGGCGAGCGCGGGCGGCCGGGGGTGGGCGTGTCCATCCGCGGCGACGGCGCCGCCGGGCTGGGCCTGGAGGTCAACGTCGACTACCTCGCCGCCTGCGTGGTGGACCTCGGCAGGCAGGTCCGCTACCGGCACGTCGTCGACTCCGACAACCGCGGGCGCGAACCCGGAGCCGTCCTCGGCGCCCTCTCCGCGCTCGCCGGCGAGGCCGTCTCCGCGGTGTCCGGGCAGGGCCTGACCGTCGCGGGTGCGGCGGTCGCCCTTCCCGGCATGCTCGACCGCGAGGCCGGCGTCGTCCGGCACGCCCCGAACCTCGGCTGGACCGACGTCCCCGTCACCGGCGTCCCCGGCCACGAGGCGGCGTTGCCGGCCGAGTACGACAACGAGGCGAACCTCGCCGCGCTCGGCGAGCTGTGGTTCGGCGGCGGCGCCCGGTTCGGCGACTTCGTGCACGTCTCGGGCGAGATCGGGATCGGCGCGGGCATCGTCGTGGACGGCCGGGTGTTCCGCGGAGCCCACGGTTTCGCCGGGGAGCTGGGGCACCTGGTGGCCGAGCCCGGCGGGCCGCCCTGCTCCTGCGGTGCCCGGGGATGCCTGGAGCAGATCGCGGGACAGGAGGCGATCCTGCGCGCCGCGGGACCCGTGGGCTCGGTGAGCGCGCTCATCGACCGGCTGGAGTCCGGCGATCCGGCCGCCCGGGACGCGGTGGACCGCGCCGGCCGCGCGCTCGGCGGCGCGCTCGCCGCCGTCGTCAACCTGATCGACCCGGACACCGTCGTGCTCGGCGGCGTCTTCTCGCCGCTGGCCCCATGGATCCGGCCCCCGCTCCAGGCCGTCCTGGCGGACGGCCCCGGATCGCTGCGCCGCGGCGCGCCGCCGGTCGAGGTCTCCGGCCTGGCCGAGGGCGCCGCGGTCCTGGGCGCCGCCGGCCTGGTCATCGAGCACGTGCTGGCCGACCCCGCCCTCCTCCTTTAGAGCGGGCGGTACTCGAACCAGGCGAAGTCGGCGTGGTTGCCGCTCGCCCGGCCGTTCGCGGTGGCGTACAGGCCGATGTAGGCGCCGGTGAAACCGCCCGCGACCTGGCTGGTCAGGACGTCTCCGTCCACGGGATCGCCGAGCGGCGTCCAGCCGCCCGGGTCCACGGCGCTTCCGGGGCCGGCCGAGTAGGACGCCTGGTACCAGCGGCCGCGGGCCTCGAAGCCGAGGCGGACGCGGCCGGGGGCGGCCGGCGCCTCGGCCAGCACCGTCTCGATCCCCTGCTCCCGCTTGACGAGGCGGAGCCCCTGGCTCGTCGAGACCAGGACGACGTGGAAGTCGGCGTTCTGGACGAGGGCGAGGCCCGCCCACTCCTCGTCGGCGGGAACGAAGTCGAGCGAGGTGAAGGCGGCGAAGTCCGGATGCTGCTGCCGCCGCCCGACGAACGAGGGGTTCGCGGTGTCGGCGAGGCTCTCCGGCCGGACGCGCAGCCGCAGCCGGCCGGGACGTTCGTCCAGGCTCCACCAGCGCTCCCGGGGAGTGCGCAGCATGTTCCAGACCGGGGCCAGCTCCGGCCCGTCGAACTGGTCGCACGACGGGACGGCGGGCCAGGGG
>NZ_SMKH01000379.1 GCF_004348515.1 Actinomadura sp. KC345 | reverse complement strand
GCCCCGTCGCGGGCGAGCCGCGCCGCGAACGCTAGCCGCGGCCGCGACCCGGTCGGCCTTCGCGGGCCACCGCCTCAGCGGTCGTGGTTGCGCATGTTGCGGACGGACTTGGTGGTCTCGTAGCTGCCCCGCTCGTCGTCCAGCCGCACGTCGTCGCGGTCGGTGAACATGGCGACGAAGGCGACCAGGAGGCCGACACCGCCGATCCACGGCTCCGCCCAGGCGAAGCTGAGCGCCACGCAGACGGCGGCGACGGACAAGAGCAGCAGCAGCTTCACGTGGCACCCCTCGACCCGTGCCCTGGCGTCCAGACGGCCGCCCCGGCGCGTACGTGCACTTCCCACGGGATCTCCGAGTAATGGAAGACTTACCCAGGGCCCGCAGAATGCATCCTGACATGCCACGGCCCGCCCGGGAAAGATCCCCGGCGGGCCGCCCGCCGAATATTTCCGTTACTTACGGCCCTTGCCGCGCTTCTCCCGGATCTTCATCGTGATGTCGAGGGGCGTCCCGGCGAAGCCGAACTCCTCGCGCAGCCGCCGCTCGATGAAGCGCCGGTAGCCCTCCTCAAGGAACCCGGAGGTGAACAGCACGAACCGCGGCGGCCGCACCCCGGCCTGCGTCGCGAACAGCACGCGCGGCTGCTTGCCACCCCGTACCGGGTGCGGATGCGAGTTCACGAGGTCGGCGAAGAACTGGTTCAGCTTGGACGTCGGGACGCGGGTACCCCAGCCCTCCAGGGCCGTCTCGATGCCCGGCACCAGCTTCTCCATGTGACGGCCGGTCTTGGCGGAGATGTTCACCCGCGGCGCCCAGCGCGCGTTGTGGAGCTGCCGGTCGATCTCCCGCTCCAGGTAGTGGCGGCGCTCCTCGTCCAGCAGGTCCCACTTGTTGTAGGCGACGACGAGCGCCCGGCCCGCGTCGATCACCATCGAGATGATCCGCAGATCCTGCTCGGCGAGCGGCTGGTCGGCGTCCACCAGCACGACCGCGACCTCGGCGCGCTCCAGCGCCGACTGGGTGCGCAGCGTCGCGTAGAAGTCGGCGCCCTGGTTCTCCCGGTGCCGCCGCCTGATCCCGGCCGTGTCGATGAACCGCCACGTCCTCCCGCCGAGTTCGATCAGCTCGTCGACCGGGTCGCGGGTCGTCCCGGCCACCGCGTCCACGACGGCGCGCTGCTCCCCCGCCACCTTGTTCAGCAGGCTCGACTTGCCGACGTTCGGACGGCCCAGCAGCGCCACCCGGCGCGGACCGGACGGCTCGCCGAACGTCTCCGGCGGCGCCTCCTGCGGCAGCGCCTCCAGCACCGCGTCGAGCAGGTCGCCGCTGCCGCGCCCGTGCAGGGCGCTGACCGGGTGCGGCTCGCCGATGCCGAGCGACCACAGCAGCGCCGCGTCGGACTCGGCGGCCACGCCGTCGACCTTGTTCGCGACCAGCACCACCGGCTTGCCGGACCGGCGCAGGATCTCCACCACGGCCTCGTCCACGTCGGTCGCGCCGACCGTCGCGTCCACGACGAACATCACGACGTCGGCCAGCTCGACGGCCAGCCGCGCCTGCTCGGCGATCGCCGCGGCGAGGCCGGACGCGTCCGGCACCCATCCGCCGGTGTCGACGACGGTGAACCGGCGGCCGCTCCACGACGCGTCGTAGGCGACCCGGTCGCGGGTCACACCGGGCACGTCCTCCACGACGGCCTCGCGGCGGCCGAGGATCCGGTTGACCAGGGTGGACTTGCCGACGTTCGGCCGCCCCACCACGGCCACGACCGGCGCGGGCCCCGCGTCCTCGGGGACGTCCTCGGCGGCGTCCACCGTCTCGATCTCGTAATCGCTCACTGTCCCGTCTCCGCGGGGCCCTCAGGCCGCCCGCTCACTCATGCTCTTTGGCGAGGCGGACGATCGCCTCGATGACCTCGGCGAGGCTCAGCTCCGTCGAGTCGATCTCGTGCGCGTCCCCCGCCCTGGTCAGCGGCGACGCCTTCCGGGTGGAGTCGAGCCGGTCGCGCCGCGCCTGCTCGGTCTGCGTGACCGCCACCGACGCGCCCGGGTCGGCCGCGAGTTCCCCCGCCCGGCGCCGTGCCCGTGTCTCCTCGCTGGCGGTCAGGTACACCTTGACCGGCGCGTCCGGGGCGACGACCGTGCCGATGTCGCGTCCCTCCACCACGATCCCCCCGGTCCCGATGATCTCGCGCTGCAGCTCGACGAGCCGGGTGCGGACCGCCGGGACGGAGCTGACGGCGCTGACCGCGTTCGTCACCTCGCGGGTGCGGATCGGGCCGGACACGTCCGTCCCGCCGACCGTGATCGCCGGCGCGTCCGGGTCGGTGCCGGACTCGATGACCGGTTCGTGCGCGCGGGCCGCGACGGCGCTCGCGTCCTCGACCGGCACGCCGCTGTCCAGCATCCACCACGTCATGGCACGGTACATCGCGCCGGTGTCCAGGTAGCGGAGCCCGAGCGCGCGGGCGACGCCCTTGGACGCACTGGACTTGCCCGACCCGGAGGGTCCGTCCATGGCGATGACGAGCGGCACGATCGCTCCCTCTCTGTTCCGTTGAGGCGCCCTCCGGCGCGGAGCCGCGGGCGGATCGGCGGCGCTCGCCGCCACGCGAGTGCGCGGACGCCCCCGGTCCGGCCCCGGCGAACCAGGCTACCGGCACCGCCCCACTCCCCGGACCGCTCCGGCCGGGCGTCAGCCGGGGACGGACCAGCCGCGGGCGCGGAGTTCGGCGGCCAGGCGCTCGGCCGCCTCCGGGACCACCGCCAGCTCCAGGACGCCCAGCGGGCGGCCCGGCGAATGCTCGATCGCCACGTCCTCGATGTTGACGCCCGCGATCCCCGCCGCCTGGAAGATCATCGCCAGCTCGCCGGGACGGTCCGGGATGACCACCTGGACGGTGGCGTAGGCGGGCTGGTCCCCGCCGTGCTTGCCGGGGATGCGGGAGCGGCCGGCGTTCCCGCGCAGCAGCAGGTCCGCCACGTGGGCGGCGGCCTCCTCGCTGCCGTCGCGCAGCAGCGACGCCGCCACCGCGAGGTCGGTCGCGACGGCCTCCAGCACGTCGGCGACCGGCGCCGAGTTCGCCGACAGGATCCCGATCCAGAGCCGGGGGTCGCTGGCCGCGATCCGGGTGACGTCCCGGACGCCCTGCCCCGACAGCCCGAGCGCCACGTCGTCGGCGCCGGTGAGGCGGGCGGCCACGGCGGCCGACACCACGTGCGGGCCGTGCGACACCAGGGCGACGGCCCGGTCGTGCTCGGCGGCGTCCACCCGCACGGGCATCGCGCCGCACGCCCGGGTGAGGCCGGTGACGACCTCGACCGTCTCCGGCGTCGCCTCCGCGGGCGCGCACAGCGCCCACGGGCGGCCGAGGAACAGGTCCGCGCGGGCGGCGGCCGGACCCGACCGCTCGCTGCCCGCGAGGGGGTGCCCCGCCACGAACGTCGTCAGGTCGCAGCCCAGCTCGGCGGCCTGCGCCAGGGGCAGCGCCTTCACGCTCGCCACATCGGTGTAGGCGGTGGCGAGGCCCCGCTTCTGCGCGTCCAGCAGCGTCACCGCCACCGCGGCCGGGGGCACCGCGAGCACCGCCAGGTCGGCGGGCTCCTCGTGCGCCCCGTCCGGCAGCGCCTCGCCGGCGCCCAGCTCGACCGCCAGCTCCAGCGCGGCCGCGTCCCGGTCGACCAGCAGCACCTCGGCGCCGCGCTCCCGCATGGCCAGGGCGATCGAGGTCCCGATCAGCCCCGTCCCCACCACGATGATGCGCCGCGCCACCACGTCCTCACTCACGCCCAAACCCTACTGTGCCCCGCCGGGTGCCTCCGGCGTCCCGCCCGGCGAGGGCGCTACTGCGCGATGTCGAGGCGGAGGGCCGTGGCGCCGCGCAGGTAGACGTGCTGGACGTCCGCGCGGGGACGGCCGGTCTCGATGTGGGCCATCAGCCGGATGACCCGGGGCAGCGCGCCGGGGACGGCGATCTCCGACGCGCACAGCAGCGGCACGTCGTGGAAGCCGAGCTTGCGGGCGGCGAGCGCCGGGAACTCCGCCGTCAGGTCCGGCGTGGTCGTGAAGACGACGCTGATGACGTCGTCGGTGCTCAGCCCGTTGCGGGACATCACCTCGGAGACGAGCTCCGTGGTCGCCTCCAGGATCTGTTCCCGGTCGTCGGCCTCGACCTGCGTCGCCCCGCGGACCGCGCGTACCGCCACAGCCGTTTCCCCCTCCTCGTGCCCCGCCGGCCTACAGCCCGACGGACTTGTACAGCTCGCCGACCTCCTGGACGGTCAGCGCCCGCATCGTGCCCGGCTTCAGCGAACCCAGCCTGATCGGCCCGAACTCTATTCGGGCGAGCTGCTGGACGGGGAACCCGACCTCCTTCAGCAGCCGCCGGACGATGTGCTTGCGCCCCTCGTGCAGGGTGATCTCGACCAGGATGCGCTTGCCGACCTGGTCGAAGATCCGGAACTTGTCGGCCTTGGCCGGGCCGTCGTCCAGCGTCACCCCGGCCCTCAGCCGCCTGCCGAGGTCCCGCGGGATCGGCCCGTGGATCTCGGCCAGGTAGGTCTTGGAGACGCCGTAGCTCGGATGGGTGAGGCGGTGCGACAGCTCGCCGTCGTTGGTGAGCAGGATCAGGCCCTCGGTGTCGGTGTCCAGCCGGCCGACGTGGAACAGCCGCTCGGGCACGTCGACGTACTCGGCGAGGGACTTGCGGCCCCGCTCGTCCGACATCGTGCTCACCACGCCGCGCGGCTTGTTGATCGCGTAGTAGCGCATCTCGGCGCGGGTCTCGACACGCTTGCCGTCCACGTGGATGACGGCGCTCCGGGGGTCGACGCGCTCACCGAACCGGAACACCTTCTTCCCGTCGACGGTGACGCGGCCCTCGCCGATCAGCTCCTCGCAGTGGCGGCGGCTGCCGATCCCGGCCTCGGCCAGGACCTTCTGCAGCCGCACGCCCTCGTTCTCGGTCACGTTCCCTCAACAATGTCTTCTGGCAGGTCGTCGGGCAGGAAGGGGGCGAGCTCGGGCAGCTCGTCGAGGTCGCGGAGCCCGAGCCGTTCCAGGAAATAGCCGGTGGTGCGGTACAGGTGCGCCTGGGACTCGGGGTCCTGCCCCGCGTCCTCGACCAGGCCGCGCAGCGTCAGCGTGCGCATCACCCCGTCGCTGTTGACGCCGCGGATCGCCGACACGCGCGCACGGCTCACCGGCTGCCGGTACGCCACGACGGCGAGCGTCTCCAGCGCGGCTTGCGTGAGCTTCGCCTGCTGCCCGTCGGTGACGAAGCGCTCCACCACCGGGGCGCACACGTCCCGGGTGTAGAACCGCCAGCCTCCGGCGACCTCCCTCAGGTCGAACCCGCGGCCCTGCTCGGTGTATTCCGCGGCCAGCTCCCGCAGCGTGCCCGCGACCTCGCCGCGTGGGCGTTCCAGCAGCTGCGCGAGCGTCATCTCGGTGACGGGCTCGTCCACCACCAGCAGGATCGCCTCGATCGAGGCGCGCAGCCCCGGAAGCTCCGGCGCGTCCGCGCCGGATTCCTCAGTCATCGTCTCCCTCGTCCCTCTGGTCCTTCGCGTCGTCCTTCTTGGGGGCGCCCTCGTAGTCGTCGCCCACCTCCACGTCGCCCTCGTCGCTGCCGACCCACGTGACGTGCAGCTCGCCGAGGGGCTCCTCCTGCTCGAACGTGACGTTCTGGTCCCGGTACAGCTCCAGCAGGGCCAGGAACCGGGCGACGACCTCGTAGGTGCCCTCGGCGTCGGACGCGAGGACGCGGAACGTCGTGACGCGGAGCCTGCGGAGCCGCTCCACGACGATCGCGGCCTGCTCGGTGACGCTGGCCTTCGGCTGGTAGATGTGCTCGACGGAGACCGACGGGGGCTCCTTGGGCGTGAAGGCCCTGGCGGCGAGGCGGGCGAACTCCTCGGGCCCGAGGCCGAGCAGCACCTCGGGCAGCAGGTTCGCGAACCGCGGCTCCATCGGCACGACGCGGGGGAACCGGCGGCTCGCGTCGGCGATCCGCCGGGCGAGCACCTGCGCGACCTCCTTGTAGGCGCGGTACTGGAGCAGCCGCGCGAACAGCAGGTCGCGGGCCTCCAGCAGGGCCAGGTCGTCCTCGTCGTCGACCTCGCCGGACGGCAGCAGCCGGGCGGCCTTGAGGTCGAGCAGGGTCGCGGCGACGAGCAGGAAGTGGCTGGCCTGGTCGAGGTCCCAGTCCCTGCCGTGGGAGCGGATGTGCGCGATGAAGTCGTCGGTGACCTTGTGGAGCGACACCTCGGTGATGTCGAGCTTGTGCTTGGAGATCAGCCCGAGCAGCAGGTCGAACGGCCCCTCGAAGTTGTCCAGGTGGACGTGGAAGCCCTGCTCCTCTCTCTTATACACA
>NZ_SMKH01000378.1 GCF_004348515.1 Actinomadura sp. KC345 | reverse complement strand
GGGTGGGGGTCGTCTCTGGCGGGGGCCATCGGTCGAAGTCCAGCCAGCGGTCGGCCTTCTGAAGATGGAGCCTTACGGGAGCCCGGCGGAGCTGGGCTTTGTCGCCGTTCAGGTGGGCGCCGAGCCAGGACACCTGGTCGGCGAGCGTCGCGCGGAGGGCCTTCGTGTCGTGACCCCAGGGGCCGATGGTGATGCGGACGAGGCGTCCGGCGCCGTGAAGGGCGGCGAAGTCGCGGAGCTGACCGCGGAGGAAGAGATCCCACCAGCCCGTCACCATCGTGGCGGGCGACGTGGTCGCGGGGACGGCGGCGCTGTGGTCGGTGGCCTCCCAGAAGTCGTCGCCGCGCCCGGCGTGGGCGGTGACCTCGCGGAGGAACGGCTCAGGACGTCCGATCGCGGCCGTGTCGGCTTCGCCCACCGGCAGGTGCCGCATCGCACGGCGGACGCGTCTGTCATGCAGGAGCCTGTCATGGAGACGCCGTCCCGTATCCCCCTGGGCCCCCATCGACGACGACCAGATGAGCGTGTTGTGCAGGGCCAGCGCACCGCCCGGATAGAACGAGCTCACGAACTCCGACGCGGTGACGCCGAGCCCCAGCGCCTCCAGAGGCGGATCCGCGTAGGGCGCGACCGCCCATTCGGTGAACCCGAGGTAGCTCGCCCCGGCCATCGCGACCCGGCCGTCGCACCACGCCTGGGCCCGCACCCACTTGAGCGTCGCGAGGCCGTCGTCCTTCTCGCTGTGGAAGGCGCGGAACTCACCGCCCGACCCGAGGACGCCGCGCACGTTCTGGACGACGACCGGAAAGCCGCGCCGCGCGAGGACCCCCGCGAAGAGCCGGATGACCGGCTGCCGCTTCCCGTACGGGGTGCGGACCAGCACGACCGGCATCGGCCCGGCGCCCTGCGGACGGTGCAGGTCCGCGACGAGCACGACCCCGTCCGGCATGGGGACACGCAGGTCACGCGCTATCCGGACATTCGGCTCCGGCGCCTCGGGGAGGCCGAGCAGGCGATCCGCGAGTCGTCCCCAGACCGCCATCGGCGTCCTCCCAGGCTTCGGCTGCCCCGTCCTCCCGCGTCGGGGCAGAAGGCCGGGCCTCGTCGGAGGCAAGGCTAGCCAGCGTGAGATCGCTCAGAAGACCTGGGCGGTGAGGCGTTCGTACTCGGTGAGGATCCGCGCGAACTCGCCCGTGGGTATCTCGCAGGCGTATCCTGGCAGCCACAGATGCTCCAGGCGGACGGTCCGGACGTCCAGGCGCAGGTGACAGGCGTTCCCTGTGTGCTCCCAGCCGGGCCGTGCGTTCCGGACGACGTCCAGATGGTGGCGGTGGCTCTGCACGTCGTGAAGCAGGAACGCGGTCAGGACGTGGCGTGGCCCGTACACCGAGGAGCTGGATCCGCATGCGGTCAACGCGGCGGACTCCAGATCGACACCGGAATCCGCCAGCTCTGGGAAGAACACCCTCACGCGCTGCACGACCCCCGCGACCTCGATCGGATCGCAGGGGAGACGTAGGACCATGTCCGGGTCGACGTAGCCGTGCACTGGCACTCCCGCCACGAAGCCGTACCACGCACCAGGGACGGCTCCCAGGAAACGAGCCTGCGTCAGAGCGTTGCCCAGTTCACTCATGAGCCGCTCTGGGTCGATGCCACGCGGCATGAACGTTTTGGTGCCGCTGCGGAGCCGGGTGTGCGTTCCGCCCAAGACAGCGAGATCCGCCCAGCACGCACCGGAGCCGGTTCCCAGGACGCCGTGCGGCAGGCAGGCGTCCGGGTGCGCGGTGAGGCCGGCCACGTCCTCAAGGACGGCGCGCGGCGTCTGGACCAGGCCCCAGCCCTGGGCCCGGTGGGAGACGGAGCCGAGCGCGAGCGACGTGGCGACCGACTCGCCGGACGGCGCCTCGCTCAGCGCGCGTTCGAGGGTGCGGCGGCCATGCAGCGCGCCGACCTGCTGGAGGTACTCGTCCAGGCACCGCCGCAGGACGGCCGGGTCCAGGTCGCACGAGGCCCACCCGCCGACGTCGCGCACGTGGACGATCGTTCCGTCGAAGTCGAGGCGGTGGTAGCGGTAGAGCTCCTGCCAGGGCTCGATCCGGTCGCCGGTCAGCCGCCCCTGGGCACGGACGATCGCGGAGATGTCCTCGCCCAGGTCGTTGATGAGGAAGTCGCGCAGGGGGGCGTGCAGCGGATCGGTCTCGACCGCCACCCGCACGCCGTCGCTGCGGAACCGCACCGGGAGCGATATCGCCATTCGCGTGATTATGCCGATAAGCGAAGATCATCACTGCTGTGGCGGAATGTTCGATCCGATCAATCTCGGGCGCCGGCCGGGTGCGGCGGGCCGGACTCGCCGCATGTAGCGGCGCACTGACCATGCGTGGTCGCGGTCGTGGGGCACACGCTCGTCGCCGCATCCCGGTCGTGGTGTCGACGACGGGCATCCCACAGATGGGACGGAATTACGAGTTGACAGTCTCGAAGGCTTATGGCTAACTATTGCCCATGGAGCTTTGATATCTCTCCGGTTGAGCCGCCCCCGCCCACTCAGGCACGGGCCGCTCCCACCTCATTAGGCGGCATGACCGCCGTCACTTGACGCCGTTGCACGACACCCGTCCTATGACGGCCGTCACTTGATGCCTTGCGCCACGTCCGCGTCACACCGGCCGTGGCCTGCACCGTCATGCTGCGCACCTTTTCCGCTCGGCCCTTTTCCGCCTGGCCCTTTGCGGCCGGACCCGAACGTGCCCGGAGGTCTTCTCTTCATGCCTGCCATTAACCACGATCCCGCGTCCACTCCCTTCACCAAGTCGAAGAAGAAGGGCAAGCGGAAGAACCCCGACTTCAGGTCGGCGAATTTCGCGAACAATCGGCGCAACGCCGGGCGGATGCCCACCCGCCAGTTCAACCGCGGTCGCTGAACGGCGCCCGTGCCCGGCCCCGGCCCTCAGCGGCCGGGGCCGGGAACTCCGCCCACACGACCCTCCGGTGACCGCACGTCCGGGACCCCCAGCGGGCCGCGAGCGCCTCCACGATCCGCATCCCCCGCCCGGTCTCCGCCCCGACCTCCTCCTCGACGTACGGGCGCCCCTCCGCGGCGCCGTCGTCGAAGACCTCCAGCCGGTAGACCCCGCCCCCGGCCGACAGGACGACCGTCACCTCCCCGTCCTCAAGCCCGGACGCCGTGTGCGTGATCGCGTTCGCCACGATCTCGCTGGCCACGGTCACCATGTCGTCCAGCGTCATGCCATCCGGGCCCGCGTCGCCCGCCCCCTCGCCGTACCGGCCGATGCCGCCGCGTCCAGGTTCGCGGGAGCGGCCGAGAACCGTGTCGCGGACGAAGGTCCGCGCCCGCCCCACGGACTTGCGCACCCCCGGCAACGTGATCTCGCCGATCACCGGGTGGTCCCGGCCGGCAGCTCGCACCACGTCCTCGACGCCCACAGAGACGGCCCCCTTTCGCCTCCGGAAAGTCGCCCGTCACCCTCGCTGTACGGCCGGGGACCCGTCTCCCGTTCACGTCCCCGCGAACGTTTCCCCAGATCGCACCACCGGCCCCACACAAAACGCACGTAGCCGGGAGCCCCGGGCGGTGCGGCCATGGCTACCGGGAGGATTCAGGCGAAATCCGTTGTTATCCCCTCAGCATGAGCGCGTGAACACGGCGGGCGCGCGACCAAGGGGAGAGGACATCATGACCGAGGATCTCGGATACGGATGGCAGGGCGACCTCGTCGACATGCCCGCCTACCTGAAGCGGGTCGGCCACGACGGCGATCTGGCCCCCACGCCCGAGACGCTGCGCGCCCTGCACCGCGCCCACACCACCTCCATCCCGTTCGAGAACCTGGAGATCATGCTCGGCCGCCCGGTCGAGCTGTCACTGGACGCCGTCCAGTCCAAGCTCGTCGACCGTCCGCGCGGCGGCTACTGCTTCGAGCACAACCGGCTGTTCGCGGCCGTCCTGGAGCGCCTGGGCTACGAGGTCACCGCGCTGGCCGGGCGGGTGACGATGGGGACGGACAAGCTCCTGCCGTCCACGCACGCGCTGCTGCACGTCCGCCCGCCCGGCCGACCGCGCGACCAGGCCGCCTGGCTGTGCGACGTGGGTTTCGGCGCGGGCCCCCTGGAGCCGTTGCGCCTCCGCGAGGGCGAGGAGGTCGACCAGGACGGCTGGCGCTTCCGCCTCCAGAAGGGCAGGACGGTCTCCACCTGGAGCCCCGCCACGGCCGGGTGGGAACTCCATCAACTCCAACCGGAGGGATGGGTCCAGCGTCACACGTTCACCATGAACGAAACGTTCCGCATCGACTTCGACGTGTTCAACCACTACGTGTCGACCAGCCCGCGATCCCCGTTCACGAAGCGCCCGTTCACGCAGAAGTTCTCGCCCGGCGCCCACCACGTCCTGGACGGGACGAAGCTGACCACCACCGGCCCGGACCGCTCCACCGAAACCCGCACGCTCGCCCCGGAGGAGCTGCCCGAGACACTGGCGAGCCACTTCGACATCGTCCTGGAAGCCGAGGACGCACGAGGTCTCATCACGTTCATGCGCTCCCTGAACGACGGTTGAAGTCCTCCCTCGGGGTACCGCCCAGCCTGGGGCAACAGCTCCGTCCGCGCCGACCGCCCGCAGAGGAGGGACGATGAGCGAACGCAGACGTGACGAGGACAAGCCGCTCGCCGACCGCCGCGCCGAGGAGAACGCACCCCAGGAGGAGGACCACGACTTCGGCGACGAGCACGCCCCCGGCCCCACCGACCCGCCGATCGCCGAGGCCGAGACCCCGGGCGGCGAGGACGAGGGCTACACCCCCCAGACCGAGATCCCCGACTAGCCGCCCGCACGGCGGAAGGCCGCCCCGTGCACGTCGGGGCGGCCTTCCGCCGTCCTGCTTATCGGTCGTACCTTCTAGTCGGGGTGGGGCGGCTGCTGGTCGGGCGGGGTTCCGCCGCCCTCACCGCCGCCCTTGTTCCCCTTGTCGGTGCCGTGCGCATGGCTCTTCTTCCCCCTGGTCGACGAACGGTCGGTCGACTCCGGCGCCGGATTGTTCGTCACCTGGGTGCGGTCCGACCGCCGTATCTCGGGCTGCTGCGGGTTCGGCATGATCCTCGCCTCCTAGGCACTGGATGGATCGGGACGCAGCGGGTCGTGTCCCACGCTCATCAGCGCGTGCCGCCACTCCTCGTCCCGCTCCGCGTTCGGCGGACGGTTCTCCAGCCGGTCCTCCACGTAGTCGACGACCTCTTGCATGACCTCGGCGTCGCCCTCGGTCAGGTCGACCTTCCGCTTGCGCAGCACGTCCACCACACGGGAGCCGAGTTCGGAGACTCCCGGGCTCGGACCCGCGGGGAAGGCCTCCTCTCCGGAGGCGTCCGTGAGGAGCCAGGTCCGCAACTCGTCGGAGGTCATGTTGACGAGCCGGTGGAAGTCCTCCCAGGCCAGCTCGACCTCGGCCGAAACGCGCTCGTTCATTCGCAACTCCCTGTCCGCCGTTCACGACCGCCGTACCCGTCACCCACGGCCCCATTCACCGTTGCGCCATCCGCCCGGACGGGCAGGCTCGCCCCCAGGTGGCGGGGCCTTTTGTGTCAGACTCCTGCGTGCAGGACCTCCGGGTCACCCCGTCACGGGACAGCAAGCTGAGGGAGCACCATGGAACTCGTCCACTCGGGCAAGGTCAGGGACGTCTACGCGGACGGGGACGACCTGATCCTCGTGGCGTCCGACCGGGTGAGCGTGTACGACGTCGTCCTGCCGACGCTGATCCCCGACAAGGGGAAGATCCTCACGCAGCTCTCGCTCTGGTGGTTCGAGCAGCTCACAGACATCATCCCCAACCACATCGTGTCCGCCACTGACGTACCGGAGGAACTGGCGGGACGGGCCGTCCGCTGCCGCCGCCTCTCCATGCTCCCCGTCGAGTGGATCGCCCGCGGCTACCTGACCGGCCTGGGACTCAAGGAGTACGAGAAGAACGGGGCCGTTTCCGGGATCTCGCTGCCGGACGGCCTGGTCGAAGCGTCCAGGCTGCCCGAACCGATCTTCACCCCCACCACCAAGGCGACCGAGGGCCACGACGAGTTCATCACCTACGACGACGTCGTGCAGGAGATCGGCGACGACACCGCCACCCGCCTCAGGGACGTCACCCTGGAGATCTACAAGCGCGGCGCCGCCATCGCCGCCGAGCGCGGCATCATCATCGCCGACACGAAACTGGAGTTCGGACGCGACGCCGACGGCACCCTCACCCTGGGCGACGAGGTCCTGACCTCGGACTCCTCGCGCTTCTGGCCCGCCGACCAGTGGCGGCCCGGCCGCCCCCAGCACGCACTGGACAAGCAGTTCGTCCGCAACTGGAGCAGCACCCTCGAC
>NZ_SMKH01000377.1 GCF_004348515.1 Actinomadura sp. KC345 | reverse complement strand
GTTCTACGGTGGGGCGTATGGCGTTGGCTACGAGTGGACGTGTCGCCGGGCCGGGGGCTGTTGAGGCCGGCCGGTGGTGGGCGCGGATGGCGCGGGATCCGCTGGGGACTTACGGGGCCCTTGGACGGCGGTACGGGGACGCCGTGCGGGGGCCGTTCGGCAGGGGGCGGGCACTCTACGTGTTGTCGCGGCCCGAGCACGCCGAGCGCGTTCTTGTCGCCAACCAGGACAACTATGTGAAGGCGTTCACGTATCGTCCGCTGCGGGCGATCCTCGGGGACGGGCTGCTGACCAGCGAAGGGGAGACGTGGCGGCGGCATCGGCGGGTGGTGCAGCCGGTGTTCGCGCAGCGGCACGTCGTCGGGTTCGCGCCCGGGATCGTCGAGACGGCCGTGGCCGCCGTCGAGCGGTGGCCGGATGGCGTGATGCTCGATGCGGCGGGTGAGTTGCGGCGGTTGACGCTGGACATCGTGGGGCGGGCGCTGTTCGGCAGTGAGCTCGCAGGGGAGGCCGGGCGGACGGGACGTTCGCTGGAGGCTCTCCAGCGTGGAACGGTCATCGGGACGTTCCTGCCGGGCGCGACCGCCAAGCGTGGGTTGTATCAGCGCGTTCCGGGGCTGGGTGGAGCGATCGGCCAGTTGGACGAGCTGGTCCAGCGTGTCGTCAAGGGGCCGTCCGGTGGGGCGCTCCTGCATCTGCTCAAGGAACGTGGTGAGTTCTCTGAAGCAGAGCTTCGCGACGAGGTTCTGACCTTGCTGCTGGCCGGACATGAGACCACCGCCGCCTCGCTGGCGTGGACGTTCGTGTTGCTGTCGCGGTATCCGGCGGCGCGGGAACGGCTGGAGGCCGAGGTCGACGAGGTGCTCGGGGGGAGGGAACCGAGGGCCGACGACGTGGACAGGCTGCCCTGGACGCGCGCCGTCCTCGAAGAGGCGATGCGGATCTATCCACCGGCGTGGACGATCGAGCGCGACACCCTCGCGGACGACGACATCGCCGGTGTGCGGATCCCGGCGGGGTCGACCGTCGCCGTCCCGCCCTATCTCCTGCACAGGAATGTGGAGTTCTGGCCCAACCCCGAAGGGTTCCAGCCAGAGCGGTTCATGGGGGAGTCGGACCGGCCCCGGTACGCGTATCTGCCCTTCGGAGGAGGTCGGCGTATCTGTGTCGGGGCCGGGTTCGCGATGCTGGAGGCCGTGCTGGTGCTCGCGACCGTCAGCCGAACCCACCGGCTTGATCTGGCTCCGGGGGTGCCCGTGCGCGGCCGGGCCGAAATCACGTTGCGCCCGGCCGGACCCGTTCCGATGCGAGTGACACGCAGATAGGTTCGCGCGCAGGCCCGGCGGAACAGGACTGCCCCGGAACAGCGCCCCCGGGGGCTCCGGCGAGTGGTGAGGACCGCTTGGGCGACGGGGATGATCGGTCCTCCGCCGCCGGGGAGTGACATTCAGGCGGGTTCGATGTTGTGGTTGCGGTGGAGAACGTTCTGGGGGTCGTAGGTCCGCTTGATCTCGCGGAGCCGCCGGTGGTTCTCGGGGGTGTAGGCGGTGGCCGTCCGGGACGGGTCGTGCAGGAAGGGTGGGGCGGGATGCCGCCGAGCGACTCGGTCGCGGCGTACGGCATCGTTCGGAAGTCCTCGTGCAGCGGCGGGTCGGCGTCCTTCCACAGTGATCGCAGCGGCCGCCTTGCGTCATCCGGGTCGCCGGTGTGGACGCCGCGGACGGCGATGACCTGCGTCGATGTGAGTACGCTCGCTTTGTGGGCACACGAGGGGCATGAACATCACAGGGATCATCACCGCGATCGTCATCGGGGCGATCATCGGCGCGCTGGGGCGGCTGCTCCTGCCGGGACGCCAGCCCATCGGCGTCATCCTGACCGTGATCGTCGGCATCGTGGCGGCGATCATCGGGACGGCGATCGCCCAGTCGGTCGGCGTCGACACCACCGCCGGCATCGACTGGATCGAACTGGTGTTCCAGGTCGGCCTGGCCATGATCGGCGTCTCGATCGTCGCGGCGCTCAGGGCTCGCCGCAAACACCGGAAGGTCGAGCGCTGACCCGCGCCGTCTCAGCGGGCGATCAAAAGGGAGCGGTCTTCTCGTTCATGATCTCGCCAAACCGGGTTTGCGCACGTGGAAACTTTGCTCCCATGGAGTGATCGATCCATTGCGGAGAGTCATTTCCGGTTCAGGGGAGGCCAGATGGCGGGGGACGTGGAGGTCACGGGGCGTCGGGGGAGCGAACCGGGACCTGTAGGGAGCTATGCGTCTATAGCCGTGTATGAACGGTTCCGGCTGCTCAACGGGAGGTTCCGGCGGGCCGCGCTGGTCATCGCCACGATGTCTCTCGGGTGGTACTCGGTCTATGTCGGGTTGTCCGCGTTCGCCCGGGATTTCATGGGCCGGACGGTCGCGGGCCACGTCAACGTCGCGCTGCTGCTCGGCGTCCTGCAGATCCTCTCGACGTTCGCACTGGCCTGGGCGTATGTGGCGTACGCGCGGCGGCGGCTGGACCCGCTGGCCGGTGAGCTCCGTTGATCGAGCACAACGCGGTGGCGTTCGGGCTCTTCGTCGCGTTCATCCTGATCACCCTGGGCATCACGGTCTGGGCGCGGATGAACACCCAGGGCGCCGACGACTTCTACGCGGGCGGACGGACGTTCTCCGGCCCGCAGAACGGGGTGGCGCTGGCCGGCGACTACATGTCGGCCGCGTCCTTCCTCGGCATCGCGGGCATCATCGCGCTGTCCGGGTACGACGGGTTCCTGTACTCGATCGGCTTCCTGGTCGCGTGGCTGATCGCGCTGCTGCTGGTCGAGATGATGCGCAACGCGGGCAGGTTCACGATGGCGGACGTGCTGTCCCAGCGGGTGCGGCGGCAGGCCCCGGTGCGCCGGGCGGCGGTCGTCTCCACCGTCACCGTGTCGGTGTTCTACCTGCTGGCGCAGATGGTCGGGGCGGGCGCGCTGGTGTCGTTGCTGCTCGGCATCCACGACGGGGAGCGGTTCCTCGGGATGTCCGCGGGCACCGCCGAGACGATGACGATCGTCGCGGTGGGCGCGCTCATGATCTGCTACGTCGCGTTCGGCGGGATGAAGGCCACCACCTGGGTGCAGATCATCAAGTCCGTCCTGCTGATGGCCGGCTCGGTCGTGCTGACGGTGATGGTGCTCGGCAGGTTCGGGTTCGACGTCAGCTCCATGCTCGGGTCCGCCGCCGACACCAGCGGGAAGGGCGAGGCGTTCCTGCGGCCCGGCCTGCGATACGGGCAGGACGTCCCCGGCGACGCCTACCGGACGATCGTCAACAAGCTCGACTTCATCAGCCTCGCCGTCGCGCTCGTGCTCGGCACGGTCGGCCTGCCGCACATCGTCAACCGGTTCTTCACCGTCCCGGACGGCCGCGCCGCCCGCACCTCGGTGTCCTGGGCGATCGGGCTCGTCGGCGTCTTCTACCTGATGACGCTCGCGCTGGGGTTCGGCGCCGCGGCCCTGGTGGGACGGCAGGCGATCGTCGCGCAGGACCCGTCCGGCAACACCGCGGTGCCGCAGCTCGCGCAGGCGGCCGGGGAGCACGTCGGCGGGCACCTCGGCGGCGACGTCATGCTGGCGTTCATCGGCGCGGTGGCGTTCGCGACGATCCTCGCCGTCGTGTCCGGGTTGGTGCTGGCCTCGTCCACGTCGCTCGCGCACGACTACTTCGGCCAGGTGCTGATGTTCGGCCGTCCCCGCGAGTCGCAGGAGGTCGCGGTGGCCCGGTTCGCGGCGTTCCTGGTCGGTTCGCTGGCCATCGTCCTCGCGGTCGTCGCCCGGAACCTGAACGTGGCGTTCCTGGTGGCGCTGGCGTTCGCGATGGCCGCCGCGGCCAACCTCCCCGCGATCGTGCTGACGCTGTTCTGGCGGCGGTTCACCTCCAGCGGGGTGGTCGCCGGGATCTACGGCGGGCTGATCAGCTCGCTGGTCCTGGTGTTCTTCTCCCCGGTCGTGTCGGGGAAGACCGACCCGGTGACGGGCGAGAGCCTCTCGCTGTTCCCGGCGGGCGTCGACTTCCACCTGTTCCCGCTGGAGAACCCCGGTATCGTCTCGATCCCGATCGGGTTCGCCTGCGCGGTCGCCGGAACCCTCCTCGGACGGGAGGACCCCGACCCCGACCGCCACGACGAACTGGCGGTCAGAGCACTGACCGGCGCGGGCTCCCACTGACACCGGAGCGGGCGACGGCGTCCAAGGTGACCAAGGCGACGGTGACGTGCCGCAGGGGAGGGGCTAGCATTTGTCGGCGCACTTGTTACCAGCGGGTATTGGGACCCGCCGGTCAGGCTGCGGCCTGGTCGCGGAGCGGATCGCCGGGTAGGTCGTGGGCAAGAAGACCCGCGCTGTCCCGGACGTGCCCCAATGCGTCGAGTGCCCGGGCGGGGGCCGGTTCGCGTGGCAGAATGTCAACCCGCCGTGCAGCGCGGCGATCTGCCGGGGAGGGAGGTGCGGCGGCGTGTCCGAAGCCGGTCGACGCCGTCCGGCGCGTGCCCGTCCGGCGACCCGGCCCGGCGCCCGGACGACCGCGGCCCTCACCGCGCTCACCCTCGTCGCCGCCGTGGCCGTCCCGGCCTCGATCGCGACCGGCGACGAGCCGCGGCGGGAACGGGCGGTGCGCGGCGCGGCGGCCGGGGTCCTCGCCAACGCGCCGACCGACCAGATCCGCGGCCGTGAATGGCACCTCCAGGCGCTGCGCACGACGAGGGCGTGGAAGTACACCAGGGGACGCGGCGTCACGGTCGCCGTCCTCGACACCGGCGTCGACAAGAACCATCCCGACCTCACCGGCCAGGTCATCACCGGACCCGACCTCACCGGCGGAGTGCGCCGTCCGGGCACCCGCTACTGGGGCCTGCACGGGACGTCGATGGCGAGCATCATCTCCGGTCACGGCCACGGGCCTGGGCTGGCCCAGGGGATGATGGGCGTCGCGCCGCAGAGCCGCATCCTGTCCGTCCGCGTCACGCTGGAGAACGACGACCCGCTGCGGCGCGACAACGGCCAGCAGGACGGCGGCGGTGACCGCGACGCCGTGGCCCAGGGCATCCGCTACGCCGTCGACCAGGGCGCCCAGATCATCAACATGTCGCTCGGCGGGGGACGGCAGTTCTACAACGGCACGAAGTCCCAGGAGAGCGCGATCAAGTACGCGCTCGGCAAGGGCGTCGTCCTGATCGCCTCCGCGGGCAACGACGGCTCGGGCGCCAACCGCAAGAACTTTCCGGCCGCGTACCCCGGAGTGATCGCCGTCGGTGCGCTCGACCGCCGCCTGCGCCTCTGGAAGGACAGCAACCGGCGCTCCAACGCCGCCGTCTGCGCGCCCGGCGTGGACATCGTCAGCGCCGACGCCAGCAACGGCTACGTCGTCGGGACGGGGACCAGCGCCTCCTCGGCCATGGTCGCCGGGGTCGCCGCCCTCGTCCGGTCCCGCTACCCGAGGCTGACGCCGGCCGAGGTCCGGCAGGCGCTGATCCAGGGGTCGCCCGCGCGTCGCGGATACCCGAGCGGCTCGGCCACCTGCCGCGGGACGGTCGACGCGCTCCGGACGCTCTACGCCGCGCACCAAATCAACAAGACGTCCAGCGGGCCGATCGAGACGCCGCCCGCGACCCCGACGCCCGAGCCCGCGGCGGAGAGCACCGGGGACGACTCGGGCCTCCTGCTCCCGCTGGTGCTCGGCGGCGGCGGGCTGCTGGTCGTCCTCGGGCTCGTGCTCGGCTGGCGCCAGCGGGGCCGCCGGGAGGACGAACCCGACGAGACCGACGCCGTCCCCGACTACGGCCTGCCGACCGCGCCGCCGGAGGCCCGCCAGCCCGCGGCCGCGGCCGCCGCACCTCCGGGCTCCGCCGCCGTGGCGCCCGAGGTCGCGCCGGTCAACGCGCCGCTCTGGCAGAGCACCGACGTCTACCAGGGGCCGCCCGCACCGGACGTCCCGCCGCAGGACCTCCCACGCGAGGACCCCTCCCTCTGGGACGGCGTCCCCGTGGACGGCTCCTCGTGGGACGGCGCCCCGAAAGCTTCGCCCTGGGCCACGTCCCCCGCAGAAGGCTCGCCCGGCGCCTCCTGGGACGGTCCGCCGGTGGACGGTTCGGGCGGCGGCGGGGAGCCCTCGGCGTGGGGCGGGTCGCCCCTGGACACCGCACCCCTGGGCGGAGGGGCTCCGCGAGCCCCGTCGCGGGAGGACGAGACGCCGTCCGGCCTGGACGAGCCCCAGCCGCAGGCTTCGGACCGGCCACCGATCATGGCGCACGAGCTGCGCCCTTTCGTCCCCGGGGAGTACGCGGCGAACGGCCGCAACGGGCGGGGCCCGCTGAACGGGCATGACACCGGCAACGGCCACCACGCCAACGGCCTGAACG
>NZ_SMKH01000376.1 GCF_004348515.1 Actinomadura sp. KC345 | reverse complement strand
GCCGGGGCGGGGGCTGACGTGCAGCGTGCCCGTTCGGCGCCCCGCGACGGCTGGGCCGACAAGGTCGAGGCGCACGGCCTGGCGTTCCACCGCACCGCGCACCCCGAGCACCTGACCCGGCCCTACTGGGACGAGTCCGTGCACTACACCTTCGACATGGACGAGGTGCTCGCCCTCGAAGGGGTCGTCGACGAGCTGCACCGGATGTGCCTGGAAGTGGTGGAGCACGTCGTTTCCACCGGCCGCTACCACGCCCTCGCCATCCCGGACTGGGTGGCGCCGCTGATCGAGGAGTCGTGGCGGCGCGGCGACCCGCACCTGTACGGGCGGTTCGACCTGCGCTACGACGACCACGGGCCCGCCAAGCTGCTGGAGTACAACGCCGACACCCCGACCGCGCTGGTCGAGAGCTCCGTCGTCCAGTGGTACTGGCTGCAGGACACCCATCCCGGGGACGACCAGTGGAACTCCATCCACGAACGGCTCGTGGCCCGCTGGAAGGAGATCGTCCCTACCGTGGACGGCGGCCCGGCTCATTTCGCCTGGACGGCCGGTGACGAGACCGGCGAGGAGGTCATGACGATCGCCTACATGCAGGAGACCGCCGAGGAGGCGGGCCTTCCGGGCGTGGCGATCGCCATGGAGGACATCGGCTGGGACCCTGCGCGCGGGCGTTTCGTCGACCTGGACGAGCAGGAGATCCGGACGCTCTGCAAGCTCTACCCGTGGGAGTGGATCGTCTCGGAGCAGTTCGGACGCGAGATCCCGGGCACCCCTACGACGTGGATCGAGCCCATCTGGAAGATGATCCTGTCGAACAAGGCGCTGCTCGTCCTTCTGTGGGAGCTGTTCCCCGGGCATCCCAATCTGCTGCCCACCTACCTGAACACGCCGTCGAACCTCACGTCCTACGTGCAGAAACCGCTGCTCGGACGGGAGGGCGCAAGCATGCGCATCGTCACCCCGGACGGGAGCGAGCAGCGCACCCAGGGCGACTACGGCGCGGAGGGCTTCGTCTTCCAGGAGTTCTGTGCGCTGCCCGACTTCGACGGGCAGCACCCGGTACTGGGGGCGTGGGTCGTCCACGACGGTCCGGCCGGGATCGGTATCAGGGAGACGTCCGGGCTCGTCACCGACGACACGTCGTCGTTCATCCCGCACCGCATCCCGCTGTAGCGCGGCGGCACGTCTCCTGAGGCCGAAGGGCTACTGGAGCTTCGCAGGGACGTCGAAAGTGGCGACGACCGCCTGCCAGATCCTCTTGGCGGATTCGCCGTCGGCGAGCGCCTGTTCGATGGTGCGGCCGCCCAGTTCGGCCAGGACGTGGTCCTTGGCCACGCTCCCGGCGTAGGTCTCGCCGAACTGCTGGTTCATCCGATCCCAGAAAACTGTGAGCCGCACCCTTCAACGCTATCCGACGGCCTCACTCCCGGGGCCGTACGAGCCGGGGCGGGGTCCAGCGACTGCGCGACCTCGCCGGGAACCGCCGGGGCGGCACCCTCGCGGTACTGCCGGTGCAGGCCGGTCAGGTAGCGCTCGACGCCTTCGATGACGCGCGCCGTCCGGTAGGAGGGGAAGACGTCGAAGGCGTGCTGGGCGCCCTTCATCTCCGCGTAGACGACGGGCGCGCCGGAGACGTCCCGGAGCCGTTCGACGAACCGGCGCGCCTCCGCCACGGGGATGAGCGAGTCGCGGTCGCCGTGGATGACGAAGAAGGGCGGAGCGTCCTCGCGGAGGTAGGTGACAGGTGACGCCTTGGCGTACGCCTCGTGGTTCTCCGCGAAGGGCTTCTTGACGACCATTCGCTCCATGAGGCGGGTCGCGCCCATGGGAACCGGCCAAGGCCCCGCCTCGAAGAGGTTGTAGACGCCGTAGAACGGAACGGCGCCCTGCACGCTGGTGTCGGCGTCCTCGAAGCCCGGCTGGAACTCCGGCACGTTCGCGGTCAACGCCACCATCGCCGTGAGATGCCCGCCGGCCGAACCACCCGTCACGCAGAGGAAATCGGGGTCGGCGCCGTACTCCTCGGCGTGCTCCTTGTACCAGGCGACGAAGTGCTTCAGGTCGATCAGGTGCTCAGGCCAGGTCGCGCGAGGACTGAGCCTGTAGTTGACGTTGAACCCCACCCACCCTTGGACGGCCATGTGGTTCAGCAAGGGCAGGCCCTGCTCACGCTTGTCTCCGATGACCCACGCGCCGCCGTGGATCTGCATGAGCCCGGGACGCAGTTCCCCACCGGAGCGCCCGCCTGCGGTACGGAAGACATCCAGCTTCAGCCGCAGCCGCCCCTCCTCGTGGGGCGAGGTACCTCCTTCGTGGAACGAGGTACCTCCTTCGTGGAACGAGGTACCTCCTTCGTGGAACACGATGTTGCGTTCGACGCGGACGCCCTTGCGAGGGATGAGGCACAGCTGCGGGACGAAGAGATGCGCACGCGGATAGCGGGGCGCGTCCTCCGGGTCCAGGTCGAGGGGGACGCCGCTGTCCCGCAGGGTGACGACCGTGCGGCGCGTCGCGACGAGTGTGGCCGCGACGCCCGCCATGCCGAGGACGGCAAGGACGAGGCCGGTCCAGCCCGCCCAGCCGTCCAGCCCCCCGAACGCCGCCGTGAGGGCGGTCGCCGCCGCCCAGGTGACGAGCACGTGCGGCGCCATCTCGATCGTCAGCCAGCCCACGAAGAAGCTCGGCGCGAGGAGGACGGCGCCGCGCCGGGGAGCGTGCGCGTTGGCCGCGGCCAGGGCGAACAGCACCCCGAGGGACAGGAGGAGGTAGGGCATCGGCACTCCGTCGGCGGCGGGGACTCCTACCCGTAGACCATGCCCGGACAAGTGCCTGCTTACAATGTGACGCACACCACGTGGCCGCACTTTGTCGGACCCGGGAGGCAGTATGGCGGCATGGGCGGTGACGTGCTCGAACGCTTCTCTCCGGCGACCCGGGCGTGGTTCTCCGGAGCCTTCGCCGCGCCCACTCCCGCCCAGCGCGGTGCGTGGGCGTCGATTTCGAGCGGGGACGACACGCTCGTCGTGGCGCCGACCGGCTCCGGCAAGACCCTGGCGGCGTTCCTCTGGTCGCTCGACCGGCTCGCCGGCGGGCCGGAGCCCGAGGAGGCCCTGCGGCGCTGCCGGGTCCTGTACGTCTCGCCGCTGAAGGCCCTCGCCGTCGACGTCGAGCGCAACCTGCGCGCCCCGCTGACCGGCATCCGCCACGCGGCGCGGCGGCTCGGCCTTCCGGAGCCGAGCGTCCGGGTCGGGATGCGGTCGGGCGACACCCCGGCCGACGAGCGCCGCCGGCTGGCCACCAGGCCGCCCGACATTCTGATCACGACACCGGAGTCGCTGTTCCTGATCCTCACCTCCCGGGCGCGCGAGTCGCTCCGCGGGGTGGAGACGGTCATCGTGGACGAGGTGCACGCGGTGGCGGGGACCAAGCGCGGCGCTCACCTGGCGCTGTCCCTGGAACGCCTCGACGCCCTCCTCGAACGGCCCGCCCAGCGGATCGGCCTGTCGGCGACCGTCCGCCCGGCGGACGAGGTCGCGGCGTTCCTGGGCGGGACGCGGCCCGCGACGGTCGTCCAGCCGCGTTCCGACAAGGTCTTCGACCTCGACATCGTCGTCCCGGTGGAGGACATGGGCGAGGTCGGGCAGTTCGTCGACGACTCGGGCACGGCCGATCCGCGCCAGCGCAGCATCTGGCCCCATGTCGAGGACCGACTGCTCGACCTCATCCAGGCGCACCGCTCGACGCTCGTGTTCGCGAACTCGCGGCGGCTGGCCGAGCGCCTCTGCGGCCGCCTGAACGAACTCGCCTACGAGCGCGCCACCGGCGAGCCCCTGCCCGAGGACCACTCCCCCGCGGCGACGATGGCCCAGGCGGGCGCGGGCAGAGGGGCGCCCTTGGAGATCGCCCGCGCGCATCATGGGTCGGTCTCCAAGGAAGAGCGGGCCGGTATCGAGAACGCCTTGAAGGAGGGTCGTCTGCCCGCCGTCGTGGCGACGTCCAGCCTCGAACTGGGCATCGACATGGGCGCGGTCGATCTCGTCGTCCAGGTGGAGTCGCCGCCATCGGTGGCCAACGGGCTCCAGCGCGTCGGACGCGCGGGCCACCAGGTGGGAGCCGTGTCCAAGGGCGTCATCTTCCCCAAGTACAGGGGCGATCTCGTCCAGACGGCGGTGGTGGCCGAACGCATGCGCGGCGGCGAGATCGAGGAGCTGCGTTACCCGCGCAACCCCCTGGACGTCCTCGCGCAGCAGATCGTCGCGATGGTCTCCATGGACGAGTGGACGGTCGAGGACCTGGAGTCGCTCGTCAAGCGCGCCGCCCCCTACGCCACGCTCCCCCGCTCCGCGCTTGAGGCGACCCTCGACATGCTCGCGGGCCGCTACCCCGGCGACGAGTTCGGCGAACTGCGCCCGCGCGTCGTCTGGGACCGCGTCACCGGCGTCCTGCGCGACCGCCCGGGGGCGCAGCGCCTCGCCGTGACCAGCGGCGGGACGATCCCCGACCGCGGCCTCTTCGGCGTCTTCCTGGTGGGCGAGAAGGCGTCGCGCGTGGGAGAACTCGACGAGGAGATGGTGTACGAGTCGCGCGTCGGCGACGTGTTCGTCCTCGGCGCCAGCTCGTGGCGGATCGAGGACATCACCCCGGACCGCGTGCTCGTCTCGCCCGCCCCCGGGCAGCCGGGGAAGCTGCCGTTCTGGCACGGCGACACGCTCGGCCGCCCCGCCGAGCTGGGCCACGCGCTCGGCTCGTTCACCCGCGAGCTGGCGGGCCTGCCGGACGGCGACGCCCGCGAGCGCGTCACCGCCGCCGGGCTGGACGCGTGGGCCGCCGCCAACCTGGTCTCCTACGTGAACGAGCAGCGGGAGGCCACCGGCCACGTCCCCGACGACCGCACGATGGTCGTCGAGCGTTTCCGCGACGAACTCGGCGACTGGCGGATGGTCGTCCACTCGCCGCTGGGCGCGCGTGTGCACGCGCCGTGGGCGCTCGCCATAGCCGGACGCCTGCGCGAACGGTACGGCGTCGACGCGCAGGCGATGCACGCCGACGACGGCATCGTCATCCGCATCCCCGACATGGACGAGCCGCCCGGCCTCGACCTGGCCGTGTTCGACGCCGACGACGTCGAGCGCACCGTCGTGGACGAGCTGGGCGGCTCGGCGCTGTTCGCGGCCCGGTTCCGCGAGTGCGCGGCCCGTTCGCTGCTGCTCCCCCGCCACCGCCCCGGCAAGCGCATGCCGCTCTGGCAGCAGCGCCAGCGCGCGGCGCAGCTGCTGGCCGTCGCGAGCAAGTACCCGTCGTTCCCGATCGTCCTGGAGACGATGCGCGAGTGCCTGCAGGACGTGTTCGACGTCCCGGGCCTGGTGCAGCTGATGCGCGACCTGTCCGGACGCAAGGTCCGCATGGTCGAGGTGGAGACGCCCGAGCCGTCCCCCTACGCCCGCTCGCTGCTGTTCCACTACGTGGGCGCGTTCATGTACGAGGGCGACTCCCCGCTCGCCGAACGCCGCGCCCAGGCGCTCGCGCTCGACACGGCGCTCCTGTCCGAGCTGCTCGGCCAGGCCGATCTCCGCGAACTCCTCGACCCCGAGGCCGTCGCCGACACCGAGCGCGAGCTCCAGCGCCTGGCGTCCGACCGCAAGGCCCGCGACCTGGAGGGCGTCGCCGACCTCCTGCGCGCCCTCGGCCCCCTCACCACGGCGGAGGCGGCCGAGCGCACCCTCTCCGAGGGCGGGGAGGCGGCCGTCCAGGTGTCGCGGTGGCTGGAGGAGCTGGAGGCGACCCGGCGGGCGATCCGGGTCAGGATCGCCGGGGCGGAGCACTGGGCCGCCATCGAGGACGCGGCGCGGCTCCGGGACGCGCTCGGGGCGCCGCTGCCCGTGGGCGTGCCCGAGGCGTTCCTCGAACCGGTGGCCGACCCGCTCGGCGACCTGATCTCCCGATACGCGCGCACGCACGGGCCGTTCCGGGCCGGCGAGCCCGCCGCGCGCTTCGGCCTGGGGTCCGCCGTGGCGGTCGAGACGCTGCGGCGGCTGGCGGGCGCGGGGCGCGTCGTGGAGGGCGAGTTCCTGCCCGTCGAGACCGTGACGGGCCCGCTGACCACCGAATGGTGCGACACGGGCGTGCTCCGGACGCTGCGGCGCCGGTCCCTGGCGCGGCTGCGCGCCGAGGTGGAGCCGTCCCCGCCGGAGGCGCTCGGGCGTTTCCTGCCCGTCTGGCATGGGATCGCGGGCGGCTCCCGGCTGCGCGGCGTCGACGCGCTCGTCCAGGCGATCGAGCAGCTGCAGGGCGCGGCCGTCCCCGCGTCGGCGCTGGAGACGCTGGTCCTGCCGGCCCGGGTCCCCGGCTACTCCCCCGCCATGCTGGACGAGCTGACGTCCGCCGGCGAGGTCGTGTGGGCGGGCCAGGGC
>NZ_SMKH01000375.1 GCF_004348515.1 Actinomadura sp. KC345 | reverse complement strand
GGGTTAAAGAGAAAGGGGGAACCGGCTGTGGCTTGGGAAGCGGCTTCTCGTCCATGCGGTTCCCGTACCCGGTGCCCGCCCGGATGACCGTGAGCCGGGACGGTCATGTGCGCGTCCGGCCATGGACAGGGCAGGATGGGGCCATGAGGGAAACCCGAGCGACGGTGAGCGGTCTGCGCAGTGCGATCGACCGCAGCGGTTACTACCCGGCCCTGGTCGCGGACGCGGTGGAGTCGGCCGTCGGGGACGAGCCCGTCGTCGCCTACGTGGTCCACCATGAGGCGACGTTCGACCCCGCGATGGAGGTGCGGCGGCACGTCACCGTGCTCGTGCTGTCGGCGACCCGGCTGCTGGTGTGCCACACCGACGAGCACCCGCCCGGCGAGGGCATGGTGCGGCCCCACGCCTCCACGACCACCGAGGCCGTCAAGCTGGAACGGGTCCAGTCGGTCGCGGTGACGCGGGTCGTTCCGGACCCCGCGTCGTACGTGCCGGGGGTGCCGCCGACGGAGGTCGTGCTCACCATCGGCTGGGGCGCGATCGCCCACATCGACCTCGAGCCCGCGACGTGCGGCGACGAGAACTGCGAGGCCGACCACGGCTACACCGGCAGCGTCACGGCCGACGACCTGTCCTTGAGGGTGAGCGAGGCCGCCGACGGCGGTGATGCCGTCGGCCAGGTGCTGGCGTTCGCCGAGGAACTGTCCGCCGCGACCGCGCGGTGATCGCGTGACCGCGACGAACCGTGCGGGAGAAGTGAATCCTGTGACGCCCGAGGCCGCGGAGGCGCCCGTTCCCCGCTACGGGGCGGGCGCGCTCGCCGATCTGCCGACGTCGGTGCTGGCGTCGCTGGGCGTCCCGGACGCCGCGAACGTCCTGGACCTGCCCGCGCTGCCGCGCGCCTGCGTCCTGCTGGTCGACGGTCTCGGCTGGGAGCAGCTCAGAGCCCACCCGGACGAGGCGCCCTACCTGAACGCGATGCAGGGCCGCCCGATCACGTCCGGGTTCCCGGCGACGACCGTGACGAGCCTGGGGTCGCTGGGGACGGGCGCGCCGCCCGGCGCGCACGGGCTGCTCGGCCTGCAGATGGTCGTCCCCGCCACCGGCAGGCTGCTCCACTGCCTTCTCTGGAACGACCAGGAGGACCCGGAGCCGGAGACGTTCCAGCCCGTCCGGACCGTGTACGAGCGTGCGGCGGCCAAGGGGATCGAGGCGTCGTACGTCTCGCTCCACCAGTACCGGAAGACCGGGCTCAGCCTCGCCACCACCCGCGGTGCCCGGTACGACAGCGCCGAGACCCTCGGCCAGCTCGTCGGCCGCATCGAGCGGGCGCTGCGCCGCGGCGACCGCTCCTACGTCGCCGCCTACCACGCCGACCTGGACGCGACCGGCCACCGATTCGGTGTCGGCTCCCGGGACTGGCGGCACCAGCTGCGGTTCGTCGACGTCCTCGTCCAGCAGATCGCGGCCGTGCTGCCGCCCGGGTCGGCGCTCTACGTGACGGCCGACCACGGCATGGTCGACCCCACGGAACGTGTGGACGTCGACACCGCTCCCGAGTTGAAGGAGGGCGTCGCCCTCCTCGGCGGTGACGCCCGCGCTCGGTACGTCTACAGCGAACCGGGCGCCCACGACGACGTCCTCGCCGCATGGACGGCCCTGCTGGGAGCCCGCGCGTGGGTGCTTCCGCGTGAGCGGGCCGCCGAGCACGGATGGTTCGGACCGGTCGGCGACGGGATGCTGGAGCGCGTCGGCGACGTGGTCGCGGTGCCGCACGCCGATCTCGCGATCGTGGCGTCCGAACGGGAGCCGTGGCTGGAGCGGATGGTCGGCATGCACGGCTCGCTCGTCCCGGCCGAGCAGCTCGTGCCGCTGCTGACCACGTCCCGGCCCTGACGCGCCCCCGGCCCTTGGAGGCCCCGGCCCCGACGCCCGTGAGGACTTTGAGATGAACCGGGATTCGCCCCTCCCTAATCCGGGCGCCGACGGTCAAACTGGCGGTGTGCACCCTCTCATCGAAGTGCCCGCGTTGGACCGGCTGCTCCGGAGGCAGACGCCCGTGGTCCTGCTGGACGTCCGATGGCATCTGGCGGGCCCCCCGGGATTCGAGTCCTACCGCAAGGGGCACCTGCCCGGCGCCGTCTTCGTCGACCTCGATCGCGACGTGGCCGGACCGCCCGGGCAACGCGGCCGCCATCCCCTTCCCGAACCCGTCGTCTTCGAGTCGGCCATGCGCCGGGCGGGCGTCTCGAAGGACAGCGTCGTCGTGGTGTACGACGACGCCGACTCCATGTCCGCCGCGCGTGTCTGGTGGTCCCTGCGCTACTTCGGGCATGACCGGGTCCGCGTCCTGGACGGCGGCTACCGCGCCTGGACGGAGGCGGGCCGCCCGGTGAGCACCGTGGAGCCGGACGTGAAACCCGGCGACTTCATCGCCGATCCGGGCCGGCTGCCCGTCCTGGACGCCGAGGGAGCCGCCGAACTGGCCACGGGCGGCGTCCTGCTCGACGCCCGCGCCGCCGCGCGGTACCGCGGCGACCAGGAGCCCGTCGATCCCGTCGCCGGGCACATCCCGGGCGCCCGCAACGCCCCGACGTCCGGGAACGTCGGCGTGGACGGCCGCTTCCTGCCCCCGGAGCTGCTGCGGGAGCGTTTCGCGAAGCTCGGCGCCACGGACGCTTCGGACGTCGGCGCCTACTGCGGCTCCGGCGTGACGGCCGCCCACGAGATCCTCGCCCTCAACCTCGCCGGCATCCCCGCCGCCCTCTACGTGGGCTCCTGGTCCAACTGGGTGACGGACCCGTCCAACCCAGTGGCCACCGGCGCCAACTGAAGCCACCCCACCCCCGTTCACCCCGGGCCATCAGCCGGTGCCCAGGCATAGGAAGCCGGTGACTCCTGGGGCGCGCGGGGCCTGGGCGAGGGCATGGGCCGGGGGACGGCCCGCGGCCGCGCCGGTGTGGAAGGCGGACATGAACTCCGGCGTCGCCGCGTCGCGGACGGGGGTGACGCTGGCGATCACGGTGGCCGTGCCGAGGGCGAGGAGGGCGCCTGCCATGCCGAGCACGGCGTCGCCCTCCCCGGCACGTCCGATGTCGCACGCCGACAGGACGATCATGCGCGGCGGGTCGGTCAGCTCGTCCAGGTCGTGGACCGTCAGCGGGCCGTCGGCGAGGAGGAGCCGGGAGAACAGCGGATTGCCTTCGCGGAACTCGCCGTGGGCGGCGATGTGCGCGAGAGCGGCACCGTCGAGGGCGTCCCGGACCTGCTCCGCGCGCGCGTCCGGGCCGTCCAGGACGATCGCGTGCGGGTGGAGGCGTCGCAGAGCGGAGATCTCGCGTTCGGCGTGGCGGAGGCCGGGCCCTGCCACGAGGACGGCATGCCCGTCCGCCCGGCCGGGCTCGCGGGCATGGATCCAGGCGCCGGCGGACGGGACGACCGAGAAGGGACGTCCGGCCAGGGAAGGGAGCACGGCCCAGGGCAGGCCGTGCAGCGCACCGGTCGGAACGATGACGAGATCCCGGTCGCCGACGTGGTCTCTCAGCGGGGCGAGCAGAAGCCGATCGAGACGCCGGGCCGCGTCGGCCAGGGCGGAGAGTTCCTCCCGGCCGTCGTCCGCGGCGAGGCGCCGGACGGCGAAGCGGATCAGGCCGGTCTCCTGGACCGCGTCGCCGCACGGCCCGAGGTGATGGCGGCGTGCCTCACCGCCGGCGACGGACACGGCGTGCAGCTCGGGCCCGATCGAGATCATCTCGACGAGCGCCCGTTCGCCGAGCGCGGCGGTGATCTCGGTGATGCCGGGGGAGCGCGGCGGGGACGCGCCCGACGGGCGGTGCCGCGTCCGCGCGCGGACCTTCGCCTCCAGGGCCGCCATGTCCCTCGACGCCGCCGCCGGCGCGCCGCCCTGGGCCGTCCCCGCCGTGTGCTCGGCGCTGCGGACGCGCAGCGCGGTCAGCGCCGCCGCCCGCTCGGGGTCCCGGGGAGGACGGACCCGGCCCGGGCGCGCGATCGCCCGCCGCCGTTCCTCGACGGCGAGCAGTTCCGGCGCCGAGCGGGCCAGGCCGAGCCCGAGGTCGGACAACTCGGAGGCCAGTCCCGCGGCGCGTGCCCGCAGGTCGAGCGCTCCGAGCGCCTCCGCATGGTCTTCGGCGACCTGGAGGCCGGCCTTGACCGCGTCGACCGCGCCGCCGTGGTCGGCCCGCGCGGCGCGTTCGAGGGCGACGGCGTGCCAGGCGGCGATCTGGGCGGACGCGGAGCCGCGTGAACGTGCGACCGGTGAGAGCAGGTGCCCGGCCGGTCGTCCCAGCGACAGTGCCACGCGGGCCGCGACGATGCGGGCCTCGTCGGCGGCGTCGCCCCAGCCGCCGCCGTCCAGCCGTTCGGCCGTGGCCTCCGCCGAACGGAGCAGGACGGCCGAACGCTCACCCGACGCCCACCGCGCCCGGAGGAGCATGTGCTCGGCCAGGAGCATCCATCCGGTCCGCTCTTGCTCCGCGAAGGCGGCGCGTGCCCGTTCGGCCGCGTCCGTGCACCGTTCCGGGTTGCCGTCGGCCAGCTCGGCGTGGGCGAGCAGGAGGAACCCGTCCGCGGTGTCACAGCCGTATCCGTTGGCGGTGGCGGCTTCCAGGGCGGCGATGAGGACGGGCCGCGCCTCCCCTGGCAGGCCCGCCATGATGAGGGTCTCCGCCTGGTCGAACCTGCATTGCGCCAGGCGTTCACCGGACAGGTCGGGTTCGGCCTTGGCGAAGAGCCGAAGCGCGCGCGGGACGTCCCCACGCCGCGACACCGCGAAGGCGAGGTTCCCCTTGGACATCGCCGTCTGGTGACGCAACCCGGCCGCCTCGCCCACGTCGACCGCCTCGGCCAGAGCACGCTCCGCGCTCTCGAAGTCGCCACGGAACGCCTGCGCCAGCCCGAGGTTGGTGAGCAGGCCGTTGAGCACGGCCGGATCGTGCCCTTCCCTCAGGCGAGGCAGAGCCTCGGCGGTCACGACGTGGGCCTCGTCCAGCCGCCCGGCCCGTGCCAGCGCGCACGCCTTGTTGGCGGCCAGACGGTCGGCGTCCGGCCCGCGCAGTACGTTCTCCGCCTCCCGCACCAGAGCGAGCGCACCGGAGATGTCACCGCGCGCAGTGAGCAGGCCGACGAGATTCATCCGCACCTGCGCCGCCGCGTAGCCGTCCCCGGCCAGCTCCAGCGCCCGGTGAAGGAACGCGAGCCCCTCTTCCAGCCGCCCCAGCTCCTTGGCCGCCAGCCCGGCGACCCGCAGCAGCACCACCCGCCGCCGCGCCGCGCCGTCCTCCCCGGGCGGACCGCCGGCCGGGCCGAGGAGGGTGAGGGCGTTTTCGAGGGCGGCCGCCGGGTCCGCGGCGGCCAGGTGGAGCAGGGCGCGCTCGTCGGGGACGGTCACAGGTGGACCCAGCTCGTGACGATCGATGTGCCGTCGTCCAGGCGGAAGACGAGGCTCACCAGTCCTTCGGGGACGTGGGGCACGCAGAACAGGCCGGCGGACTCCGCGCGTGCGGTGATGCCGTCCGGTGGCAGGTCCCGGTGCCGGACCTGCACGACTCCGGACGACGATGGGACGAGCCGGCCGGTGATCTCGCGGTCCCGGCCGTGCTCCGACACCTCGATCTCCACGGTCGACCCCGGGCACGTGAACGTCAGCACGCGCCGCGTCCCGCCCCGGACTCCGGCCGCCGTCCGGCCGCCCCGGTCGTGCGCCAGCTCCGCCAGCGCCGCCGACGGCGCCCGCCACGCGATCGACGCGCGCGCCGCCGCCAGGACGTCCTGCGGCACCGGGTCCAGGGCCTCGAACGCGCGGCGGACGCCCGCCATCAGCTCGTCGTCGTTCACGGCACGAGCCTCCGCAGCGCGTCCAGGCACCGTGCGCGGGTCGGCCCGACGCTGCCGATGGGGATGCCGAGGGCGGCGGCCAGTTCGGCGTGGCTGGACGCGAGCGCGAACAGCCGCAGGAGCGTCCGGCAGCGGCGCGGCAGCGACTCCAGCGCCGCGCCGACCAGCCCCAGGCGCTCGCGGCCCAGGACCACCTGGTCGGGGCCCGGCTCCGGCGCCCGCGGCGCGGGGACGAGCGGCAGGTCGCGCCCGCGCCGGCGCACCAGGCGCAGGCTCTCGTTCCGCGCGGTCGTCGCCAGCCAGCAGCCCGTGGCGGCCGGATCGCGCAGCCCGTCGATCCGTTCCACCAGCCGCAGCCATGTCGTCTGCACGACGTCGCCGGAATCGGCGTCGTTCAGCCCGTGCGAGCGCGCGATCGACCACAGCAGCCCGCTGTGCCGCTCGACCAGCCGGGCCCACGCGGCGCCGTCGCCGTCGCGTGCCCGGACCACCAGCTCGTCCGTGCCGTCGTCCCATCGGGCCACCGAAGTCTCCTCCCGAGGCCCCCCGCCGAGCGTTGACTCTATGGCATAGGAAGGTGACCCTGTGTGGGAAACCAACGCTCCGAGGCCATCTCCTACTCGGAGCCGACGATGACGCCGAGGTCCGGG
>NZ_SMKH01000374.1 GCF_004348515.1 Actinomadura sp. KC345 | reverse complement strand
GTTCTCGGGGTGGGCGGCCAGGTCGTGTGCGCGGTGGACGACCCCCTGGACGTCGATGCCGTGCGGAGGGGCGGCCTCGTACGGGGCGAGGCGTTCGGCTGCGCGGGTAAGGAGCGCCTCGGCGCCGCGCGTGTTCCCCCTTCGCAGGTGGGTGATCCCTACGGCGACCTGTGCCAAGCCCCGCCAGAGTTCGCGTTCGGGCTCTGGAGACGCCTTCCAGACCGCTTCGAGGACCTCGTGCGCATGGAACGGACGATCGGCGTCCAGGAGGCGTTGTGCCTCGACCAGCGCGTCCGCGGGCGGCATGTCGAGGTCTTCCGGCATCGTGGGTATGCCTGACGTGCCGTGAGGCAGAGGACGTCCATACGCGTCGCGTGGCCGTGCGTTGCGTGGGCGCCCGGACTCGTCCCGATCCCGCATGCCTCCACGGTACGCGGGCTCCTCCACGGTTAACGCTCTGGCTCGGGGTCGGCCAGCCAGCCGAGGAGTTGGGCGTCGAAGGCGCGGGGGCGTTCCTGGTGCGGGAAGTGTCCTGCGCCCTCTATGAGCTTCCAGCGGTAGGGGGCGGCCACGTAGCGGCCGGAGCCCTGGGCACTGGCCGGGAGGGAGCACGTGTCCAGCGCGCCGTGCAACTGGAGCGTGGGGACGTGGATGGGGGCCCGCATCCGGTGCGCGTAGCGGACACCGTCCGGGCGGACCAGCGAACGGATGAGCCAGCGGTGATACTCCAGCGCGCTGTGCGCCACCCCAGGGATCTGTACGGCCCTCCTGACGAGTTGCTCTGTGCGTTCGTCCGGCCAGCCTGGGCCGGACCAGTCGTGCAGGAGCCGTCCCACCATCGCCGCGTCATCGCGGACAAGGCGCCGTTCAGGCCACAGCGGCAGCTGGAAACCGAACGTGTGCCGCGTCGCCCACCCCTGCCGGCGCGGATCGCCCACGACGGCCTGGCGCAGCCGCAGCGGATGCGGGGCGCTCACCACGGCGAGCCGCTGGACGACCTTCGGGTGGTAGACGCCCATCGTCCACGCCAGGAGCCCGCCCCAGTCGTGCCCGGCGACGACCGCGTTGGCCTCGCCGAGCGCACGGACGAGCCCGGCGGCGTCCCCGGCCAGCGTGACGAGGTCGTAGCCGCGGGGCGGCTTGTCGCTGCCGCCGTACCCGCGCAGGTCGACCGCGGCCGCGCGGTAGCCGGCCGCGGGCAGTGACACGAGCTGGTTGTGCCACGACCACCAGAACTCGGGAAAGCCATGCAGCAGCAGGACGAGCGGGCCCTCACCGGCCTCGGTGACGTGGAAACGCGTACCACCGGCACTGATCTGCCGGTGCGTCCACGGCCCGTCGACCTCGATCAGCGACGCATCGTTCCCGGACATGGCGTGGGTCAGACCGTCAGCTCGGGGGTGTCGGAGCCGCCGCGCTTGCGCAGGGTCTCCAGGTCGTTCTTCAGCGTCTTGCGGGTCCGCTTGCCGCCTTCGATCTTCTTGATGAGCCGCTTGGCGATGAGCATCAGGGCGATGGCGAGCGCCACGTACACGATGGCGACGATCAGGAACGCCGCCCAGTGCCACACGCCGAGGGCGACCAGGCCGTACGCGAACGAGATGGACAGCAGGATGACGACGATGCCGCCCATCACGGCGGCGATGGTGAACATCACGCTGCTGACGGCTGCCTTCTTGGCGTCGGCCTTGAGCTCCATCTTGGCCAGGTCCATCTCCGCCCTGATCAGGTTGGAGATGTTCTGCGACGCCATCCCGACGAGGTCGCCGACGGACTTGTCCTCCATGCGCTCGCCCGGTAGAGCCTTGGACATATCGATTTTTCTCCTTAGTCCCGGCGCGCGCAGACGCACCCTTCTCCGAAGACGACGGCCGCGGCCGCCGAGGCGAGCCCGTTCCCTGCGAACGCCCGCGATCAGGGCCGCAGTCGTCACTCTCTCGAATTGTGACGGGTCGGTATAGGCCAAACCGCCGAACGGCAGCGAAACGGTGAAACCACCCGGCGAGTGACGCCGCTCCCGCAGGGGGCAGTCTGCCACCGGCACGACGACGGCCCGCGGCCGGTGTGGTGCACCGGACGCGGGCCGTGACGTTCGTTGCGGCCTTCGGGCCTGCTGGCCGGACTCCCGGTCAGTCTTCGGACTTGGCGCTCGGCAGCTTCTCGGAGATCAGGTCCATCACCGTGCTGTCGGCGAGCGTGGTGACGTCGCCGACGCTGCGGTTCTCGGCGACGTCCCGCAGCAGCCGCCGCATGATCTTGCCGGAGCGGGTCTTGGGCAGCTCCGGGACGATCATGATCTGGCGGGGCTTGGCGATCGGGCCGAGCGCCTTGGAGACGTGGTCGCGCAGTTCCCGCAGGAAGTCCTCGCCCTCGACGTCGCCTCCGGCGTCGCCGCGCGGGATGACGAACGCGACGATGGCCTGCCCGGTGACCGGGTCGGTCGCGCCCACGACCGCCGACTCGGCGACCTTCGGGTGCGACACCAGCGCCGACTCGACCTCCGTGGTGGAAATGTTGTGCCCGGACACGAGCATGACGTCGTCCACGCGGCCGAGCAGCCACAAGTCGCCGTCCTCGTCCTTCTTGGCGCCGTCGCCGGCGAAGTACAGGCCCTCGAAACGCGACCAGTACGTCTTGACGTAGCGCTCGTCGTCGCCCCAGATCGTCCGGAGCATGCCGGGCCACGGCTCCTTGACCACCATGAACCCGCCGCCGCCGTTCGGCACCGGCCGGCCCTGGTCGTCCACCACGTCCGCGGCGATGCCGGGCAGCGGGCGCATCGCGGCGCCGGGCTTGCCCGCCGTGACTCCCGGCAGCGGGCTGATCATGATGGCGCCCGTCTCGGTCTGCCACCACGTGTCCACGACCGGGGTCCGGTCACCGCCGATGTGGGTGCGGTACCAGATGTAGGCCTCGGGGTTGATCGGCTCACCGACCGACCCCAGTACGCGCAGGGACGACAGGTCGTACTGGGCGGGGATGTCGTCTCCCCACTTCATGAACGTCCGGATCGCCGTGGGCGCGGTGTAGAAGATGGACACCTTGTACTTCTGGATGACGTCCCACCAGCGGCCCTTGTTGGGCGTGTCGGGCGTGCCCTCGTAGATGACACTGGTGGCGCCGTTGGCAAGGGGCCCGTACACGATGTAGGAGTGCCCCGTGACCCAGCCGATGTCGGCCGAGCACCAGTAGACGTCCGTCTCCGGCTTGAGGTCGAACACCGCGTGGTGGGTGTACGCGCACTGCGTCAGGTAGCCGCCCGTGGTGTGCAGGATGCCTTTCGGCTTTCCCGTCGTTCCGGACGTGTACAGGATGTACAGCGGGTGTTCCGCGTCCATGGGCTCGGCGGTGTGCTGGTCGCTCTGCCGGTCCACGACGTCGTGCCACCACAGGTCGCGGTCGTTGTCGGCCACCTGCTCGCCTGTGCGGCGCACGACGAGAACGTGCTCGATCGTCGGCGTCTGCGCGACGGCCTCGTCCACGATCCCCTTCAGGTCCGACGGCTTGCCGCGCCGGAAGCCGCCGTCCGAGGTGATGACGAGCTTGGCCTGCGCGTCGTCGATGCGCGTACGGAGCGCCTCGGACGAGAAGCCGCCGAACACGACCGAGTGCGTCGCGCCGATGCGTGCGCACGCCAGCATCGAGATCGGCAGCTCGGGGATCATCGGCAGATAGATCGCGACCCGGTCGCCCTTGCGGACGCCCAGTTCGAGCAAGGCGTTGGCGGCCTTGTTGACCTCGCTCTGGAGGTCGGCGTAGGTGATGGTGCGGGAGTCGCCGGGTTCGCCCTCCCAGTGGTAGGCCACCTTCTCTCCACGTCCCGCCTCAACGTGACGGTCGACGCAGTTGTAGGCGACGTTCAGTTCCCCGCCGACGAACCACTTCGCGAACGGGGGGTTACTCCAGTCCAGGACATCGTCCCAGCGCTTCGTCCAGGTGAGCCTGTCCGCCTGCTCCTCCCAGAAACCCTGGCTGTCCTCCGCTGCGCGCTCGTACGCGTCGGCCTTGACGTTGGCCGACTCGGCGAGTTCTGCGGGCGGAGGGAAGCGCCGAGTCTCCTGCAGCAGGTTCGACAGTGTTTCTTGGCTCTGGCTCAACGCGCACTCCTTGCTAGCTGAAGCGGGGTCGCCCGGTATCCCCACTTCACCAGGAAGGACCTGTTTTCCACAAGCTGACCGGTGGATGTCGGGGAAGAGCGCGACCGGAGCCCCGGCTCCGGATGGTGTTGGGTGACACCCAACACAACAGCTCTTCCCGGTCTGCCGTGCCGGAATCGCTTGCCTCCCGCCCGTCTATGGGGCGTTGCCCAGGCGTTCCGGGCGACCGCATAAGGTCTTGCCGTGACCGATGCCCTTGCTGATGTAGCGAACTTGCCCGGCGTGGCCGACGCGGTCGATGACGCGCGTTCCGCGGTGGACCGGCTGCTCGGCCATCGCATCCTGCGGCGGCGCAGCGCGGAGGTGTCCACGGAGTCGGCGCTGCGCGGTGCGCGTGCCTCGGCCGTGCTCGAAGGCGCCTCGGTCACGCTGGACGAGCTTCGCACCACCGAGAACCCGTCCGACCCGGTCGTGCAGGGTTCTCTGCGCGTCTCCGCCGAACTGGGGGCTCTGACAGAGACGTGGCGGAGGGCCCCGCGACAGGCTCTGGCGCGGCTCCATGTCCTCGCTGCGGCGGATGCGGTCGACAACGCCGATCTCGGACGCCCGCGCATGGACGACGGGACCGTGAAGGACGTGCTGGGCCTTGGTGAGCCGCCTTCGCCGTCCGAGGTCGCCGCCCGCCTCGACGCACTCAGCGGGCTGCTGATGGAGTCGACGAAGGCGCCGGCGATCGTGGTCGGGGCCATCGTGCACGGCGAGTTGCAGACTTTGCGTCCTTTCGGCTGGGGAGACGGACTCGTCGCCCGTGCCGCCCAACGTCTCACCTTCGTCGCCCGGGGCCTGGACCCCAAATCACTCGTCGCGCCAGAGGTCGGGCACCTGGAACTCGGCGACGACTACGCCGAAGCGCTCCGGGCCTACTCGTCCGGCACTTCCGAAGGCGTCGCGCAATGGGTCGGGCACTGCGCGGCGGCCGTGGTCGCGGCGGCACGGGACTCGCAGGCCATCTGCGAAGCGTTCATGCGCGGCTGACCCCGTTCCTGTCAGTGGATGGGGTCATCCTTGGTGCATGGCCGATCGCATGCACGGACGTCCGGCGGCGCCCACCGAGAGCACGATCTCGTCGGCGAACTGGGATTCGCGTGACCTGACGGGTGAGCGCTACGAGAGCGTCCTCTTCACGGACCTGGACATGACCGAGGCCAGTGGAGTCGGTGCCGCCTTCACCGATTGCACGTTCCGCGGTGTGCGTTTCAACGCGTCGACCCATACGGACGCCGCGTTCCTGAACTGCACGTTCGTCCGGTGCGGCTTCTTCGACGCCACCTTCAGCGGATGCAAGCTCGTCGGCGGCCTCTTCGACGGCTGCACCCACGACCTGTTGAAGGTCGAGGGCGGCGACTGGTCCTTCACCGGCCTCCCGGGCGCCGACCTCCGCCGCGCGTCCTTCACCGACGTCCGCATGCGCGAGGCCGATCTCACGGGCGCGAGGTGCGCCGGAGCGGAGTTCCGCGGCGTCGACTTGTCGGGCGCGTCCCTCCACAAGGCCGACTTTTCCGGATGCGATCTACGCGGGAGTGACATCTCGGGTATGGATCCGTTCACCGTCGAACTGAGACGTGCGGTGATCGATCCGTATCAGGCGGTCGTCCTGGCGACGGCACTCGGTCTGGACGTCCGCGACTAGCCGCGAGTGGCCGCGGCCGGCAAAGCGAGCGGCGCCCCTTCTGGAGGGCGCCGCCGCCAGCACGTCACACCGGGTTACCAAGCGTGCACCTCAAATTCGTCGGATCGGGTCAAGCCCGTCTCGACGCGCCTCCCGCGGCTGATCGCGCGTGGGTGCCCGGCTGCCGTGCTCGGACACGTGGTCCGTATGACCTGTGTACGCCTCATTCGTCCTGATGACAAGCCCCCCATTCGGAAATCCCGTCCGGCGGACGCCCGCCGCGCCGGACGGGACACTGGTGCCTTGTGGGGTCAAGTCGGGATGTAGCCCGCCATTCCGGACTATCCGTAACCGTCTCTCCGGTCGCCGAATTGATCACTCACCGTGATCGTTTCTATTTGGCGACCAGATCCGGCGATGCGGCCGGAAAGATCTTTAGATCTCCTGTACGCTCCCACTTCCGTCCCGATGCACTCCCTGTGCACAGGAACGGGAGTGCTGTCGTGTGCAAGGCGCGTCTTGCGGGGCACGGTCCTGGGGGATCGTCCCAACCTGGTGAGAAAAATCCTCACCTGATGGGCGTGATTGCACCTCGACGGAACTCTCAAGCATCGGGCAGCATATGTTGTATCCGCCTAGACTGGAGTCAGTAAGTTTGCCTCGGGTTTAAGGCGAACTTGAGTCCGGCTTACGCCGAACTCCCCCGAGACTTTCTTGGGAAAGCGGGCCGGCTCTACCCCCCCGGAGCCGGACCGCCCGGCGACCCCCGCTC
>NZ_SMKH01000373.1 GCF_004348515.1 Actinomadura sp. KC345 | reverse complement strand
GGCCGGGGCGGCGCGGGCCGTACTGGTCTCGGTTCATCTCGTTCTCCAGGAAGTTCAGGCGGCGATGCCGCCGGTGCGGTGCCACGCGTGGAGGAACGCCTCGACGAGGCCCTCGGCGCGGGCGGTGGAATCGAAGGTCTCGGTGACGCGGCGCCGGGCGATGGACGCCAGCGAGTCCGCGGTCTCGTTCAGCGGATGGCCGGAGTGGCCCTTGACGTACTCCATCCGCAGCCCGGGCCGCCCCACGACCCGCCGGGCCAGCCGGACCAGCGACGGCGCCGCCCCGGACCGCCGGGGCCGAAGGTCGTAGCCGTCCGGCATCAGGCCCGTGTCGCCGCGCCGCCACGCCCGCAGGTACCGCAGCGCGGACAGGCTGTCGACGAGCAGCACCAGGTCGCGGTCGTCCTCGACGCGGTCGAGCAGCAGGCCCACGGCCCGCAGCTCGCTGACCAGGACCCTGCGGGGACCGGTCGGGTCCTGCGGGCCGAACGTCCAGCCGCGCATGCCCCACCGCCCGTCGCCGACGACGTAGCCGATCCCGCAGGTGCCCCGCTTCCAGCTCGCGTCGGTGGCGGCGCCGAGGGCGCCCGGGAGCCCGGTCCATCCGGGTACCCGGCCCTGCGCCGGCGCCCTGCCGCCGCGGGTCGCCGGACGCGGCGGCGCCTGCGGGCAGTTCACGGGGTGCCGCCCGGAGCCGAGGTAGTGCTCGGCCTCGGTGACGAGCATCTCCGCGATCTCGCCGTCGCCGTGCCGGACGGCGGCGAAGCACAGCCGCAGGAGCCGCCGCGCGGCGCCGCAGCATCCGCACCAGGCGGCCCGGGTCGCGCAGGCCCGCATCCGCTGGGTCCGCCCGGCGAGACCGGGCGGCATCCGGCGCTGGGCGTCGTCGAACTCGCGCAGCGACATCGTCGGGACATGCATCGTCATCAACTCCGCTGATCTCGGGGGGGGGAAGCGGATCGGCTGTACACAGCAAACCACACGGGAAGCTGTGAATACAATCAACCATTTAGATGGCGTTCACGTGAGTGCATGAAGGGTCGCTGGGTTCGATGCGCGTGAACGAGATCAACCCGAACATCGGCCGAGGTAGGCGCTAGGGTGGAGATCATCGAGGCCGTCCGCCGATGGGAGTGCCGGTGCCGAACGACGCGACCGTGACCGCGGCCGATATCGCACGGCTGGCCGCGGTCGGCCGCGCCGCGGTGAGCAACTGGCGCCGCCGCCACGACGACTTTCCCCAGCCGGTCGGCGGGACGGCGGTCAGCCCGACGTTCTCCCTCGCCGAAGTGGAGGACTGGCTCCGCGGCCAGGGCAAACTCGCGGACTCGCCCGTCCGGGAGCGCGTCTGGCAGACGCTCCGCGCCGCGGCCCACGGGGACGTCGAACTCGCCGACGTGCTCACCTTCGCCGGCGCCTTCCTCCTCTACCTGCGCGCCGACCCCGGCCACTGGCGCGAGCTGTCGTCCGCCCCGGACGAGAAGATCGCGGGCTCGCTCGCCGGAGCCGTCCGCCCGCACACCGGCCCGATGCCGGACGCCCAGCCCGCCGACCCCGTCCCTCTGGTCCGCGCGCTGTCCCAACTGGTCGGCGAACTGGGCGTCGCGGAGACCTTCGAGTTCCTGCGCACCCGCTACCTGGAGCACCACAGCCGCCGCGTCTACCTCACCCCCGAACCGGTCGTGCGGCTGATGCTCGACCTCGGCGGCCCCGCCCGCACCGTCCTCGACCCCGCGTGCGGAACCGGCGCGTACCTGGGCATGGCGAACGAGGCGTTCAAGGGCGTCGAGCGACTCCTGGGCCAGGAGATCGACGACACGACGGCGCGCATGACCGCGATCCAGCTCGCCCTGCGCGGCGCCCCCGCCGAGATCCACCCGGGCGACTCGCTCCTGGCCGACGCCTTCCCCGGACGGGAGGCCGACCTCGTCGCGACGAACCCGCCCTTCAACGACCGGGGCTGGGGCTACGAGGAACTGACCGGCGACCCCCGCTGGGAGTACGGGCTTCCACCCCGGATGGAATCGGAGCTGGCGTGGCTGCAGCACGGTCTCGCGCACGTCCGTCACGGCGGAACCGTCGTCCTGCTCATGCCCCCGGCCGTCGCGAACCGCCGTTCCGGTCGCCGCGTCCGCGCGGAACTGCTCCGCCGTGGGGCGCTCCGGGCGGTCATCGGCCTGCCGTCCGGCGCGGTGCCGAACATGGCGGTCGCGTTGGCCGTATGGGTTCTGCGCCGTCCGGCCCCTGGGGACACCCCTCCGGACGACGTCCTGATGGTCGACACCTCAGCCGACCCGAGGAACTTCCACAAGGCCGCTGTGAACGCCTGGCGCCGGTACCTCAAGGGCAAGCCCGAGGGGACGGACGCGAGCGTCGTCGTGCGCATCATCGACCTGCTGGACGACGAGGTAGACCTCACCCCTGCGCGTTACCTCCCCCAGCGAAGCGCCCCAGCCGCGGAGGGCTCGTTCACCGCCGCCCAGGAACTCCTGCTAACGAAGACCGGCCAACTGCGGGATACCGCCGCCGGACTGTCTGCCCTCACCCAGGCCCAGGCACGCGATGACGTCCCGATGACGACGATCGGTGAACTGGCCAAGGCCGGCGTGCTCCAGATACTCCGTCCCCCCGCCAGGGCCGGCGGCGGCGAAGGCACCGTCCCCGTCCTGACGCTCGAAGACGTCGCCCAGGGCGGCGAGCCCACGGGCACGACCGCACCCGACGACGACCAGGTGCGCGTCACCGCCGGAGACATCGTCGTCTCCCTCGCGGCCCGCTACCCGGTGGCCCGCGTCATGGCGGAGGACGGGCCCGTCCTCGGCCCTGGGCTGGCCCTGGTGCGAGTCGAACCGTCCCGGGCCGACCCTGACTTCGTCGCGGGCTGGCTGCTGCTGGGCGCACAGGGCGCCCGCCTCCGCAGCTCCACCTCGTCCGCCCGCTTCGACGTCCGCCGCGCCCGGCTGCCCCGCCTCACCCCGGACGAACAGGCCGAGCTGGGCCGCGCGTTCCGGCGGCTCACCGACCTGGAGGCCGCGCTCCGCGAGACCCACGCCCTGGGGGCGGACGTCCTCCGCCTCGGTCTCGAAGGACTCGGGGCGGGCGCCCTGCGCCCCGCGGACTGACGTACGCTGCCGGGGACGGGCCAGTGGAGGTGGGCGTTGCGGCGGGGCGATCTCCTCGGGGAACGCGAGCGGTACGAGCTCGATCAGGCGATCGGGCGCGGGGGAATGGGCGAGGTGTGGCGCGCCTATGACCGCGTCCTGGACCGGCGCCTGGCCGTCAAGTTCACCCGCGTCTCGGACGAGTCGCTGGTCGCGCGGTTCGAGCAGGAGGCCCGCAGCACGGCCTGGTTCGAGCATCCCGGCGTCCCGACCGTGTACGACTTCGGCAGCCACGACGGCTGCTTCTACCTGGTGATGCAGTACGTCGAGGGCATGACGATCGACCACGTCCTCGACGCGGAGGAGCGGTTGCCGGTCTCCTGGGCCGCGCTCATAGCCGCCCAGGTCTGCGCCGTCCTGAACGTCGCGCACCGCCGCCCTCTGGTGCACAGGGACCTCAAGCCCAGCAACCTGATGCTCTGCCCGGACGGCTCCCTGAAAGTCCTCGATTTCGGTGCCGCCGTAGGGCTCGGGCCCGGTGACGTACGGCGAACCACGACCGGCCTGGGAGCCCCCTACACGCCCGGCTACACGGCCATGGAGCAGGTGTACGGCAGCCCGAGCCCGCAGAGCGACCTGTACTCCGTCGGCTGCGTCCTCTACGAGATGCTCACGGGCCGCCAGGTCTTCCCCGGCGCGACGCCCTACGAGGTGATGCGCCGCCACGAGGACGAGGAGCCCGCCCCGATCGGCCGCCTTCGTTCCGACGTCCCGCCGGAGCTGGACGCACTGGTCCTGCGACTTCTCGCCAAGCAACCGGGGGACCGCCCCGCGAATGCCCACGAGGTGTACCAGCGCCTCCTGGGATTCGTCTCGACCCTCGAACCGCTCCCCGGCATCGTCGGCACGCCCGCACCGCAGCACCTGTACGCCAACGCCGTCAGCCGCATCCGGATCACCGGTCCGCCGGCCCCGGTCACCCGCACAGAAGAACCAGCCAGGCTCCCCACCTTGGACGCGATCGTCCAAGCGCGCGCGGAAGCAGCCGACCTCGCCGAGGCAGGCCGCTACACCCAGGCAGCGGCACTTCTCTCCGACCTGACGGAGCCGACCCGTCTCGCGCTCGGCGACGAGGACCCGGAGTACCTGGGGCTGCGCCTAGACCTCGCCGACGTGCTCTTCCGGGGCGGCGACTACCGCAGGGCCATCCACGCCTACCGCGCAGCCGCCGTGGCCCTGGCGGAGTGGTACGGCCCCGACGACCCCAACGTTCTGACCTGCCGCGAACAGGAAGCGGTCTCCCAGGCCCACCTCGGCGCCACCGACACCGCCCTCACTCATCTCCAAGAACTCCTGGACGACGTCTCCGGCGGCAGCCCGTACGACCCCTTGACCCTGCGCATACGCGAACGCATAGTCCGCCTCAAACTCGCCGCAGGCGCCCAAGACCAGGCCCGCAAGGAACTGACCGACCTCCTGGACGACATCACCACCCTCTACGGCGACGACCACCCACAGATAGCGGGCCTCCAAATCCTCCTGCACGACCTCACACAGGCAGGAACGGGCTAGGTGTACTGACCACGGACATTGGTGACGGCGTACCGATGAGATCCGGTCGCGCTCACGGTCTACCTCGGCGAAGGCGCAACGCGAGGAGGATCTGTTGATCGACATGAAGCCGGCATGCCGCCAGATGATCGACCTGCTGGCCGCCGTGAGCGACGACCAGCTCGCCGACCCGACCCCCTGTACCGAGTACGGCCTCGGCGACCTGGTCGAGCACATCGACGAGGTGGCGCGGGGATTCACCGGGATCGCGCGCAAGGACGGCGGCGAGCAGGCCACCGCCGTTCGAGGGCCGGACCTCGCCGGCGGACCGCGGGCCGACGTGGCCAAGCGCGTCCAGGTTCTCGGCGAGTCCTGGGACGACCCGGAGGCGTGGCGGGGCACGACGGACGGCCCGGGTGTCGAACTGCCGAACGAGCTGTGGGGCAAGATCGCACTCACCGAACTCGTCGTCCACGGCTGGGACGTCGCTCAATCGATCGGGCGCGACGTCGAGCTGCCTGACGACACGCTGAAGGCCTGTCTCGACCATGTGGCCGAGTTCGTCCCGAACGCCCCCATACCTGAGCTGTGGGGGGACGCGGTCCAGGTCCCCCCTGGCGCGTCCCGCCTGGACCGGATCCTCGCGATCACCGGACGGAACCCGTTCCGCTGAACCGGCGGCCTCACGCGGGCAGGAACGGGCTGGGCGTACCCGAGTACGACACGTACAGATGGTCACGCGCCCTGGTGGAGGCCACGAACAGCAGGCACCGCTCCTTCTGGACGTCCTGCGCGTGCGCCTTGGCGTCCTCGTCCTCCGGTGTGATGGCCTTCGCCGCGGGCATCGACTTCTCATCCGCCCCGATGACCGCCACACACCGGAACTCCAGGCCCTTCATCCTGTGCATGGTGCCGACCTGCACGCCCGGCGTCCTGCTCGGCACCTGATACGCCGGGACGCCCTCCTCCTTCAGCCGCTTCGCGGCCTTCCTCGCCACCCAGCCGTACCGCGCCGCGACGCCGATCGCGCCGGGCTCCACCTCGGCGTCCAGCCAGGCCCGCACCTGCTCGACGAGCCCGTCCAGCTCCGCGTCCCGGTCCGCGTACCCCCTCACCACCGGACGCCGCCCGTGCATCGGCGACCGGTACCCGTCGAGGGTGTCCGCGGAATCGTCGAGCCCCTGCGCCGGCGCCGACCCCAGCAGCGGCACCGACCAGGCCAGGATCTCCTGCGTGGTGCGGTAGTTCAGCTTCAGCTTCGTGCTGCGCCCCCGCACGTTGATGCCGAGGCTCGTCAGCGACACGTGGCTGTCGTAGATCCGCTGGTGCGGGTCCCCGACGACGAACAGATCGTCGGGCCCCTCCGCGACGAGCCGCCGCAGCAGCCGCCACTGCGCCGTGTGGATGTCCTGCGCCTCGTCGACGATCACATGGTCGTACTCCGGCCCGGCCACCAACTCCGCCGCCTCGTTGGCGAGCTGCGGGAACGTCGACCTCCCCTCGGCCGCGAGCCCGTCCACCACATGCCGGAGCGCACGCCACACCACCGCCCGCTGCGCCTTGCCCAGCGGAACACCGCGCCCGGCCCGCGTGCACGCGAGGTACTCCTCCTCGCTCTCCAGGCCCTGCGCGAGGACGATCTGCTCCCATTCCCGGCTCAGGAACGAGATCGAGAACGGCGTCCCCTCCGCCGCCTCCTCCCAGAGCGGATTGAGCACGTCGTCCCCGGCGACCGCGGGCTTGTGGTGCCTGCCCACGACCTCGTAGGAGACGGAGTCCACGTTCTTGACGTACACCCGATCCCGCACCTCGGGATCGTCCACCAGCAACGCGAGCTGCTTCTCCAGCGCCTCGGCCAGATTCCGCGTGAAGGTGGTCAGCAGAACCCGCCCGCCC
>NZ_SMKH01000372.1 GCF_004348515.1 Actinomadura sp. KC345 | reverse complement strand
ACCCCGTCGCCGACACCTCGACCGTCTCGCCCACCACCGCCTTGGCAGGCCACCGCCCGCACCCCACCACCGGCGCCACGTCGAGAATCGGGATGCGACCAAGCCTCGGAATGCCGGTCCCGCTGGACGTTCCGGACTCGACTTGCATAGGCCCACCTCTACCCGTGCGAGACTTCCGAAACGTCCCATGCCCGCGAACCGGCGCCTACCGTCCTGCAGTTTCCGATAACTTTGCGCGGCGCTCCGGCCACCCTCGGTGAGGCGCCGCCCGGAGACCGTGATCGGCGAGTTCAGGCCGTGCGGGCGACCTCGTGACCTGGGGCATCGCGGAGTTCAAGAGCCGCCCTCGAAGCGGTCGGTTCGGAGAGGCTCACCTGTCCGGCCGTCGCACCATCGGGGCGCACCGCATAGCGTGACGTCGTGTGAAGGCAATCCGACGTTTCACGGTACGCACCGTCCTTCCCGAGCCGCTCAGGCAGCTTGAGGAGCTCGTCCTCAACCTGCGGTGGTCCTGGCACCACGAGACGCTCGACCTGTTCCGCGCCGTGGACCCGGCGTTGTGGCAGACCGTCCGCCACGACCCGGTCAGGCTGCTGGGCGAGGTCGCGCCGGAGCGGCTGGAGCGCCTGGCGGAGGACCGGCGGTTCCTGCGCCGGCTGCAGGACACCACCGAGGACCTGCGCGAATACCTGACGGCGCCGCGCTGGTACCAGTCGCGGGCGGACGGCCCCGCGTGCATCGCCTACTTCTCGCCCGAGTACGGGATCACCGCCGCGCTGCCGCAGTACTCCGGCGGCCTCGGCATCCTGGCGGGCGACCACCTGAAGACGGCGAGCGACCTGGGCGTCCCCATCCTCGGCGTCGGGCTGCTGTACCGGCATGGGTACTTCTCGCAGTCGCTCTCACCGGACGGCTGGCAGCTCGAACGCTACCCGCCGATCGACCCCAACGGGCTTCCGCTCACCCTCCTGCGCGAGCGGGACGGGACACCGGTGCGGATCACCATCGGCCTCCCCTCGGGGGCGGTGGGGCGTGGCCATGGGGGTGAAGCACAGGGCCGCGGTCTCCAGGCGCAGGTGTGGGTCGCGCGCGTCGGACGCGTCCCGCAGCTGCTCCTCGACTCCGACGTGGAGGAGAACGACCAGTCCGCGCGGGACGTCACCGACCGCCTCTACGGGGGCGGCGGCGACCACCGGCTGCTCCAGGAGATGCTGCTCGGCATCGGCGGCGTGCGGGCCATCCGCGCGTACTGCCGCATCACGGGGCATCCGGAGCCCGAGGTGTTCCACACCAACGAGGGGCACGCCGGCTTCCTCGGCCTGGAACGCATCCGCGAGCTGGTCTCCGAGGACGGGCTCACGTTCGACGAGGCGCTGGAGGCGGCCAGGGCGGGCACGGTGTTCACCACGCACACGCCCGTCCCGGCCGGCATCGACCGGTTCCCGCGCGAGCTGATCGGACGGTATTTCGGCGGGGTGAACGAGACCGAGCAGGTGCCCGTCGACCGGGTCCTCGCGCTCGGAGCCGAGGACTACCCCGGCGGCGACCGCACCGTGTTCAACATGGCGGTGATGGGCATGCGGCTGGCGCAGCGCGTCAACGGCGTCAGCGAGCTGCACGGCCAGGTCAGCCGGGAGATGTTCGGCGGGCTGTGGGGCGGCTTCGACACCGCCGAGGTCCCGGTGGGGTCGATCACCAACGGCGTCCACGCGGGCACCTGGGTGGCCCGCGAGGTGCTGGAGTTCACCGCGCGCGAGCTGCCGTCGGTGATGGAGTCCGGGCGCGGCTGGGAGGGCGTCCGCGATGTCCCCGAACCGGAGATCTGGCGGATGCGCGGACTGCTGCGCCGGCGCCTCGTGCAGGACGCGCGCCGGCGGCTCCGCGAGTCGTGGCGCCAGCGCGGCGCCAGCGAGGCCGAGGTCTCCTGGATCGACGACGCCCTCGACCCGGACGTCCTGACGATCGGGTTCGCGCGGCGCGTCCCGTCCTACAAGCGGCTGACGCTGATGATGAGCGACCCGGACCGGCTCCGCTCGATCCTGCTGGACCCGGACCGCCCCGTGCAGATCGTCATCGCGGGCAAGGCGCACCCGGCCGACGAGGGCGGCAAGCGGCTCATCCAGGACATCGTGCGGTTCGCCGGGTCCGAGGACGTCCGGCACCGGATCGTGTTCCTGCCCGACTACGACATGGCGCTCGGGCAGCTCATGGTGCAGGGCTGCGACGTGTGGATGAACAACCCGCTGCGCCCGCTGGAGGCGTGCGGCACGTCCGGGATGAAGGCGGCGCTGAACGGCGCGCTGAACCTGTCGATCCTCGACGGCTGGTGGGACGAGTGGTACGACGGCCAGAACGGCTGGGCGATCCCGTCCGCCGACGGCCTCGCCGCGCCCGACCGCCGCGACGAGCTGGAGGCCGCCGCGCTGTACGAGCTGGTCGAGGACCACGTCTCGGTCACCTTCTACGACCGGGACTCGGCCGGGCTGCCGCGCCGCTGGCTGGAGATGGTCAAGCACACCATCGCCACCCTCGGCCCGAAGGTCCTCGCGTCCCGGATGCTGCGCGACTACGTCGAGGAGCTGTACGTGCCGGCGGCGGCGTCCGAGCGCGCCATGGTCGCCGACAAGTACGCGGGCGCGCGGACGCTGGCGGCGTGGAAGCGGCGCGTCCGCGAGGCGTGGCCGGGCGTGGCCGTCGAGCACGTCGAGTCGAGCGGGGAGGAGAGCCCGCAGGTCGGCGCGCGGCTGTCGGTGCGGGTCGTCGCCGACCTCGGCGGCCTCGGCCCGGACGACGTCGCCGTGGAGGCCGTCTACGGCCGGGTCGACGACTCCGACGCGCTGATCGACCCGTCCCACCTGGAGCTGGACCGCGCCGGACGGGCGGAGGACGGCCGGACCCGGTACGTCGGGGAGGTCCCGCTGGGACGCAGCGGCGCGTTCGGCTACAGCGTCCGCGTGGTGCCGAGCCATCCGCTGCTGTCGGGACGGGCCGAGATGGGCCTGGTCGCGCTGCCGCCCGCCCCGCAGGGCATGACGAACGGCGACCTGCGCTAGCGGGTCAGCCGTCCTCGCCGCCGAGGTCGTCCTCGTCGTCGGGCGGCGGGTCGGGCATCCGCCATCCGGCGACGAGCACGGGCAGCGCCAGGTGCGTCGTGAACAGCGCGACCGCGCCGGTGACCACCGCCGCGATCGGGACGAACGTGGTCCGGTCCCCCTCCACGGACAGCACCGCGGCGACGAGGACGACCAGCACCAGGAGCATCGTCCGGTGCGCGATCGTGTAGGCGCGGAGCCGGTCGGCCACCTGGCGCTCGTCCAGGCTGTGCTCCGCGAGCGAGGTCATCCCGCGGGTGGCGGAGTTCAGCGCGGCGGTCACCGGGAGCGTGATGACGACGAAGGCGATGAACAGCCCGATCGTCCACCACATCGCGGTGTCGCTGGGCGCGAGGCGCCACGACACGATCGTCCCCGCCCACGGCATCGCCGCCGCGGCGGCACCGGCGCCGACGGTCACCCGCCGGCGCGACCGGGTGGAGTGCCAGGAATGCAGGGTGCCGCGTTCCATGCCCTCCTCCTGTGCCTTGTGCCAGCGCCGCCTCAGCTCGTGCACTCTCGCCCCCTTCACCCGGTGCTCCCCAGCCTCGGGAACGGCGCCAGCGAGAACACGACCTCCACCGGCACCTCGAAGAATCCCGCGATCTGGAGCGCGAGATGCAGGCTCGGGCTGTACTCGCCCCGCTCCAGATACCCGATCGTCTGGTAGTGGACGCCCAACGCCGTGGCCAGCTCGCGGCGCGAGACGCCGCGTTCCGCGCGCAGCACCGCGATCCGGTTGTAGACGGTCTCCTTGTCCCCTGGCACCGGCCCAGTCTCCCGCAGTCCGCACTCAGACCGCGCCCTGGGCGGCGCGCCGCTCCTGCGCTCGCGCAAGCCGCGTCCCCGACTCGCGGCGTGCCGCGCGCAGCAGCAGGACGGGCGCGAGCAGCAGCCCGAGCAGCGACCACGCACCCAGCACCGCCGCCGCCTCCGCGAGCCGCCAGCTCCCGCCGATCTCCGCGGCCAGCATCGCGTCCGGCAGGAACACCGACCGCAGCCCGAGGCCCTGCCAGTACAGCGGGAACGCCTGCGCGACCCACTGGACGGGCGCGGGCATGGCCGTCACCGGGAACATCACGCCCGACACGAGCATCAGGCCCATCATCGGCAGCGACAGGATGCCCGCCGCGTTCCGCGCCCCCGGCAGCAGCGCGCCGAGCGCCGCGCCCAGCGGGACGACCGACAGCGTCCCGAGCACGAGGACCCACGCCAGCGTCAGCCAGTCGCCCGCGGCGGACGGCAGTTCGAGCCCGGCGAACGCGACACCCGCGACGAGCATCAGCGCCACGTACGTCCCGATCTGCGCCAGGACGAACACCGCGCGGCCGATCAGGTAGGCGGGGACGCCGTCCGGGATCGTCCGCATGCGCAGCAGCGTGCCCTCCTCCCGGTCCGCCGCGATCGACATCGGCAGGCTCAGCAGCCCGGCCGTGTACACCGCGAACGCGACGAACCCGGCCGTCATCAGCACGGCCTGCGAGGCTCCCGCCGCGCCCTCCACGTCGTGCCCGCCCTGCCACAGGACCAGCGCCAGGTAGACGCCGACCGTCCCGATCAGCGAGCTGACGAACTCCTGCCGGTTGCGCACGAAGTGCATGTACTCGGCTCCGCCGCGGCGGAGCCCGATCATCGCCGTCCGGGTGTTCACGCGGCCCTCCCGCTGTTCTCGAAGATCTCCGGCTCGTCGTCCCGTGCGTCCGGTCCGGTGGCGACCAGGCCGAGGTAGGTGTCCTCCAGCGACGCCCGCCGGACCTCCAGCCCCGGCACCGGCCCGCCGAACCGCCCGTGCAGCTCGAACGCCAGCCGGGAAGGGTCGGCCGTCCGCTCGGCGCGGAGCTCGCCGTCCTCGATCCAGCGCACCTCCGAGGCGGCCCGCGCGGTCGCCGCCAGGCTCGACGGCGTCCCGTACGCCATGACCTCGCCGCCGACCAGGATCGCGATCCGGTCGGCGAGCCGCTCGGCCTCCGCCAGGTCGTGCGTGGTCAGCAGCACCGCGAGCCCCTCGTCCCTGGCCAGCCGCTCGACCAGCTCGTGGAACTCGCGGCGCGCCTGCGGGTCGAACCCGGTCGTCGGCTCGTCCAGGAACAGCAGTTCGGGCCGTCCGACGATGCCGAGCGCGACGTCCAGCCGGCGCCGCTGCCCGCCCGACAGCCGCGAGACCGCCTGCCCGGCCTGCTCCGTCAGCCCCATGACCGCGAGCAGCTCGTCGGGGTCGCGGGGCCGCTCGTACAGCGACGCCACGTGCGCGAGCAGCTGCCGGGCGCCCCAGCGCGGGTGGTCCCGCCAGTTCTGCAGGACGATCCCGAGCCGCGCCCGCCAGGCGCCGCCGCCCTTGCCGGGGTCGGCGCCGAGCACCGTGACCTCGCCGGACGAGCGGCGCCGGAACCCCTCGAAGATCTCGATCGTGGTCGTCTTCCCGGCCCCGTTCGGCCCGAGCAGCGCCACCACCTCACCCGCCCGGACGTCCAGATCGACGCCGCGCAGCACCTCGGCGCGCCCATAGCGCATCCGCACGTCCCGCGCCCGGATCACCGTCCCGTCCATGCACACTCCCTGCTACAGGCGATAGGGGAACTTGGATCGTTCACCGCACCGATACAATTAATGATAGTAGAAGTACTACATTCGATCGCAGTTCTGCAAGCAGCCGGGTCCTGACAGGATGGGCGGATGGGAATGTCGCGCCTGCGGGACACCCGCCTGGGACGGGCTCTCCGCCTGCCGCCGCGCGGCCGCCACGCCGACGCGCTCGTGGCCGCGGGATGCCTGCTCGTGTCGGTCCTCAGCGTCCTGCCGGAGGAGGGGGACGCCCGCGCCCGCCAGCCCGAGGCCGCCTGGTCGCTGCTGGTCGTCGCGTGCCTGGCGCTGTACTTCCGGCGGAGGCGCCCCGTCGTCGTGGCGGCCGTCACGCTCGTCGCGTGCGGGCTCTACTACCCGCTGACCGAGCCCGACGGCCTCGTCATCATCACGCTGGCCGTAGCCCTGTACACGGCGGCGGCGGAGGGGCATCTCGCGGCGGCGGCCGCGGTCGCGGCCGCCGCGCTGGCCGCGACCGCGTACGGGAACCGGGGCGACGCCAGCCATCTGGAGGACGCGGCCGGCGTCCTCCTCGTCGGCTGGTTCGTCGCGGTCATCGCGATCGGCGCCGTCGTCCGCAACCGGCGCGCCTACCTGCGGGAGGCCGACGAACGCGCCCGGGTCGCCGAACGCGGCCGGGAACTGGAGGCGCGCCGCCGCGCCATCGAGGAGCGGCTGCGCATCGCCCGCGAACTGCACGACGTCCTCGGCCACAACATCTCACTGATCAACGTGCAGGCCACGGCCGCCCTGCACGGCCTGCGCCGCGAACCGGAGCGCGCCGAGGACGCCCTCACCGCGATCAAGCAGGCCAGCAAGGACACTCTCCGCGAGATGCGCGCCACCCTCGGCGTCCTGCGCCAGGTCGACGAGGCCGCCCCGGTCGCCCCCGCCC
>NZ_SMKH01000371.1 GCF_004348515.1 Actinomadura sp. KC345 | reverse complement strand
GCCCTCCCCGCCGCGTTTCGCACCATCGCCTGACATCCGGTGCACGAGCGAACGCCCCGAGCGTCCAAAGCCACGAACACTGCGAACGAGCACGGCACACTGTGAATATGAGGGTTCCTGCGCAGGCGCTCGTCGATCTCGGTGCCATCGGCGAGAACGTCGCGGTGCTGCGTGAACGGGCGGGGGGCGCCGAGGTCATGGCCATGGTCAAGGCCGAGGCTTACGGGCATGGGCTGGTCGAGGGCGCGCGGGCCGCGCTCGCGGGCGGCGCCACGTGGCTCGGCGTCGCGAAGCTGGCCGAGGCGCTGCGGCTGCGGGACGCGGGTATCGCCGTCCGGACGCTGGTGTGCCTCGGGGTGCCCGGCGAGCCGTTCGAGGAGGCGGTCGCGCGGGACGTCGATCTGACCGTGGGCGCGGTGTGGCTGCTGGACGAGATCCTCGCCGCGGCGGAGCGGGCGGGGCGGACGGCGCGGATCCACCTCAAGGCCGACACGGGCATGTCCCGGGGCGGGGTCCTGGGCGCGGACTGGGAGTCGCTGGTCGACGCGGCGCTGAAGGCCGAGGCGGCGGGGCGGGTCCGGGTCGCCGGGGTCATGTCGCACTTCGCCTGCGCGGACGAGCCGGGCCACCCCTCGGTCGCGGCGCAGATCGGCGCGTTCACCGAGATGGTCGAGTACGCGGAGAAGGCCGGGGCGCGGTTCGAGGTCCGGCATCTGTCGAACTCGGCGGCGACGCTGACCGCGCCCGAGGCGCGGTTCGACCTCGTGCGCCCGGGGATCGCGGTCTACGGGCTGACGCCCGTACCGGCGGCCGGCACGTTCGGGTTGCGTCCCGCGATGACGCTCGTGGCGGACGCGGCTCTGGTCAAGCGGGTCCCAGCAGGCAGCGGAGTGTCGTACGGTCACACGTACCACACCAAGCGGGACACGACGTTGGCCCTGGTGCCGGCCGGGTACGGGGACGGGATCCCCAGGCACGGCTCCAACCTGCTCCAGGTCCTCGCGGGCGGTAGGCGCCGGACGATCGCCGGGCGGGTCTGCATGGACCAGTTCGTCATCGACGTCGGCGACGACCCGCTCGCGGCGGGGGACGAGATCGTTCTGTTCGGGCCCGGCGACCGGGGCGAGCCGACCGCGCAGGAGTGGGCGGACGCGTTGGGAACGATCTCCTATGAGATCGTCACCCGCATCGGGTCCCGGGTACCGAGGGCGTACCCGGGAGGGGCGCTGTAGGAGATCGATGGACAGCAGGAGCAGGCGGAGGCTCGGCGTCGCCGGGGCCGTCGCGGGCGCCGGGGTCGGCGCCGCGGTCGGCGTGCGCCAGGCCGTGGTCGGCCGGGTGCGGCTGCGGCCGGATCCGGACGCCGGCGAGCCGTTCGGCGAGCTGCGCGGCCGGGAGCTGACCGTCACCGCCTCCGACGGTCTCCCGCTGCACGTCGAGGTGGACGGCCCCGACGACGCCGACCTGACCGTCGTCTTCTGCCACGGCTACACCCTGAACCAGGATTCCTGGCACTACCAGCGCCGTGACTTGCAAGGATCGCTGCGGATGGTGTTCTGGGACCAGCGCAGCCACGGCCGTTCCGGCCGGAGCGACCCCGTGGACGCGACGATCGAGCAGACCGGCGACGACCTGTACGCCGTGCTGAGGGCCACCGTCCGGCGGAACCGGCCGGTCGTCCTCGCCGGGCACTCCATGGGCGGAATGTCGATCATGGCGCTGGCGGACCGGCATCCCGAGCTGTTCGCACGGCAGGTCGTGGGGGTCGCTCTGATCAACACTTCCTGCGGGGACCTGGCGGAGATGACGCTGGGGCTGCCGCTGGTGCTGGCCAAGGTCGTCCGGCCGCTGGCCCCCCGGACGCTGCGCGGCCTCGGCCGCCGCGCCGAGCTGGTGGAACGCGCCCGCGGGCTGGGCGCCGACCTGGCGTTCGTCGTCACCCGGAAGATGGCCTTCGCCGACAAGCACGTGAGCCCGACCGTGGTCGACTTCCTCGAGCAGATGATCAGGGCCACGCCGATCGACGTGATCGCCGAGTTCTATCCGGCGCTGATGGCGCACGACAAGGTCGCCTGCCTCGAGGTCCTCGGAAGCGTGCCGACGCTGGTGCTGGCCGGCGGGCAGGACAGGCTGACCCCCGCCGTGCACGCCCGCCGCATCGCCGAGGCGCTGCCGGACGCCGAGCTGGTCGAGGTGGAGGAGGCCGGGCACGTGCTGCCGCTGGAGTACCCGGGCGTGGTGACCGGCGGCCTGCGCAGGCTGGTCGAGCGCGTCCGGCCGAGTCAGGAGGAGGAGCGCACCGCGTGAACGTGATATCTCTCACTGTCCCCACCGCGGAAGAGATGCGTGACCTGGGTGTTCGCCTTGCCGGGCAGCTCCGTGCGGGCGACCTGGTCGTGCTGACCGGCCACCTGGGCGCGGGCAAGACGACGCTCACTCAGGGCATAGGCGAGGGCCTGAAGGTCCGGGGTCCGATCACCTCGCCCACGTTCGTGATCGCGCGGGTGCACCCCGCGCTGGCGGGCGGGCCCCCGCTCGTCCATGTGGACGCCTACCGGCTCGGCGGTTTCGCCGAACTTGACGACCTTGATCTCGACGCCTCCCTCGACGAATCGGTGACGATCGTGGAATGGGGAGAAGGGCTCGCGGAGGGCCTCGCCGAGGACCGCCTAGAAATGATCATTTCTCGCGCGGACGGCTCCGGAGAGGAGCGCGGTGTAAGGATCGTCGGGGTCGGTCATCGCTGGTCCGACCTGGTACTCAGTGCAGGATGACTAGGTTCGGACAACTTCTTCGCTTTTTGTAAGTCCGGATGGACCACTTTACGGCGACATGTCGTACTCTTTGCCCGAACGTTCCTCAGCTAGCGACATATCGATTTCCGCAAGCAGGAGTGGGATCCGGTGAGTGGTAGCCATGGAAGCGGCAGCGGCCGCGACAGCTACCGCGGTTCGGACGGTGGCCAGGGCGGCGGTTACCGGCGGGACGGCGGTGGATACGGCGTGGGCGGCGACGAAGGCGCGCCGTACCCAGGCCATGAGTCCCGTCGTTCCTCGGAGCCCGGCGGTCACACGTCCGGTGGTTACGCGTCCGAGGGGTACGAGTCCGGGGGCTACGAGTCCGGCGGTGAATACTGTTACGGGCAATCAGGTAGCGGCCCGTACCAGAGGGAGACCGGTCCTTACCAGACCGGGGCCGGGAGCGGCCAGTACGGCCGCGACGACCGGGGATACCGCACGGGCAGCGGCGCCTACCGCACCGACAGCGGCGGCTACCGCACCGACAGCGGCGGATACCGGACGGGCAGCGGCTCGTACCGGGCGGGCAGCGGCGGCTACCGCACCGGCAGCCACCGCGTCGTGCGCGAACGCCGCGCCGGGAGGCGCTGGAGCGTCATCCTCGGCGCCGCCGCGGCGGCGGTCTGCGGCTGCGCCCTCGCCGCGTTCGTCATCCTGAACGGCCTTGGCGCGAGCGGTGAGGAGGACGCCGGCCAGGTCGTCGGCAGCGGTGCCGGCGAGAGCACCCAGAACAAGGGCGAGCGCTCCGCCGTCCCCGACTCCTGCACGATCGTCGGCCAGGACGTCATCGACAGGCTGGCGCCCGACTCCGAGCGCAACGAGGCCGACAACTACCAGGGCAGCGACAGGCAGAACGCGTGCGTGTGGGGCGCCTACGCGGGCGAGAGCAAGCGCCAGCTCACCCTTGAGCTCCGCGCGATCGCCGCCAAGGGCGGTCAGACGGCGATCGCCGCCGCGACCGGCACGTTCACCGCCGAACGCACCGCCGACGAGTCCGGGAAGTCCCTCCTGGCAGGCCAGGAACTCACGGACAAGCAGCGCCTCGACGACGTCGGCGACGACGGTTACGTCGTCTACAGCGTCGACGACGGGCAGGGCGCCGGAGAGGCGATCGGCAACGTCCGGGTGGGCAACGTCCTCATCACCATCCACTACTCCGGCTCCGACGACGGGGACCCGCTGTCCGCCGGCGCCGCCACCGACGGCGCCATCGAGGTCGCGAAGGCCGCGATCCAGGGTCTCGACCAGTCGTGAGCCATACGCGCACCTGACCTGTAGGCTTGCAACCCGTGCTGGTCTTGGCTTTTGACACCGCGACCGCCGCGATCACCGTGGCGCTGTACGAGTGGACGCCGGGTGAGGGCGCCGTGCCGCGCGGCGTCGCCGAGGCGGTCGACCGGCGCAGGCACACCGAGCTGCTCACCCCGTCCATAGCTGGGGTCATGGCGGAGGCGGGGGCCGCGCCGAACGACCTGAGCGCGATCGCCGTAGGCGTCGGGCCGGGGCCCTACACGGGGCTGCGGGTCGGGCTCGTCACCGCCCGTTCCATGGGCGAGGCGCTCAGCATCCCGGTTCACGGTGTCTGCACCCTGGACGTCATCGCGTGGGCCACCGGAAGGGCCGAACCGTTCGCCGTCGCCACGGACGCCCGGCGCAAGGAGCTCTATTGGGCGCGGTACGACTCGTACCGCGTGCGCGCCACCGCGCCCGCCGTGGGGCCGCCGTCCGATGTGCTGGACGGGGCGTCCCCTGGGCTTCCCGTCGTGGGTGAGGGCGCGGCCATCTACCCGGACGTCTTCGGCGATTCGGACCACGAGCCGCTGCTGCCCACCGCCGGCGCCCTCGCGGAGCTGACCGTCGCGCGGCTGGCCGGGGTGAAGGGGCCCGCCCTCCTGCCGCCCGAGCCCCTCTACATGCGCAGGCCGGACGCCAAGGAGCCGGGCCCGCGCAAGAAGGTGACGCGGGCGTGAGCGGCGTGTCCCTGAGGGTGATGACCGGCGCGGACCTGCCGGCCGTCCACCGCCTGGAGCAGGTTCTCTTCCCCGAGGACGCCTGGAGCGAGGAGCTCCTCGGCGCGGAGCTCGCCGACCAGCCCCGGACGCGGCACTACGTCGTCGCCGAGGCGTCCGGCGGCGACATCGTCGGCTACGCGGGCCTGGCCGCGGCCGGCGGGCAGGCCGACGTGCAGACCATCGGCGTCCGCGACGACCAGCGGGGGAGCGGCATCGGCGCCGCGCTGCTCACCGAGCTGCTGGACGAGGCCGCCCGCCGCAACAGCGAGTCGGTGTTCCTGGAGGTGCGCGCCGACAACGACGGGGCGCGCCGCCTCTACGAGCGGTTCGGCTTCGACGAGGTCGGCATTCGCAAACGGTACTACCAGCCCTCGGACGTGGACGCGATCGTCATGTGCCGCAAGCTCCGCACCCGTCCGCCCATGGGCTTCACCAAGGAGAGCATGTGATTCGGGACGAGCCGCTGGTGCTCGGCATCGAGACGTCGTGCGACGAGACCGGCGTCGGGATCGTGCGGGGGCACACGCTCCTGGCGGACGCGATCGCCTCCAGCGTGGACCAGCACGCCCGGTTCGGCGGCGTCGTGCCCGAGGTCGCGTCGCGGGCGCATCTGGAGGCGATGGCGCCGACCGTCGAGCGTGCGCTGGCGGACGCCGGGGTCGCGTTCACCGACGTCGACGCGTTCGCGGTGACCGCCGGGCCGGGCCTGCCGGGCGCGCTGATGGTCGGCGTGGCCGCCGCCAAGGCGTACGCGCTGTCGCTGGGCAAGCCGCTGTACGGCGTCAACCACCTGGCCGCGCACGTGTGCGTCGACCAGCTCGAACACGGCCCGCTGCCGAAGCCGTGCGTGGCGATGCTGGTGTCCGGCGGCCACTCCTCGCTGCTGCTGGTGCCGGACGTGGCGGGCGACGTCCGCTCGCTCGGCACGACGGTGGACGACGCGGCCGGCGAGGCGTTCGACAAGGTCGCCCGCGTCCTTGACCTCGGCTTCCCCGGCGGCCCGGTCATCGACCGGATGGCCCGTGACGGCGACCCGGCCGCGATCGCGTTCCCGCGCGGGAAGTACAAGGACGGCACCTACGACTTCTCGTTCTCCGGCCTGAAGACGGCGGTGGCCCGCTGGGTCGAGGCCAAGGAGCGCGCCGGGGAGCCCGTGCCGGTCGCGGACGTGGCGGCGTCCTTCCAGGAGGCCGTGGTGGACGTTCTCACGCAGAAGGCGCTGAAGGTCTGCAAGGACAACGGCGTCGACGACCTGCTGATCGGCGGCGGCGTCGCCGCCAACTCGCGGCTCCGGGCCCTGGCGGCGGAACGCTGCGAGGCCGCCGGCGTCCGGCTGCGGGTCCCGCGTCCCAAGCTCTGCACCGACAACGGCGCGATGGTCGCCGCCCTCGGCTCGGAACTGGTCGCCTCCGGAGCCGCCCCCTCAGACCTCCAACTCCCCGCCGACTCCAGCCTCCCCATCGAGTCGGTAACCCTCTAGCACTGGGCTAGGAGGGGGGCCAGGTAGTCCTCGTATAGGGGGGCTTCGGCTTCGTCCAGCAGGCGGGTGTCGTCTTCTGGGAGGAGGTCCAGGAGGGTGCGGACGTCCCAGTAGGGGTCGTGCGTGTAGCCGCCGGAGACCTGGTCGAAGGCGGACAGGAAGCGGTCGGCGACCTCGGGGCCGTAGCAGAGGGCCAGGCCGCGGCGCATGCGGGCGATGTCGACGGCGATGGGGCCGGACGAGGTGTCGGACCAGTCGACGATGCCGGTGAGCTTGCCGTAGGACCACAGCGTGTTGTCGGCGTGGTAGTCGCGGTGGATG
>NZ_SMKH01000370.1 GCF_004348515.1 Actinomadura sp. KC345 | reverse complement strand
CCACCACCCCCCGCCCAGGGCCAGCCCCAGCAAAGCTTCACACAGGCAGACCCGGCCCGAGGCGGCCCCGCGCAGGCAGGCCCGGCGCAGGGTGGTTCTGCGCAGGGTGGTTCTGCGCAGGGAGGCCCGGCACAGGGAGGCCCGGCCCGAGGCGGCCCCGCGCAGGCAGGCCCCGCGCAGGGTGGTCCCGCCCAGGGAGGCCCGGCACAGGCGGGACCCGCGCAGGGTGGACCCGCGCAGGGCGGTTCTGCGCAGGCGGGTCCGGACCAGGGGGGTCCCGCGCAAGGGGGCGGCGGTGGTGCTGGAGGAGTCCAGGCTTCGTCTGGGCAAGGGGGTTATTCCGCTCCCAGTGTCGACTCCGGCGCGGCCACGGGGTCGGCGGAACGTGGTTCTGTGGATAACCGCGGGGCAGCGCGCCAGGCGCCTCCCGCCGGCCCGGCCGAAGGCGCGTCAGGCGGTCCGTCCGCGGATTCCGGTGGGGGGATGGACCTTGGAGCCGTGCAGCGGCTCTGGCCGGACGTCGTCGAGGCGGTCAAGCAGAAGAGCCGGGCGACCTGGATGGTCATCATGTCCGGGGTCCAGCCGGTGTCGCTCGAAGGGAAGGTGCTCACCCTCGGGTTCGACGCCGAGGGGCGTCGGCTGGGGTTCGTCAACGGGGGGCGCGACGCGGTTCTCCGCGAGGTCTTCAAGGAGCGGATGGGCGTCGACTGGCGGATCGAGACCGTGGTCGGCGGGGCGCCCGCGGGTCCGCCGCCCGCCCGGCCGGGCCCTAATGGCGGGTTCGGTGGTGCGGCCGCACCGAACCCGGTTCCACAGCAACAGCCGCGGCCGCAAGCCCCGCCGCCTGCCCCGAGGCCCGAACCGGCCCCGGAACCGCCGCCGCCTCCACCGGACGAGCCTCCGCCGCCGCCCGAACCCGCGCCGATGGACGAGAGCGACGAGGTCGACCCGGACGGCGACGCGGACGCGGACGGCACCGAGGCCGAGATGAGCGGCATGGCGCTCATCCAGCGCGAACTCGGCGGCCAGATCATCCGCGAGATCGACAACTCGGCTCCCGCCCAGCCGTAGGGGCGGACCGGGGCCGGTCGCCGGGCGGCGCCACGCGGAGCCGCCCCGGCCAAGATCATCTCCGCCGGGCCGTACCGGTGCCCGTACTTACGGCGGGGCGCCGGGAACCCGTAGTCTCGGGGGACGGACGTCCGGTGGCTGGCGGAGCGCCAGAGAGAAGGCCCTTTCGGGGGGCCGGAAGAGGGAGTGCACCGTGGAACCCGGTGGTCAGTTGAACATGCAAGAACTGCTCCAGCAGGCGCAGGCCATGCAGGAGCAGCTTTTCAGTGCCCAGCGCGAACTGGCGGAGGCGGAGGTGAAGGGCACCGCCGGCGGCGGGCTCGTCACCGCCACGGTCAACGGGCAGGGCGAGGTCACGGGTCTGTCGATCGACCCGAAGGCCATCGACGCCGATGACCCGGCCGACACGGCCGAGACCATCGCCGACCTGGTGCTGGCCGCCATCCGCGACGCCGGCCGCGAGGCGCAGCAGTTGCAGCAGGAGAAGATGGGGCCGCTCGCCGAGGGGCTCGGCGGCGGAGGCGGCATCCCCGGCCTGGGCGGCGGTCAAGGCGGGGGCGGCGGGCTGCCCGGCGGTTTCCCCGGCCTCGGCGGCCCCGGCGGATCGAGCGGCTCCGGCGCCTGAGCCGGCCGTTACACAGAAAGGAGGGGTCCGTTGTACGAAGGGGTGGTCCAGAACCTCATCGACGAGCTGGGCAGGCTGCCCGGCGTCGGCCCCAAGAGCGCGCAGCGGATCGCCTTCCACCTCCTCGCCGCCGACCCGGCCGACGTCGAGCGTCTCGGCAAGGCGCTCAAGGAGGTCAAGGACAAGGTCCGCTTCTGCGGGACGTGCGGCAACGTCGCCGAGGAGCAGGAGTGCCGGATCTGCCGGGACGCGCGGCGCGACCCCCGCGTCATCTGCGTCGTGGAGGAGTCCAAGGACGTCGTCGCGATCGAGAAGACCCGCGAGTTCCGCGGCCGCTACCACGTGCTCGGCGGCGCGATCAGCCCCATCGAGGGCGTCGGGCCGGACGACCTGCGCATCCGTGAGCTGATGCAGCGCCTCGCGGACGGAGCGGTCACCGAGCTGATCCTCGCCACCGACCCCAACCTGGAGGGCGAGGCGACGGCGACGTACCTCGCCCGGCTCGTCAAGCCCATGGGCCTCACCGTCACCCGTCTGGCCAGCGGCCTGCCGGTGGGTGGCGACCTCGAATACGCCGACGAGGTCACGCTGGGCCGCGCATTCGAAGGACGGAGGCTGCTCGATGTCTGACACCAACAGCCCGCAGGACTGGAACGCCCTCGCCGAACGCGTGGCGTGCCACGTCGACAACTACCTGAACGGCCTGGAGGCCGTCGCCCGCGGCGACGGCGGCACGCACACCATCCCGCTGCTCCTGCTGGAGGTGTCGCAGGTCATCCTGGCCGGTGCGCAGCTCGGCGCCAGCGCCGACGTGATCCTTCCGGACAACTGGGAGCCGGAGGTCGGCGACGACCCCGACCTCGACGCCGTCCGGCAGGGCCTGTCCGAACGTCTCGTGGTCCTGGACGAGTACGTCGAGGTCTTCGACCCGTACAAGGACACCGAACCGACGTCCTACCGCCTGTCGGACGACCTGGTCGACGTGGCCAGCGACCTCGTCCACGGGCTGCGCCACTACCAGCAGGACCGTCCCCTGGAAGCTCTCTGGTGGTGGCAGTACTCCTACTTCAACCACTGGGGCAACCACGCCGGCGCGGCTCTGCGCGCGTTGCACGCCTTCGTCGCCAACGCCCGTCTGGACGTCGCCCCCGAAGTCGCCGCCGCTCAGTAGGGCGCGCCGGGACCGCCCGATGCGCCCAGCGTCCACGCGACCACCTCGGCCGCCTTCTCGGCGTCCGAGCCGATCTGCCCGCCCGCCTCGGACTCCCACGCGTACGATTCGAGCTCACCGTCCCAGACGACCGTGGCCGTCTGCCCCCGGTAGGTGACGCGCAGCCCGGCGTCCTCGCCGTCCGGACGCGTCGCGGCGATCTGCGGCGCCCGGCGCCGCAGCGCCGCGTACAACGAGTCCAGCGGCCCTCTGCGGACCCGCGGCAGCTCGGCCATCAGCTCTCCCATCAGCTCGGTCACGGCCGCGCACGCCCCGCCGGGGCCGTGGCGCGGACGCAACGGATCACGGGCGGACGAGACGAACCACGCCGTCCCGCCGACCCCTGCCGTTACATAGACGCTCGACCCCCCTCCCGGGTGGTCCGCGCGGAAGATCCGCAGGAGCCGGCCGCGGCGGGGCCGCCGCCGCACCCGCCGCCGCGTCGCCGCGGCAGGAGGTGCGGCTGGCCGGCCTCTGGGGAAGGGCCCGAGATCAGGCCGGGCCGATCCGGTGTGCCGCGCGCTCAGCTCAAGCGCTGATGAGCGTGCCGCTGTTCTGGAAGGCGGTGACGAGCACGCGGCCGACCTCGTCCAGCTTCTTGCGGACCTTGGCGACGCCGACGGCGCCGCCGGACATGCCGGTCGTGGCGAGCCCGGCGTCGACGACCAGGCTGCCGTCCTGCTGCGGACGGAGGATGATGCGGTACTTGTAGTGGGTGCCGAACGCCCCGAGGAGCATCGCCTTGGTGCGGCTGCCCTTCTCGATGATGCATTCCGCGGGGTTCTCCCAGGTGAAACGGAAGCCCTCGGGCTGCAGTGCCTGCTCCAGAACGGGGCGGACCTGATCGGGGTTGCCGGTCACCTGGATCTTGACGGAATCGGCCATGACGCTCCTTGTGAAGGGGGATGAGGGGGAACGCCCCGCCGTCGCGGCCGCAGAACCGGCCTCGCCTGCGCATGCGCTCGGGGCGTCGGGGAGTCGATCATAGATGCCCGAGTGCGCTACCTGGCCGTATTCCACTAGGCCGGTCTCGGTAGACTCGTCGTTCGGTACGCCTGACCCCGATTCGAGGAGCGCCCACTCGTGGCTCTTGTCGTGCAGAAGTACGGTGGCTCCTCCGTCGCCGACGCCGATGGCGTCAAGCGGGTCGCCCAGCGCATCGTCGCGACGCGGAAGGCGGGCAACGACGTCGTCGTCGTCGTGTCCGCCATGGGTGACACGACGGATGATCTCATCGATATGGCCGAGCAGGTCAGCCCCCTGCCGCCGGGCCGTGAGCTGGACATGCTGCTCACCGCGGGCGAGCGCATCTCGATGGCCCTGCTCGCCATGGCCATCGCGAACCTGGGCCACGAGGCCCGCTCGTTCACCGGCTCCCAGGCGGGCGTGATCACCGACGGCTCGCATGGAAAAGCCAAGATCATCGACGTGACGCCGGGACGGATCCGCACCGCGCTGGACGAGGGCTCGATCTGCATCGTGGCCGGCTTCCAGGGCGTCTCGCAGGGAACCAAGGACATCACCACGCTCGGCCGCGGCGGGTCCGACACCACCGCGGTCGCGCTGGCGGCATCGCTGGACGCCGACGTGTGCGAGATCTACTCCGACGTCGACGGGGTCTTCACCGCCGACCCGCGCATCGCGCCGGCCGCCCACAAGATCCCGCGGATCTCCTACGAGGAGATGCTGGAGATGGCGGCGAACGGCGCGAAGATCCTGCACCTGCGCTGCGTGGAGTACGCGCGCCGCTACAACATCCCGATCCATGTGCGGTCGTCCTTCAGCACGAAGGAGGGCACCTGGGTCGTCGACAGCAGCGATATCGAAGGACACGACATGGAGCAGGCGATCATCTCCGGCGTCGCGCACGACCGGAGCGAGGCCAAGATCACGGTGGTGGGGGTGCCGGACAAGGTCGGCGAGGCCGCCGCGATCTTCACCGCGCTGTCCGACGCCGAGATCAACATCGACATGATCGTGCAGAACGTGTCGGCGGCGTCCACCGGCCGCACCGACATCTCGTTCACACTGCCGGCCACCGACGGGCAGACCGCGCTGACCGCGCTCAACAAGCTGAAGGAGCGCATCGGGTTCGAGGCGCTCCGCTACGACGACCGGATCGGCAAGGTGTCGCTGATCGGGGCCGGGATGCGCTCGTCCCCGGGCGTCACGGCCAAGCTGTTCAGCGCGATCGCCGACTCCGGGGTGAACATCGAGATGATCTCCACGTCGGAGATCCGGATCTCGGTCGTCGTCGCCCAGGACGACATCGACTCCGCGGTCGTCGCCGCACACCACGCCTTCGACCTCGACGCCGAGCAGGTCGAAGCCGTCGTCTACGGAGGCACCGGCCGCTGACCCGGCCCGAGACCGCGACCGCCGCCCGGCTCGTCCCCAGAGGACGCGACCCGGGCGGCGGAACCGGCGGGCGGTGGTGCCCCTACCCGGACAGGGCGCGGCGCAGGGCGGCGCCGAGTTCGGCGATCTGCCGCTGCGACACCTCGGCGGACAGGATCGCCTGCGAGCCGTGGAACGTGCCGGGCCACTGGTGCAACTCGACCGAGACGCCCGCCCGCATCAGGCGCACCGCGTAGTCGATGCCCTCGTCGCGGAGCGGGTCGAACTCCGCGGTGGCGACGTAGGCCGGCGGCAGGCCGGACAGGTCGGTCGCGCGGGCCGGGGCGGCGTACGGTGTGGCCGACTGGGAGCCCAGGTAGTGGCGCCACACAGCGGCGATCGTGTAGCGATCCTGCCAGGGCGTGTCGGTGAAGTTGCGCTGCGACCACGTCTCCTGCCGGTCGTCCAGCACGGGCTGGTTGAGCAGTTGGAAACGGATCGGCGGCCCCTGCGCGTCCCGTACCCGCAACGCCGCGGCGGCCGCGAGCGCGGCGCCGGAGCTGTGCCCCCCGACCGCGACGAGGTCCGGGTCGATGCCCAGGTCGGCCGCGTGCTCGGCCGTCCACGCCAGGACGGCGGAGACGTCGTCCAGGGCGGCCGGGTACCGGGCTTCGGGCGACCGGCGGTAGTCCACCGAGACCACCATCGCGCCGGAGGCCGCCGCGATCCGGGCGGCCGTCGGGTGCTCGGTGTCCAGGTCGCCCAGGGCCCAGCCGCCCCCGTGCATCCACACGATGGCGCTCCGTGCCCCGTCCGGGCGGTAGGTGCGTACCGGCACGTCCGGGTCGGCGGGCACCGTGCGGGTCTCGATCTCCATGTCCGCGGTGTCCGGCGCGGCGGTGGCCGCGCTCGGCGCCGCGGCGGCCAGCTCGGCGAGCTTCCCGCGTGCGGCGACCGGGTCCGTCAGGTCGACTTTCGGAAGAAACGGGATGAATGCATCGAGTTCGGGATCCATAACGCTCATCCTCACGGACGCCATCGCCGGGATCATCCGCCGTCCGTCGCGCGTCCCACCCCGATCACGCGCCGTTCGGTGCGTCGCCCGTCCCCTATCCTTCGGCCATGGAGGCACTGGCGGTACGGCTGTCGGGACTGGACTCGTACGCCGAAGGTGCGATCCGCGTCGTCGCGTTCTACGACACGCTGATGCGCCGGCGGGTGGATCTCCCGGTCCTCGCCCGCGCCTCGGCGGGCCTGGCCGGGTGCGTGGCCGGAATCCGGATCCACGGCTCCGGACGGGTGATCCGTGTCGCGCCCGACGGCGGGCAGGCGTCCGGGCCGCCGCCGCCCGCGTCCAGCACCGCGCCCATCACGCTCGACGGTGAGGAGGTCGGCAC
>NZ_SMKH01000036.1 GCF_004348515.1 Actinomadura sp. KC345 | reverse complement strand
GCGCTGTCGGCCCTCCGCGACTACTTCGCCGGCGACCTGAAGGACTTCGAGGTCCCGATCGACTGGCGGCTCACCTCCGACGTCCAGCGGCAGGTGCTCGCGACGCTGTACGGCGGCGTCCCGTACGGCGAGGTCATCACCTACGGCGACCTCGGCGACCGAAGCGGCACCGGCGTCCACGCGCAGGGCATCGGCCAGGTGATGGGCGCCAACCCGATCCCCTTGATCGTTCCCTGCCACCGCGTCGTCGCCTCGAACGGCCTGGGCGGCTACAGCGGCGGCTCCGGCGTCGAGGTGAAGCGCTGGCTCCTCACCCTGGAAGGCGCCCTCCCCGCCACCCTCGACTGGGACATCGCCCAGGGCCCGTGAGAGCGCCGGGCCGCGCGCTCGGCCCGATCGGGAACTTACCTACTCGTAGTCGGGAAACGTAGGATGGGGGCGTGCCGAGGATCAGTGAGGCGACCGTCGCCGAGCACCGGGCGCGGCAGTTGCGGACGCTGCTCGACGCCGCGCGGGCGCTGGTGGCCGAGGAGGGCATCGAGGCGCTGTCGCTCGCGGCGCTGGCGCGACGGGTCGGGTTGTCGCGGCCGAGCCTGTACGAGTACTTCCGGTCGAAGGACGACCTGGTCGCGGCGATCGTCGAGGCGGAACTGCCCCGGTGGGCGTCGCTCGTCGAGGAGGCCCTCGCCGGCCCCGCCGACCTGGACGGCAAGGTCGAGGCGTACATCCGGGTCCAGCTCGGGGTCATGACGGACGGGCGGCACGCCGCCGCGGTCGCGCTGGCCGAGCACGCGCTGGCGGAACCGGCCCTTGAGCGGATCCGGGCGGGGCACGCGATGCTGCTGCGTCCGCTCGTCGGCGCGCTGGAGGACGCGGGCGTCGCCGAGGCGGCGGTGCGGGCCGAGCTGATCCAGGGGCTGGTCGACGCGGCCGCGCGGCTCGCGGAGCGGGCGCCGGCCCAGGCCGAGGGCGTCGTCGCGGCGACGCTGGCGCAGGCCACCCGGGGGCTTCGCTAGGGCGCGGCGGCCGCGTAGGTGACGCCGGTGAGGGTCTCGGAGACCTCCCAGAGGCGTTCGGCCTGCTCGGGCTTGTTCGCCTGCGGGGGCGTGACCACCTCGGTCGGGGCGCCGCGGTACTGGAGCAGGCGGGGGCCGTAGCAGGCGCCTCCGTGCACGTCCGGGGCCGTGGCGGCGTAGAGGGACGGCAGGGCGCCCGCCGCGGCGGACTGCGCCACCACGGCGTTGCCCATGCCGGCGGCCTTCTCCAGGAGCGTGCTGCCCTGCATCCTGGGGCCGGTCTGCTGGAGGTTGGTGGCCGCGTAGCCGGGGTGGGCGGCGACGCTGGTCGGCTCGGGGAAGCGGCGGTCGAGTTCCTTGGCGAAGAGCAGGTTGGCGAGTTTGGCCTGGGCGTAGGCGCTCCACTTGCGGTACCCGCGTTCGCTCTGGAGGTCGTCGAAGTTCAGGCGGCCGGACCAGGCGAACCCCGAGGTGACCGTGACCACGCGGGCGGACGGGGTGGAGCGCAGCGCGGGCAGCAGCAGGCCGGTGAGGGCGAAGTGCCCGAGATGGTTGGTGCCGAACTGCATCTCGAAGCCGTCGGCGGTGCGCCGGCTCGGGATGGCCATGACCCCGGCGTTGTTGACCAGGATGTCGAGGGCCGCGTCGCCGTGCCGTTCCGCGAACGTCCGCACGGACGACAGGTCGGCGAGGTCCAGGGAGCCGAGCACCAGGTCGGCGTCCGGCGCGGCGGCCCTGACGCGGTCGAAGGCCGCCTGGCCGCGCTCGGCGCTGCGGCAGGCCAGCACGACGGACGCGCCGCGCCGGGCGAGCTGGAGCGCGGTGTGGTACCCGATCCCGCTGTTGGCGCCGGTGACGATCGCCCGCCGGCCGTGCAGATCGGGGATGTTCCCGGTCGTCCATCCGCGCATGGGGCCACCTCCACGTCATATCGCGACTTCAAAAACTAGACGTGTTCTCGAATAGGGGACAACCGGTTCGGGATGTGGCGCAATTCACAGCCGTCGGACGCGCCCTCCGGCGTCCGGAGGGCGCGTCCGAGCCTCAGGCGGGGAGATGCTTCTCGATCGCGGCGACGACCTCGTCGGCCTCGGGCTCGGCCTGCGGCGCGAAGCGCGCCGCGACCGTGCCGTCGGGGGCGATCAGGAACTTCTCGAAGTTCCAGCGGATGTCGCCGGTGTGGCCCTCGGCGTCGGGCGAGCCGACCAGGCCCTGGTAGAGCGCGTGCCGGCCGTCCCCGTTGACCTCGACCTTTTCGGTCATCGGGAACGTGACGCCGTAGGTCGCCGAGCAGAACTCCGCGATCTCGCCGGCGGCGCCGGGCTCCTGACCCATGAACTGGTTGCAGGGGACGCCGAGCACGGTGAAGCCGCGTCCCGCGTACCGCTCCTGCAGCCGCTCCAGGCCGGAGTACTGCGGGGTGAGGCCGCACTTGGAGGCGACGTTGACAATGAGCACGGCCTTGCCCCGGTACTGGCCGAGGTCGGCGGATCCGCCGAGCAGGCCGTCGATCTCTACGTCGAAGACAGACATGGTGCCGATACTAGGAGATCACCCCTGGTGACCGGCCATGCCCTCGTCCCAACTCTTCCCGCCGCCGCCCCGGGACCCGGTCCAGGGACGGCGGCGCGACCTCACGTCCCCAACGCGTTCACGAAGGCCGCAAGCTGGTTGCCCGCCTCGCCGAGCTGGCTGAAGGCGTTGTTGACCACGTTGGCCGCGTCCGTGGGTGAGCTCAACAAGTAGAAGATGACGAACGCGATCGCCACATAGCGGAGGTTCTTCTTCATCCGTACGCCGTCCCTGGTTGTAGCGCAGCGACACAACTGACCCGATCCAATTGTGCCCAGGCGCGTCTGCCCGCAAAGCGCGATTTTACTGTGACGCCGAGGCAACCGCTTGGTGACCGCGCGCGAAGATGCCCCGTACCGCCGGAGGTACGGGGCCAGGGAGCCGTCCGTCAGCTCGGGATGGCGCTCATGAACTGGGACAACGACTCGGCGGCGGTGCCGAGTCCGCTCAGGGCGTTGTTGACCAGACCCGCCGCGCCCTCGGGCCTGCTGATGACGTACCACACACCGAAGGCGATGCCGGCGATCTTCATATGCTTCTTGTTCACTTCAACCACCCTCTGCGGTCAGACGACTACGGAGAGTGTTTCCCAGTCCCGGCCCGACAGAGATCAAAGGCACGCAAAGAGACGGTCAGGTCCCGTTGGCGTGCTCGGCGAGGTAGTCGATGTAGAGGGGGCGGAGCGCGTCCGCCATCTCCCCCTCCCCCGCGTGCGTGAACTCCTCCAGCAGCGCCAGGCCGTGGAGAAGGTCGAACTCCGCGCGGCCGACCTCGCCCAGGGAGGCGGCCGCCGGGGGGATCGCGCGCAGCAGGTCCCACAGGAAGCCGACGTCGCGCCGCTCCCTCGCCAGGCTCATCGCCCGCTCGTACAGCTCCTTGGACGACAGCTCGTCCAGTCCGGCGGCTCCGCCGGGCGTCGCTTCGGACATGCCCTGACTCTAACCGGGCCGGAGCGGGCCAGTCCCGCTCACTTCTTCTCGACGACGTCCGGCGGGATCTCCTTGTCCTGCTTGAGCGCGTCGAAGAGCCTGGTCGCCTTGTCCTTGTCCCAGGTGATGTACGAGCCGGCCGCGGCCGAGCTGCCGCTGCCGCCGATCGGGACGGTGGTCGACACGCCGTCGCCGCCGCTGACGCCCTTCATCGCCCACATCATGCGCATGAGGTGGTGCAGGTGGTCGCCCTCGTCCACCAGGAAGTTGCTGGTGGCGTTCTTCGCCAGCGGGATGCTCTTGAACGGGTTGATGATCGTCCCCGGGCTCGCCGCCTTCTTCATCAGCGCGCCGAAGAACTGCTGCTGGTTCTCGACCCGTTCGAGGTCGGCGCGGGCGAACTTGCGGGTCCGCACGTACCCGAGCGCGTCACCGCCGTTGAGGGTCTGGCAGCCGGCCTTGAGGTCGAGGCCCGCCTTGGGGTCCTTGATGTCTTCCTTGACGCACATGTCCACCCCGCCGAGGGCGTCCACGATGCCGACGAAGCCACCGAAGCCGATCTCGGCGTAGTGGTCGAGGTGGACGCCGGTGGCCTCCTCCACGGTCCGGGCGAGCAGCTTGGGCCCGCCGAACGCGAACGCCGCGTTCAGCTTGTTGCGGCCCTTGCCCGGGATCGGGACGTAGGAGTCGCGCGGAAGGCTGATGAGGGACGTCCCGCCGGACCCGTAGTGCAGGAGCATCATCGAGTCGGTGCGGCGCCCGGCGGCGAAACCCGTCCTGAGCTCCTTCTGCTCGGCCTTCGACAGGCCCTCGCGGCTGTCGGAGCCGACGATCAGCCAGTTCGTCCCCGGGGTGTCGGCGACCCGGCCGGGGTAGTCCTCCAGCACGGCCTCGCGCTTCAGCCGGGAGTCCAGGTAGAAGTAGCCGCCGACGATGACCAGCAGCAGGACGAGCAGGACGGCGCCGAACACCCGCCCCGTCCGGCGGCGCCGCCGCCGCCTGGGCGGGGGCCCGCCGTAGGGGTCGCCCTGGTCGTAGCCGCCTCCACCGCGAAGCTGGTCGCCCGCGTACGGGTCGCCGTACGGGTCCCCGTACGGCTCGCGCCCGTAGGCGGGCTGGTGGTGCTCCGCCGGGACGGAGCCGTGCCTGCTACGAGCCACGCGGTCGCCCTCCTTGCGTGTCCAGCCTTCCGGCCAGCCGTCACTCATGCCGTAGACCTTAGACTTCCCGAGCGTCCGCCGCGTCCTTCTCGTGCATGATTGTCCACCGCTACAAATCACCGCTCCATGTGACATGGGAAGCGGAACCCCTCGCCCTCAGGTCGCACGCCGCCGTTGGCGGGCGGTACGCGCGGAGGCGGCGCATCGGCGCAGGACGGCGTTTCCACAGACGGTTCACGCTCCGCGCTAGAGGTAGGCGCCGAAGCCGATGCCGCCGCGCTCGGGCGGCGGGGCGTCGGGGAGGTCCTCGGAGCGCAGCGTCCCCACCTCGGCGGCGTCGACGCCGGCGCCCTCGCCGTCCTCCGCGGTGATGCGCCGCGCCTGCCGGGAGATCGCCGCCTCCAGCAGGTTGCGGACGAGCCGGGCGTTGCCGAACGAGGAGCCCCGCGGCTGCGCGGCGACCAGCCGGCGCACGGGGTCCAGGGTCCCGGACGCGAGCGCGAACCCGGCCTCCGCCGCCATGGACTCGAAGATCGTGACGAGCTCGTCGTCCGAGTAGTCCGGGAAGCGCAGGACCTTCGGGAACCGCGACCGCAGCCCCGGGTTGGCCTGGAGGAACTCCTCCATCTCGGCGTCGTAGCCGGCGACGATGACCACCAGGTCGCCGCGGTGCTCCTCCATCAGCCGCAGCAGTTCGGCGATCGCCTCGTGGCCGAAGTCGCGCCGGTCGCCGCCCGAGGACGTCAGCGCGTACGCCTCGTCCACGAACAGCACGCCGCCGAGGGCGCGCTCGACCGCGCCGCGGACCCGCGGCGCGGTCTGCCCGACGAACTCGGCGACGAGGTCGGCGCGGGTGACCTCCACCAGGTGCCCGGACGACAGCAGCCCCAGCCGCGCGTACACGGCGGCGATCAGCCGGGCGATCGTCGTCTTGGCGGTGCCCGGGTTGCCCATGAAGACCATGTGCCGGGACGGCGGCGCCGGGGCGAGCTTGGCGTCGCGCCGCAGCTGCTCGGCGCGGACCTCGGCCACCAGGGAGGAGACCTCCCGCTTGATGTGGGCCAGCCCGATCAGCCGGTCGATCTCGGCGAGCGGGTCGCCGGGCACGTCGTCGCGGCCGCGGCTGAGGGTGTCGGGGACGTCCTCCAGGAGGATCTCGTCCAGGGACTCGGTCTCGTCCACGATGCCGTCGGCCAGGACGCGCCGGCCCTGCATCGCGACCGCCCGGTCCAGCAGGTTGATCATGGCGCGGGCGTTGCCGAACCCGCGCTCGCGCGGCGCCGCCTCGGCCAGTGCCCGGACCTTGTCCAGGACGCCGTCCGCCAGCGCGAACCCCGAGTCGGCGGCCTTGGCCGCGAAGACCTCCACCAGCTCGTCCTCGGCGAGGTCGGGGAACCGGACGGTGCGGGGGAAGAACGCGGCAAGGTCGGGGCGGGACTTCAGCAGGCCGTTCAGCTCCGCCTCCGGCCCGGTCAGCACGACGACGAGGTCCTCGGTGTGCGCCTGCAGGCCGGTGAGGAGGACGTCCAGGACCTCGCGTCCCCGGGCGGCGTCGGCGGCGGGCGACACCAGGGCGTGCGCGTCACGGACGACCAGGACGCCGCCGTGCGCCTGCTCCACGGCCCGGCGGACCCGCAGGACGCTCTCGCTCGCGTACTCGCCGAGCAGGTCGGCGCGCTCGACCTCGACCAGATGCCCGGACGTCAGCACCCCGAGGTCGGCGTAGAGACGGCCCAGGATGCCCGCCACCTTGCTCTTCCCGGTACCGGGGTTCCCGATGAACACCAGGTGCCGGGGCCGCGCCCTCGCGGTCATGCCGGCCTCGCGGCGCAGCCGCGCCGCCTTGGCCTCGGCGACCAGCGCGTCCACCTCGCGCTTGGCGGGCTCGATGCCGGCGCACGCGGCCAGCTCGGCGAGCGGGTCGGTGCCGGCGGAGCGGCCCGGGATGAGGCGCTGCGGCACGTCCGCCGCCGTCACCTCCGGGGGGCCGGCCTGCGCGGCGGCGCCCTGGTCCTCGTCCGCCTCGTCCGCAGCGCGCCGGGCGGCCGCGGCGACCGCCTCGGCGGCCAGGTGCTCCACCAGCCGCGCGCCGCGCAGGTTCAGCAGCGGAGGGGTCCGGCGGAGCATGGCGGCCGCGGCGGCGGCCACGCCCGGTTCGACGCGGGCGCCGCGCCTCGCGACCGCCAGCGTGAACAGCTCGGCGAAGTCCTCCTCGCCGAAGTCGCGGGTGCGGGCCACGTCGAACGCCCGGACGAGCGCCGGGTTGGCGTCGAACAGCCGCCGGTCCCCGCCGGGGCGGCACAGCGCGACGACGCTGAGGGACGGAGAGCGGGCCATGAGGCGCCGGAGCTCCTCCACGGCCGCGGCGCCGCACCGCTCGTGCGCGGCGAGCTTCTCAAGGTCGTCCACCACGAGGAGCATCCGCGCCTCCAGGCAGTCGCGGACGCGGGCCTGCAGCCAGAGGACGGCGTCGCTCACCCCCAGCGACGCGAACACCTGGTCCGATATCCACATGGCCTCGCGGACCGCGCCGCCCTCGGCCAGCCCGCGCTCCACCGCCTCCGCGGCGGTCCCCTTGCCGGTGCCCTCCGGGCCGGCGATGAGCAGCCGGACGGGACGCTCCCCCGCCAGCCGCGCGGCCACCGCGTCCTGGAGCACCCGGGACAGTTCCGGCTGCCCGACCAGCACCTCCCCGGCGACCGCGTCGTGCCGGGGGCGCCGCTCGCCCGGCTCGGCGGCCTCGCCGCCCTTGCCGCCCGCGAGCGAGGCGCCGAGCGTGTTGAGGACCCGCCGCGCGGTGAACAGGCGCCGGAGGTCGGTCTGGAACGCGCGCACGGGCACGCGGCTTCCGCGCGGGCTCAGCGGCGGGTCCGGAAGCCCTTGCGCCGCGCCCGTGACGCGCATGGCCATGTCGAGCCAGGCACGGGACGCGTCCGCCTCCCCCGCCACCAGCCCCCGCGCCAGCCAGGCCCGCACGTCGAGCTGCCACGCCTCGGCCGAGAAGCCCTCCCTCGCCGCGCGGAACCGCTCCTCCAGGTTCTCGTAGCGCACCGTGCCCAGCACCACCGCCAGCTCCGCGGGGACGACGGAGACCCCGGCCGCCAGGAGCAGCCGGGCGAGCGCGACGTCAGGCTCGTCTCCGTCCGCGACGGCTCCCGCCAGCCGCTCGTGCGCGGCGTCCAGTCCCGCGCACGCCCACCCCAGGTATCCGACCGGCCCCGCCAGCTCGGGCAGGACGGCCAGTTCCTCATCGGTCACCTCGGACGCCCACAGGTCGTCCAGCCGCCCGATGGGGACGCTCATGTCCTGCTCGCGCAGCCCGGGGTCGGCGGCGCGCTTGTCGAACAGGTCCATCAGGGCCCGCCGCCGCCGCTCCACCGGCTCCAGGCCCTCGAAGACGTCCAGCCCCGCACGCGCCAGCTCGAACATCACCGTCCGCCGCTCACGGTCGTCGCCGGCGGGCTCGGGCAGCCACAGGCCCGGCGGACGCCACCGCCCGCTCTGCGTGAAACAGGCCAGCGGATCCCGGACGGCCGACTCGGGCTTGGCGAGGAACGCCGACAGCAGCTCGTAGTCCACGTCTCCCCGCGACCCGCCGCGGACCGCCGACGCGCCGAGCAGGAACGTCAGCAGCGACCACTGCTCGGCGCCCGCCGCGCTGGTGTCGCCGCCGTAGAAGTCGCTGAGCTGCCGCGTCAGCACCACCGCCCGCGGATCCCGGTTGTACTCCAGGGTCCGTTCCCGCAACTCCTCGTACAGCCCGTCGGGCACGCGCCAGGGACCGTACGCGTACACGTCCAGTACCGGCTCCTCGGTGAGCAGCACTTCAAGGTGATCCGGGAGTTTCACTGCGGTGCCCTTGGCGTCAGGCGCTGGAGCGCCCTCCTTCGGCGGGAACCGCGGTGCGACCGCCGCATCGCTCCGGCGATCAGGTTTCCCGCAGGCTCGAAACCTGCCTTCGGACGCGATCGCGGTTGTTCGGGTCGGTGCGGGGTGGCGGTGCCGGCTGAGGTCGTCACGATCGTCAGTTCTACCGCAGTGCGGTCACAATGGAAGGGGGGTGGGACGTTTGGGGGCTCGGCCGTCGCCGGTGGAGCGGCCGGTGGCGCGGCGGCCTATCCACGGCAGGAGGTACGTGCGGGCCCAGCGGACGTCCTCGCGCCGCGAGGTGAGCCAGTCGGCCCGGTCCAGCGGCGGCCAGGGCTCGCGCCAGTCGCCGCCGGTGGGAAGGCCGATGGCCTCGGCGACGAGGAGGGTCATGCGGCGGTGCCCCTCCGGCGAGAGGTGGAGGCGGTCCTCGTACCAGGCACGGGGGTCGTCGAACACGCGCAGGGGCCACAGGTCGACGACGGTGCAGCCGCGGCGGTCGGCGATGGCGCGCAGGTGCATGTTGTACGTGGCGGCCTTGCCGCGGATGCGGCCGCCGCTGCGCAGGCCGCGGGTGTCGAAGCCGGTGAAGACGACGACGCGCGACCCGGTGGCGCGCAGGCGGCGGACGGCGTCGTCGAACACGACCGCGAGCGCGTCGGGGTCGGCCCCCGGGCGGATCATGTCGTTGCCGCCGGCGCACAGCGTCACGAGGTCGGGCCCCAGCTCGACGGCGCGCGGGACCTGCTCCTCGACGATCTGCCGGGCGAGCTTGCCGCGGACGGCGAGGTTGGCGTAGTGCAGCCCCGAGTGCCGCTCGGCGAGGAGTTCCGCCAGCCGGTCGGCCCAGCCGCGGAAGCGGTCCTCCTCGCCGGGGTAGGGGTCGTTCAGTCCCTCGGTGAAGCTGTCGCCGAGGGCCACGTACGTCCGGATCCGCTCCAATTCGCTCATCGCAACCCCCATTTCCGGTTCATGGTCGATCACGAAGATAATCATGCATCGTGCACACGACCTACGCGACCGTAGCCCGCTCCGGAACCGGGGGGAAGGCCCGGGTCAGGTCCAGCTCGGCGAGGCGGTTCCGACCTGGCCGCCGGACGCGGCGGGCGGCGCGGAGGCGCCCGCGGGCGGTGCGGCCTGCATCGACATCGCGTGCTGGACGAGGGTGATCAGCACCTGCTTGGTGGACTCGCGGCTCCGCGCGTCGCACTGGACGATCGGCACGTGCGCGCTGATCGACAGGGCGTCGCGGATGTCCTCCACCGCGTACTGGAACTCGCCGTGGAACCCGTTGACGCCCACCACGAACGGCAGGCCGAGCTCCTCGAAGTAGTCCACCGCGGCGAAGCAGTCCTCCAGCCGGCGGGTGTCGACCAGCACGACGGCGCCGATCGCGCCGCGGACGAGGTCGTCCCACATGAACCAGAAGCGATGCTGGCCGGGCGTGCCGAACAGGTACAGGATCAGCTCGCTGTCGAGCGACACGCGCCCGAAGTCCATCGCGACCGTGGTGGTCGTCTTGTCGGGCACGGCCGACAGGTCGTCCACGTCGGCGCTGGCGGCCGTCATCACCGCCTCGGTGGTGAGCGGCATGATCTCCGAGACCGACCCGACGAAGGTGGTCTTGCCGACGCCGAACCCGCCGCCGACGACGATCTTGACCGAGGTCAGCTCGGCCTCTCCGCCGTGCGGCCCCGGGGCCGGAACCTGGTCAGAGCTTCCGAAGGCCACTGAGCACCCTTTCTAGCAAGCGGAGGTCCGGCTGTCCGCCGGCGGTGGTGGCGGGCTGGGACTGGTGGAGCCGCAGCAGCCCTTCGACGGCCATGTCGGCGACGAGCACCCGCGCCACGCCGAGCGGCAGGCGCAGCAGGGCCGAGACCTCGGCCACCGAACGGGCCGAGCGGCACAGGTCCATGATCGCCCGGTACTCGGGCGTCAGGACGGCCACGTCCCGGGGCGGGTACGGCGCCGCGGTGACCAGCGCCTCGATCGCCAGGTCGTAGCGGGGCTTGGTCCTCCCCCCGGTCACCGCGTACGGGCGCACCAGCGAGCTGGCGTCGCCCTCGCCGCGCTCGGGCGGGCGCGCCGGGGCCGGGGCCCGCCCCTGGTCACCCGGCCAGCGCCCGGGACCCCCGGGACTGCCTCCGAAGCTGCCTCGATCCATGTCGCCGACCTCCGTCAGAGTCAGTCACGGTCTAATAGCGGGCGGGGCCGGCACCCATCTCCGTCACCGGAGGACCCGAGTACGGAGGCTGTCCCTGCTCCTGGGCGCGCAGCGCGGGCGTCAGCACCCGGCCGACGCGCTCGACCAGCAGCGTCATCTCGTACGCGACGAGCCCGAGGTCGCAGTCGGGCGCGGCCAGCACCGCGAACACCGACCCGTTCGTGATGGACATCACGAACAGCAGGCCCCGGTCCATCTCGACGACGGTCTGGTTCACCCCGCCCGCGTCGAAGATCTTCGCCGCGCCCTGGGTCAGGCTCATCAGGCCCGAGGCGATCGCGGAGAGCTGGTCCGCGCGCTCGGGCGGGAAGCCCGCCGAGTACGCCATCGGCAATCCGTCCGAGGAGACCACGACGGCGTGCGCGACCTTCGCGACACGGTCCGCGAAGTTCGTCACCAACCAGTTGAGATCCTGCCCGCTCACCGGGTGCCTCCTGTCTCGCCGTCACCCTGTGACGGCGCCTCACCTGACGTGCCTGCACCGCGGGCCTCGTGGCGTCCCCGATGGACGCCCCGCTGAAGGCTCGCGAAACGGTTGCGTACAACATCGGCCGTCTGGCCGAATCCCTGCTGACCCTCTGTGTGCTGGCCTTGTCCGTGCCCGCCCGGTGCCGGCGGAGCCTGGCCCTGCGCCGGACCGGCCGCCTGCGCGTTCCCCGCCGGGGCGGCCGCACGGCCGACCGCCCCCGGGACCCTGTTCTTTCCGGGTACCCGCTTGGGCAGCCCGACGCTGGTGCGCGACGTCGCGACGGGCTCACGGGCGGCCTCGGCGGCGCGGAACCCCGCGTCCGCCGGGGACTCCCAGCCGCGCACCGGATCCTCCCCGGACCCGTCTCCCGACCTCCGCATGAACCACTCCGATTGCATCGCGTCGAAGATGGGCGAACGCTCGGGTCCCCGCGGCGGCGCCTTCTGCTCGGGCGGAGCCTGCGCCGGCGGGGCCTGGGGCGCCCGCATGGCCGGTTCGGGGACAGGGTTCGCGGCCTCCTGCGGCGCGTGCGGCGAGGACATCGCGCCGGGTCGGGAAGGTTCCTGCGCGGGTATCTCGCCGGTCTCCCACTGGGAGCGGCCGAGCCGTGGCCGGCCGCCGGCCGGTGAACCGTCCCCGTAGGGATCCTGCCCCTGCCCGGTGTTCCCGCCGACCTGCTCCAGCGGTCCCGTCCCCCAGGGGATCTGCCGTCCGGCGCCCGGATCGGGCACCATCGGCTGGGCCTCCGGGACGACGGACTGCGGGCCGCTCTGGTGGTAGGCGCCGTTGGCGGATCCGCCGTCCTGCCGGCGCTCGTTGCGCGGCTGGAAGAGGCCGTTGGGCATGCCTTCGTCGGCGGGGCGTCCCGGCAGCTGCGCGCCCGGCCGGCGGACCGGCAGCTCGCCCGGCCTGCGCGGCGGCTGGCGGTCCCCGGGCTGGTACGGATCGTCCACGGGGGGACGCCGGTCTCCCGGCGGCCCCTGCTCGCCGTGCGGAACGGCCGGCTGCGGGCCGGTGCCGGGCACCGCGGCGTGCGCGCCCGTGCCGGCGGCCGGGATCGGGCCGGTCTCGTTCATCGCCGGCTGCGGGCCGGTGCCGCCGCGCAGGGGGCGCAGCGGCCCGGTGCCGGAGCCCCCGACCATCGGGTGGGACCCCGTCCCCCCGCCCATCGGCGCGACCGCGGGCCCGCCGGGCGGCTGCGCCGCGGGCCCGTAGTCGTCCTGCCGGAACGCGCCGCCGCCGATGGCGGGCGGCTCGGCGGCGGTGGTGAGCGCGGCGAGCTGCTGGCCCTCGGTCTCGCGGCCGCCGAACCCGCGGGCGCCGACGCCGTTGGTCTCGCCGGGGGTGATCACCGCGTCCGGCAGCACGACGAACGCGGTGAGGCCGCCGCCCTGGGCGGCGCGCAGCTCCACCCGGATGCCGTGCCGGACCGCGAGGCGGCCGACCACGAACAGGCCCATGCGGCGCGCCGCGGAGAAGTCGATGACGGGCGGGTTCGCCAGCCGCCAGTTGGCCTGCTCCAGCTCCTCCGCCGACATGCCGACGCCGTTGTCGGTGATCTGCAGCATCGAGCCGCCGCCGCTCAGCATCTGGCCGGATACGGTCACCTTGGTGTGCTCGGAGGAGAAGACCGTGGCGTTCTCCACCAGCTCGGCCAGGAGGTGGACGAGGTCGTTGACGACCGGGCCGGCGACGGTCATGTCGCCCTGAACCCGCAGCGCGACCCGTTCGTACTGCTCGACCTCGGACAGCGACGCGCGGACGACGTCGATGAGCGGGACGGCCTGGTTCCACCGGCGCGCCTGCTCCTGCCCGCCGAGGACGAGGAGGTTCTCGCAGTTGCGGCGCATGCGGGTGGCCAGGTGGTCCAGCCGGAACAGGTTTCCGAGCTGCTCCTCGTCGCGCTCGCTCTGCTCCAGCTCCTCGATCAGGCGCAGCTGGCGCTCGATCAGGGACTGGCTGCGGCGCGAGAGGTTGACGAACATCGCGTTGATGTTGCCACGCAGGACGGCCTCGTCGGCCGCCAGCCGGACCGCCTCGCGGTGGACCTCGTCGAAGGCCCGCGCGACCTGGCCGATCTCGTCGGTGGAGTCGATCTCGATCGGCTCGACCTCGATGCCTCCGGCGGCGGCCTCCGGATCGCGCAGCCGGTCGACCAGGCCCGGCAGCCGCGTGCCGGCCACCTCCAGCGCGCCGGACTGCAGCCGCAGCAGCGGCCGCACCAGCGAGCGGGCCACGACGATGACGGTCGCCAGGACGATCGCGAGGACGAGGAACAGCAGCGCCCCGTCGCGGAACGCGGTGGTCTGGGCGTCGGTCTTGGCGCGCGCGGTCGTCTCGGTGAGCCTGGCGGCGATGGCCTCCTCGACCTTCCGCAGCTTGTCGATCCGCTGGGTGGAGTCGGACGTCCAGCCGCGGGCGGTGCGGCTTCCGAGCCTGACCCGCAGATCCGGGGACGCGTCGGCGACGGCGAGCGTCTGCAGCCGGGTGATCTCCGCACGGTCCAGCTCGGGGCCGGCGACGGTGTCCTCGAAGATCCGCAGCTGAGCCGGCGTGGCCGACGCGCGGAACGACTCGATGCTGGTGTTCAGGTCCGCGCGGGCGTCGTCGACGGAGGTGCGGTCGAGGGGGAGGAACTGCCCCTCCCAGAGGGCCGCGCTGATGAGCGCCCGCTCGCGCGACGCGGCGTCCTTGGCGTCGGCGAGGTCGGCGAGGGCCAGCGCGCTCTGCGCGAGTTCGGGCGTGGGGGCGTCCTGGGAGACCAGCAGCTGGTAGTCGCTGAAGTCGTCGACGAACTCGCCGTACTTGTCGATGATCGGGCCGGGCGCGAGCCGCGCGGCCAGCGTCCGCAGCGCGGGCAGGTCCTCGACGCGGTCGAGGACGTTGCCGAGCGCCAGTTCCAGCCCGGGGGCGTCGGTCTGGACGCCGGCGGCGGCGTCCCGCACCTCGCCGGCGGCGCCGTCCACCGTCTGCTGGCGCGACTTGAGTTCGTCGTCCGGGACGGCGCGCGCACCGCCCGCGGCCCGCATCGCCATCGCGTCGCGTTCGTTCTCCACGTGATGCGCGAGCGCAGTCAGCTTCTCACCGAGAGTAGCCATTTCGTTGGTGCGGCTGTAGGCCTCGGCGTCGTCCATGGACACCTGGACGCGGTAGCCCGCAAGGAGTGCGGCCACGATCGTGGGCACCGCGATGAGGGCGAAAAGGCGCGTCCGCACACGCCAGTTGCGCAGCCTGAGCCGGCCTCCCAGGAAGCCTCGCTTGGGGGCGTCTTCGCTGGCAGACGGGCCTGGCTGAGGGGACTGCGGGGCCATCTCGGCCCCTTCGGCTTTCCGCACTGCCCTCCGCTACCTCTCACTGGGTCGATCGCTCGCGGCGCACAGTGACCCCGACGGAGATCCGGGTCGCGTCACCTGCCCGCACCACTGTGGGCAAGCGCGGAACATTGCAACACAGAGCAACCATCATGGCCAACCCGAATGATCACACAGGTCTGGACTTGTGATGCAGGAGATACGAATGTCACAGTTTGTTTATGAGTGTTCACATAAGTGCACGTAAAGCTAGCATCTCGCCCATGGCGCGCCCGCGGTGCGCTACGCTCCCGCCTCGTTGAAAGATCAGCTTTCAACCAGCTTCCCCCGCAAACTGGAGCGTTGCTCATGTCTGCTTCCCACCGCCGCACAGTCATCGGCGGCGCACTCGCCATCACGCTCGGGCTCACCGGGGTCGCCTGCGGCGACTCGGACGAGGGCACCCCGGCCAACGGCCTGGAGAAGTCCGATATCACCTTGGGCACGATGACCGTCGCCGACACCACGCCGGTTCAGATCGCCATCGACAAGGGCCTGTTCAAGGCCGAGGGCCTGGACGTGAAGACTCAGGTCATCCAGGGCGGCGCCGCGGGTATCCCGCTGCTGAAGAGCGGTCGGCTGGACTTCAGCTTCGGCAACTACGTCTCTCTGTTCACCGCCGGCGTCAAGGACCCCGGCTTCAAGCCGAAGATCGTCGCCGAGGGTTTCCAGAGCGCCTCCAAGACCCACACGCTGATGGTGCGCAAGGACTCCCCGTACCGCACGGTCCAGGACCTCAAGGGCAAGAAGATCGGCGTCAACACCCGCCGCAACATCAGCACGCTGCTGGTCCGCGCCGCCGCCAAGCCCGTGAACGTGGAGTTCGACGAGGACGAGAACTTCGTCGAGATCCCTCCGCCCAACATGGAGCAGAGCCTGAAGTCCGAGAGCGTCGAGGCCGTCCAGGCGATCGAGCCGTTCGGTACCCAGATGGAGCAGTCGATGGGCGCCCGCATGGTCGCCGACCTGTCCAGCGGACCGACCGCCGACTTCCCGATCGCCGGCTACGCCGCCACCGAGAAGTTCATCAAGGAGAACCCGAAGACGACCGCCGCCTTCCAGCGCGCACTGCAGAAGGCGCAGGGCATGGCCGCCGACCGCAAGCTCGTGCAGGACACCCTGCCGACCTTCGCCAAGGGCATCGACTCCAAGGTCGCCTCCACGATGAGCTACGGCACCTTCCCGACCACGCTGAGCGCCACCCGCCTCCAGCGCGTGGCGGACCTGATGCACGAGTTCGCCTACGTGGAGAAGGAAATCGACGTCAAGCAGTTCATCGCCGACTCCGCCGCATGAACTTTCGCCGTATCGCTTTCGGCGCCGCCGGGGCTGCCGGGGTGGTCGTCCTCCTTGAGGCCGTGAGCCGTGCCGGCCTCATCGACGAGACCGCCCTGCCCCCGGCGTCGACCGTTCTGGGGGAGGCCGGGAAACTGGCCGTCGACCAGGACTTCCTCCTCGACGTCGGGGCCACGATCCGGGCGTGGTTCGGCGGGCTCGCGCTGGCGGTGCTCGTGGCGGTCCCGCTGGGCGTCCTGCTCGGCTCGGTCCCGCTGCTGGGCACCGCCTCCCGCGCGCTGGTCGAACTCCTGCGCCCCATCCCCTCGGTCGCGCTGATCCCGCTCGCCATCATCCTGTTCGCCGACCCCACGCAGATGAAGATGTCCTTGATCTTCTACGCCTGCCTGTGGCCGATCCTCATCAACACCCTGTACGCGCTCCGCGACGTCGACCCGGTCGCCAAGGAGAGCCTGCGCGCGTTCGGGTTCGGGACGCCGTCGGTCCTGTGGCGCGTCTCGCTCCCGAGCGCCGCGCCGTTCATCACCACCGGCGTCCGCATCGCGGCGTCCGTCGCCCTCATCGTCGTGGTGAGCACCGAGCTGTTGGCCGGAGGGGTCAACGGCGTGGGAATCTACCTCAGCTCCACCCAGGCCGGCGGCGGCCGGACCGACCTGCTGCTGGCCGGGGCCGTCTGGGCCGGTGTGCTCGGACTGCTGGCCAACCTGGCCCTTCTCGGGCTAGAACGGGTGGCGTTCCGCTGGCACAGCGCCCGCGTGGAGGGGATCGCATGAGGGCCCTGAAAGCCCTGCGAGGGTTCGTCGAACGCGCCTGGCTCGTCGTCCTCTTCGTCATCGGGTGGGAGCTGATCACCCGTGCGGTGAACGAGACCTATTTCCCGCCGCCCAGCACGATCATCAAGGCGCTGCACGAACTCTGGTTCTCGGGGCCCGCGTCCAGTTTGTTCCTTACGGACAACGCGACGGACGACTTCTCCACCAGCCTGACCCACCTCTTCGTCGGATGGGCCGCCGCGGGCGCCGTCGGCGTCGTGGTGGGCGCGGCGATCGGACGGTCCCAGGTCCTGTACGACATGGCGTCCCCGGTGCTGGAGTTCCTGCGGGCCGTGCCGCCGCCGACGCTGCTGCCGTTCTTCATCATCGTGTTCCAGCTCGGCGCGACGATGCAGATCGTCACGATCGCGTTCGGCGTGGTGTGGCCGGTGCTGCTCAACACCTGCGACGGCGTCCGCACCGTGGAAAGCCTCCAGCTGGAGACGGCCCGGGTGTTCGGCATCGGCCGGCTGCGCCGGATGGTGACGATCATCCTCCCGGCGGCGGCACCGAAGATCTTCGCGGGACTCCGGGTGGCGCTGTCGTTCGCGCTGATCCTCATGGTCATCTCGGAGCTGTTCGGCAGCACCGCGGGCATCGGCTCCGAGCTCATCGGCGCCCAGCGGGCGTTCGAGCTGCCCCGGATGTGGGCCGGCATCGTCATGCTGGGCATCCTCGGGTTCCTGTTCAACGCCGTCTTCATGCTCCTGGAACGACGCCTCCTGTCCTGGCACGTCGGCGCGCAGCGGCTCGCGAACTGACGACGACCCCATGCTGACCCTCAGAACGCACACACAGAAAAGGCGGCCGCGATGCTTCAGATAACCGGCCTCACACACTCCTACGGCGACGGCCACCGAGCCCTCGACGGCCTGGACCTCACCGTCCCGGACGGGCAGCTCGTCAGCATCGTCGGGCCGTCCGGATGCGGCAAGTCCACCCTGCTGCGCTGCATCGCCGGGCTGATCCGCCCGACCGGCGGGAACCTCACCCTGGACGGGAAGCCGATCACCGGCGTGCCCGACGACCTCGCCGTGGTGTTCCAGGACTACAGCCGATCGCTGTTCCCCTGGCTCAGCGTCCGCGACAACGTCGCGCTGCCGCTGCGCCGGCGCGGGAAGTCGCGCTCGGAGCGGCGCGCCGCCGCGCAGGAGGCCCTGGAGTCGGTCGGCCTGCACGACGCGGGCCGCAAGTACCCGTGGCAGCTGTCGGGCGGGATGCAGCAGCGCGTGTCGATCGCGCGTGCGCTGGCCTACCGCCCCTCGCTGATGCTGATGGACGAGCCGTTCGGTTCCGTGGACGCCCAGACCCGGGAGGACCTGGAGGACCTCGTTCTGGAGGTGCACCGCACCCAGAAGATGACGATCCTCCTGGTCACCCACGACATCGATGAGAGCGTCTACGTCGGTGACCGGGTGGTCGTGCTGAACCGCTCGCCCGCCCGGGTGCACGCCGACCTCCAGGTCGGGCTGCCCTCCGTCCGGGACCAGATCGACACCCGGGGTCTGCCCGAGTTCGTCCAGCTCCGGGCCGAGGTCGGCCGGCTGGTCCGCGGCGGCGCGAAGGTGCCCGGCGCGGCCCCCGCCGGCGCACAGTCCGGGTCGGCGAAGCCGGAGGCGGAGGACCTGAAGGAGTCCGCCGCGGGCCAGGGCACCAAGCCCGCCCGCTGAACGGCCCGCATGTGAAGACCGCCGCCACGAGCGGCGAACGGGAACGAGACCGGGGCGGACGGGGCCGCCACCACACCGGCCCCGCCTGCCCCGGACGAACGGGAGGCGATTCATGCGCGTACTCATCGTGGGTGCGGGGATCGGCGGGCTCACCACCGCGTTGAGCCTGCACGAGGCCGGTGTCGAGGCCCTCGTCGTCGACTCCGCCGTCCGGCTCCGGCCGCTCGGCGTCGGCATCAACCTGCTCCCCCACGCCGTCCGGGAGCTGACCGAGCTGGGGCTCGGCGACGAGCTGGCCGGGATCGGCATCCCGACCGCCGAGATGGTGCATTTCGACCGGTACGGAGGCCGTATCTGGGCCGAGCCCCGGGGGCGGGAGCTCGGCTACAAGTGGCCGCAGTACTCGATCCACCGCGGGGAGCTGCAGATGACGCTGCTCGACGCGGTCCTGGCACGGCTCGGCAAGGACGCCGTCCGCACCGGAACCGTGTTCGAGGGCTTCGAGCAGGACGGGACGCAGGTGCGCGCGCGCCTGCTCGACCGCGCGTCCGGGACCGCCGGCACCGCCACGGCCGACGTGCTGATCGGCGCCGACGGGCTGCACTCCGCCGTCCGCGCGCAGCTCCACCCGGGCGAGACCGCGCCGCGGTGGAACGGCATCAGGATGTGGCGCGGCGTCACCGAGGGCGAGCCGTTCCTGAACGGGCGGGCCCTGGCCGTCGCGGGCAGCAACGCCGCCTCCAAGATGGTCGTCTACCCGATCTCCATGCGCGCCGAGCGCCGCGGCCGGGCGCTCCTCAACTGGGTCGCGGAGGTGAAGCTCGCCGGCGACCGGCTCAACGACACCGCCGACTGGAACCGGACGGGCCGCCTGGAGGACGTGCTCCCCTACTTCGCGGACTGGACGTTCGACTGGCTGGACATCCCGGCGATGCTGGCCGCCACGACGGAGATCCTGGAGTACCCGATGGTCGACCGGGACCCGCTCGACCGCTGGACGTCCGGCCGGGTGACCCTGCTCGGCGACGCCGCCCACCCGATGTACCCGATCGGCTCCAACGGCGGTTCGCAGGCCGTCCTCGACGCCCGCGTCCTGGCGCACGAGCTGGCCAGGGCCGCCGATCCCGCCGACGGGCTGCTCGGCTACGAGCACGAGCGCCGCGAAGCGGTCAACCGCATCGTGCTGGCCTGCCGGGACATGCCCGCCGACCGCATCCTGCAGACCGTCAGCGAGCGCGCACCGCGGGGTTTCGACGCGATCGAGGACGTCCTGGAGCCGGCCGAGCTGAACACCATCGCGGGCGCCTACCGGCAGACGTCGTTCTCCGACGTCGAGACGCTCAACACCCGCCCGTCCTACACGCCCTCCGGCTGAGCACCCGCTCCCCGCTCCGACGGCGCGGCGAGCCCCCGCCTCGCCGCGCCTTCAGGTCTCTGTCACAGCGGCCCGCCGGACTGGCGCCGCTCCCTGGAGGTCGCCGTCGTCCACGACGGCGCGCCCGTTACGTATCCGAGCGCACCGACGGGCGCTTGCGTCCACGGGTCGTCGTGGCCGCCGCCGCCAACACCATCCGGGCCCTGGCGGCCTACTTGCTACTTGGCGTCGGCGTAGCGTTCCACGACCGCGATCTCCATGGGGAACACGACCGGGGTATCGCCGAACAGGAGCCGCCGCGCCTCGTCCGCCGAGGCGCGGACGGCGTCCGCGACGTCCCCGGCCAGCTCGGCGGGCGTATGCACGATCACTTCATCGTGCTGGAAGAACACCAACCGCGGGGTGGAGGACGGGACGCCGAGCGGGGTGAGGCGGCGGCGCAGGGAGCCGAGGAGCGCGAGCGCCCAGTCCGCGGCGGTGGCCTGGACGACGAAGTTGCGGGTGAAACGCCCCCGGCTGCGCAGCGCCTGCGCCGCCGTGCCCTGGCGCGACCCCGAGGGCGCGTCGTCGTCGCCGGCCGAGGTCAGTGCGCGCCATCCGGCCGAGGGCGGCGGACAGGTGCGGCCCAGCCGGGACCGGACGAGGTGCCCGCGCTCCCCCGCCCGCGCGGCGGCCTCCACGTATTCGAACGCGTCGGGGAACCGGTTCTTGAGCACGGCGAGAAGCTGCACCGCCTCACCCGTCCCACCCCCGTACATGGCGGACAGCAGCGCGAGCTTGGCCTTGTCCCGCGCGGAGAGACCGTCCTCCAGCCCCCACCCGCCACCTTCCAACCGACGAGCTCCGCTCGGCGCTCCGGCGAAGGCGTCGGCGAGGGCCTCGTAAAGGTCGCCGTGGGCGGCGGCGGCCGCGAACGCCCGGTCGCCCGCGAGGGCGGCGAGCACCCGGGGTTCCAGCTGGGCCGCGTCCGCGACGACCAGCGTCCAGCCGGGATCGGCGACGACGGCCCTGCGCAGGACGCGCGGGATCTGCAGGGCGCCCCCGCCGTTCGTCGCCCACCGCCCCGACACCACGCCGCCGACCACGTACTCGGGACGGAACCGCCCGCCGCCGACCCAGGTGTCCAGCCACGCCCAGCCGTGGGCGGCGTGGAGCCGCGCGAGCTCCTTGTACTCCAGCAGCAGCGGCACGGCCGGATGGTCGAGCCGCTTGAGCACGTGCGCACGCGTGGACGGGACCGGCAGGCCCGCGGACGCGAACGCCTTGAGGATCTGCGCCGGGGAGTCGGGGTTGACGTGCGTGCGCGGGCCGAACGCCGCGCTGATCCGGTCGGCGAGATCCTGGAGCCTGCGGGGCCGCAGGCCACCGGACGGGCGCGGCCCGAGCAGCTCGGTGAGCAGCCCGTCATGCTTCTCGGCCGACCACGGCAGCCCGTCATGCGTCATCTCGGCCGCCACCAGCGCCCCCGCCGACTCCGCCGCGCCGAGCAGCCCGAACCCGTCGAGCACGGCCATGGCTCGCTGCTGCTCCGCGTGCACGGCGACGATCTGCTCGATGTCGTCGGCGGCCTTGTGCGCACCGTCGTCGAAAAGCGACGCCTGCGCCGGCTCTTCCTGCGGAGGCCGGTCCGCCGGCACGGGCTCCCCACGCGACCGCGCCCACGCCGCCCGGACCGAGCGCGGCTCCCCGTGCCGCCCCGCGTGCCCGAGCAGGAGGTTCTCGACCAGCTCCAGATCATGGCAGCGACCCACCCGCAGGCCCGCGTCCAGCAGCCTGGGATAGAGCCGCGCCGTGGACGCCCACACCCACCGCGGCGCCTCGCCCCGCTCCCACTCCCGAACGGCGGCGACCAGATCGGAGACGTCCTGAACAGGACCGGCGGGCGTCCCGTCCTCATCGAGCGGCCGCAGTACTCCCCCGTCCCCAGGCCCCGCAGCCACCGCGATCCGCACACGCCCATTCTGACCGCCGCCACCGACAGAACCCGAGGACAAGCGAAGACCCCTCCGCGACGGGTGCGCACGAAGGGGTCCCCAAGTCAGAAGGCCAGGGCCGTAGCCTTCACTTCTCCAAGTCTGAAGTTCTCCTAAGCCGCCACACCCACCAGCACCCACTACAGCGCCGACACCAGCCACCACAGCAACCCCGCGACAACCGGAACCGCTGCGATCGCGTCCGAAGGCAGGTTTCGAGCGAAGCGAGAAACCTGATCGCGAAGCGAGCCGCAAGGCGAGCCGGAGCGATGCAGCGATCGCACGCAGCGCCCGCCGAAGGGAGGGCCCCCAGGGCCCGACCGCCAAGGGAACTACAGACAACTACGCCACGAGGGAGACCTGCTGGCCTGCCGGGGTGTCGCCGTAGCGGTCGACGATCTTGTTGAGCTGGATCTGGTAGTACAGGACGCCGAAGCCGATGATGCCGAGCAGGAAGCCGATGCCTCCGCTGCAGGTCGCGGGGAGGCCGGCGGCGCGCTGCGCGGCGGCGATGCGGCCCGCGAGCTTGACCCACATGACCAGGGGCCAGATGCCGAAGGTGATGGCGCCGAAGAGCAGGGACAGCAACGCGTTCACGGCGGAGTTGCCGATGCGGCGGTCGTACTCGTGCAGCTCGTTGTGGACCTTGAAGAACCACACGAGGCCGTAGATGCCGAAGGTGATGATGGGCAGGCCGAGCCAGGCGCCGATCGGATTGCGGCGCTTCATGTTCGCGCCCGCGCCGACGGCGACGGGCGCCTGCTGCTGCTGTGCGGGCGCGTAACCGCCCTGATGGGCGTGCTGCTGGCCCTGGCCCTGCTGGGGATAGCTCATTGAGTCGCTCTCCTGTGATGCGGTCGTTCTTCGGTCGACCGCCCGTTACCGGTCACCCGTTGGTGCCTGAAGACAGTAACGGGATCGGCGCGCGTCGCGCGCCGACATCGCCGCCTTCGCCGACATTTCTGGGCGATTCTCCAAGCCGCGGGCCGCTAGCGCAGCGGAATCGTGACCTCGTCCTCGCAGGGCGGGGACGCCTCGTGGTCACCGCAGCCCGTGGCGGCGTGGCAGCGGATGCGGAGTTCCGATTCGGTCACGTCCAGGCGCAGGAAGCTCTTGAAGAACGGCGGGTCGTCCCAGTCGGCCAGTTCGGAGCGGAAGCGCTGCGGCAGCTTGTGGACGGGGGCGCGCAGCATCCGGGGACGGCGCTTGTCGCCGCGCGGGACGCCCAGGACGACCGCGACGAAGCGGGCGCGGCGGGACGGGGCCGGGCTCTCGTAGCCGCGGCCCGGCCTGATGCCGAGCCGGTGCCGGACGGCGGCGGTGGCGTCCTCCGGGGTGAGCTCGAAGAGCTTGGGCAGGCGCAGCCACCGGCCGTACAGCTTGCTGTAGCGGGAGAGGGAGTCGCCGCGCAGCGGGTAGCAGCGGAAGCGGTCCTCCTCCACCACGCGCGTCCGCGGGATCGTGTGGGTCGCGTGCATGAACGCGCCTCCGCCGCCGGAGACGATGTACTGGATCGTTCGCCCGTCGCCGGTCGCCAGCGGATAGCGCTGGTAGTTGTGGATGTCGCCGCCGATGGCCGCGACGTAGTTGTGCGCCGGATCCCGGACGATCTCGTCGACCGTCCCGCCGCCCTCGATCTTCCCCGGGCGGTGCTCGTCGTCCACGTACAGCGGCTTTCCGGTCACGAGCAGCTTGGGTTTCGGTCCCCCGGACACCTCCCGCAGCCAGCGGCCCTGGTCGCGGTCGACGACGCCCGTGATCCCCGTGTCGATCCCGACGATGCGCAGGGAGGGCGTGTCGATCGCCCAGTACGGCCCCGGCTGGACGCCCTGCTGCCCCGGGGCGCCCCGGTACCTGCGGCGGACCTCCGCGAGCGCGTCGGCGTCGACCTCGCCGGGGCGCCGCCACAGGAGGCGGGGGAGGAAGGAGAGCGGGCCGCGCCACGGCGGCGGCGAGCAGTCCTCGTCCAGGTCGCAGAAGACGTGGAGGAAACCGCGGAGGCCGTCGTACCAGTCGTGGTTGCCGGGCAGGGCGTAGATGGGCGCCGGGTAGTCCTGGTAGGGGCGGAAGAACTTGTCCGGGTACTGGTCGGCGTCCCCGGCCGGATAGATCACGTCACTGGCGATGATCATGAAGTCGGTGCCTGCCGCGGCGTTCAGCAGCGGCGGGACCACCGCGTACTGCGACCGGTCGCCCTCCCCGGTGTCGCCCAGCAGGGCGAACGAGAACTCCGGCTCCGAGCGGTGGACGGTGAACGCGGCCGGTGTCCCGCGCTCCCGCAGCGCGGCGACGCAGCGGCGGCGGATCGCGTTCGACGGGTCGCTGAACAGGCGCGCGAGTACGTCGTTGCGGGAGCGCCACAGCACTCTGGGATGGCGCCAGGAGAAGTCGGCGACGCGCTGGGGCAGACGATCGTGGAACGTGCCGGGCTTCTGGCAGACCCACCCGGCGCCCGCCTCGGAGGTGCGCGAGTTGTCGGGGACGGGATACTCCTCGGCACACACAGGACGCCTCCGGCGGATCGAGCCGCTCCGTCCGGAGTGTCACGGGGGCCGGGCAGACCGCCGGGCGGAAGGCTCAGGTAGGGGGTTGGTCACAGCCTGTCGGGAGGCGATCTCGGCAGTCAAGCGACTTGCCGCGGCCAAGCGTGTGATCTTCCCGGATGCCCGTGGTCGATGCCCGTGGTGCGTGCCCGTGGTTAGGTGCTCGCGGTGGGCGCCGGCGCCACCCCCAGAGACGCCGGCGCCACCACGACGAGGGCGTCCGCGCTCATCATGAGTCCCCCCAGAACGGCGAGCAGTCGCCTTCTCATGATGCGTCCGCAGACGGCCCCAACGGTCCCTTAACGGGACGTAACTGACGTTATCCGAAGGCCCGTAATGCGAGCGTAAACCGACCCGAAACTTCACCCCCAGAGCCGCGGACCCGGGGCCGCCGCTGGTCAGGGGGCCAGAACGCGCAGCGCGCCCGGCATCACCTTCGCCGTGACCGGCAGCACGCCGGGCAGCTCGCCGTCGGCGCCGTACGGGAGCGTCCTGCCGGGCGGGCCGGCCAGCTCGATCCGCACCTCGCGCCCCCGCATCACCTCGACCTCGGGCCGCCGCACATGCGAGCCGTCCTCCAGCTCCCGCATGACGGCGAAGAAGAGCTTCTTGGGACCGTTGCGGATCAGGATCACGTCGAGGAGGCCGTCGTCCACCCGCGCGTCGGGGGCGATGTGCCTGCCGAACCCGTAGTAGCCGGAGTTGGCGGCGACGACGGTGTAGCCCTGCCGCGAGCGCGACTCGCCGTCCACGGTGATCAGGTAGTCGGCGGCACGCCAGGAGATGATCGCGCGCAGGGCCCCGACGTAGTAGGCGGCGGAGCCGCGCAGCAGCCGGGTCTTGTTGGCGTTGTCGTTGGCGACGGCGTCCACGCCCGCGTAGACGCTGCCGAGGACGGGCGTGCCGTTGGCCTCGATCGCGTCCACGGGCCGCGGCTCGCCCTCCAGCAGCAGCTTGGCCAGCTCCTCGGGGTCGGACGGAACGCCGAGCTGCCGCGCGAAGTCGTTGCCGCGCCCCGCCGGGACGATGCCGAAGACCGCGTCCTTCCCGGCGTCCAGCCCGGCGAGGGCGCCGCCGACGCAGCCGACCATGCCGTCGCCGCCGACGCCGAGCACCACGCGCCCGGTCCCGGCGGCGGCGCGTGCGACGCCGGCCGCGTGCTCCAGGCCGCGGCTGTACTCGACGGCGACGTCGGCGCCCGCCTCGCGCAGCAGCCGGGCCAGCGTGATCAGCGACGAGGCGGACGCGGAGCCGCCCGCCGCCGGGTTGACGATCGCGGTGAACGAACGCGCACCGTGGTCACGGACGGGCTCCGGCATGATGGCTACTCCTTTGCGGCAGGCGGGACGAGGACACCGGGGTTGAGGATTCCGGCCGGGTCGACCCGGTCCTTGACGGCGCGGATCACCGCCGCGCCCAGCGGCCCGATCTCCCGGGCGTACCAGTCGCGGTGGTCGGTGCCCACACCGTGATGATGGCTGATCGTGCCGCCCGCGTCGATGATCGCGTCATTGGCGGCGCGCTTGGCCACGTCCCAGTGCGCCACCGGATCCTTACCCTGTGCGGACACGACGGTGAAGTAGAGGGAGGCCCCGGACGGGTAGACGTGCGAGATGTGGCACATCACCAGCGGAGGCGTGCCCCCGCCGGACAGGGCGCCGATCAGGGCGCACCGGACCGCCTCGTACAGCTTGGGGACGTCCGTCCAGAACGCGGCGGTCTCCAGCGTCTCGACGAAGGCGCCCACGTCCAGCAGCGCGTCGCGCAGGTAGGGGGCGTTGAACCGGCCGTGCTCCCAGTTCTCGCCCGGACCCGCGCCGAGCGGCTCGCCACCGGCCGCGCGCATCACGTCCGCGGCTCTGGCCCGCCGGTCGGCGACCCGCTCCGCGGCCCCCTCGAACCCGAGCACGGCGAGACACCCCGCACCGCTCGAACCACCTTCCAGAGGACGGGCCCCGCTCGACGTCCCGTCCTCCAGCCCCCGCCCACCACCTTCCAACGGACGAGCTCCGCTCGGCGTCCCGCTCTCCGGCTGCGCTTCGTCCGGGGACCCGATGGCGGACGGGTCGGCCAGTCCGATCATGGTCTCGGTCTCGTCGGACAGCCGCAGGACCGCGGGCAGCGGGCCGTCCTGGACGAGCCGGCGCAGCGCGGCGGCGCCCTCGTCGAACGACGCGAACCGCCAGCCCTCGTACTCCCGGGCCTCAGGGACGGGATGGATCCGCACGGTCACGGAGGTGATCACGCCGAACGCGCCCTCCGAGCCGAGGACGAGCTGCCGCAGGTCGGGCCCGGCGGCGGACTTCGGCGCCCGGCCGAGGTCCAGCGGGCCCTCGGGGGTGGCGACGGTCAGCCCGACCACCATGTCGTCGAAGCGTCCGTATCCGGCGGACGCCTGCCCGCTGGACCGCGCGGCCGCGAACCCGCCGATCGACGCCCACTCGTACGACTGCGGGAAGTGCCCGAGCGTGTAGCCGCGCTCCGCCAGCAGCGCCTCTGCGTCCGGGGCGCGCAGCCCGGGCTGCAGGACGGCCGTCCGGGCGACCTCGTCGACCGAGACCAGCGCGTCCATGCGGCGCAGGTCCAGGGCGACGAACGTGCGGGGGGCCGCCGCGCCGCCGCCCGGCTCGGGGGCGAGCCCGCCGACGACCGAGGTGCCGCCGCCGAACGGGACCACCGCGATCCGGCGTCCGGCGCAGAACCGCAGCACGGCGAGGACCTCGTCGTGCCCGCCGGGCAGGACGACCGCGTCCGGCGCGTCCGAGGCCTCGCCGCCGCGGATGCGCAGCAGGTCGGGCGTCGACTTGCCCCGCGTGTGCCGGACGCGCGTCTCGGTGTCGGCGCGCACGTTCGCGTCGCCCACGATCTTCGACAGCGCGGTCAGGTCACCGGCCGCCAGCCGGCACTCGGGGACCTCCACCTCCGCCAGCGCCGCCGGGGGCCGTTCGGCGGGCCGGACGCCCAGCATGTCGCGCAGCAGCCCCACCACCGGCTCCGGCAGCGGCGCGGCCCGCTCGGGTTCGCCCCAGCCGCTCCACAGCATGTCCCGCGTCTCCACCCGCGCCTCCCGTCATCGGCGTGCCGCCGATCTCGGATGTGTGCTTACACTGTGACACATGACGTCGAATCGTCACAACGAGCCGGACCGCAACGGGCAGGGCGGGCGGACCGCCGACGACACCGTGCTGGACGCCGCCCGCGACTGCGTGCTCGCCGTCGGCGTGCGCCGGACGACGCTGACCGACATCGCCCGCCGCGCCGGCGTGTCCCGGATGACGCTGTACCGCCGATGGCCGGACGTCCGCACGATCGTCGCCGACCTGATGACCCGCGAGTGGGTCGGGCTGAGCGACACGCTGCACCCTTCCGAGGACGGCGGCCCCGTGCGACCCCGGTTCGTGGACGGCGTCGTCGCCGGCGTCCGGGCGTTCCGCGACCACCCGCTGCTCCGCAAGATCATCGAGGTGGATCCGGAGCTCCTGCTCCCCTACGTCCTGGACCGCCTCGGCGCGAGCCAGCTGGTCTTCCTGGAGCTGTTCGAGGAGGGGTTGAAGGCCGGGCACGCCGACGGCACCGTCCGCCGCGACCATCCCGCCCGGCAGGCGCGGTCGGTGCTGCTGGTCGTCCAGTCCTACGTGCTGTCGGCGCCGACGATGCTCGACGAGTCCGATTCCGACCTCGATTCCGACGCCTTCGACGCCGGACTCCGCCACATCCTCGAACGGATGCTCGCGCCGTGACCCGGCCGGCCCGGCCCGTTGGCGCGGCCGGGCCCCGCCGCGCCCATCGTCCCCGCCCGAGCACGGCGGGGCCTACGGAGGAGACCTGATGACCGGCTTCGACGCACGGACGTCCCTCAACGCGGCGCGACGGGAACGCGAGCTCGCCGCCCTGCCGGACGAGGTGGTGGACGTCCTGGTCGTCGGCCTCGGCGCGACCGGGGCGGGGGCCGCGCTGGACGCCGCGTCGCGGGGGCTGTCGGTCGCCGCGATCGACGCCCACGACCTGGCGTTCGGCACGTCGCGGTGGAGTTCCAAGCTGATCCACGGCGGGCTGCGCTACCTCGGGTCCGGGCAGTTCGGCGTGGCGCACGAGAGCGCGGTCGAGCGGGGCGCGCTGATGAGGCGCACCGCCCCGCACCTCGTCCGCGCGCTGCCGTTCGTGATGCCGCTGACCCCGATCGTGCCCGGCTCCCGCGCGCTCGCCGTCGGCGCCGCGCTGGCGGCGGGGGACGTCCTGCGGCTCACCGCCCGCACCCCGCGCTCGGTGCTCCCCGGCCCGCGCCGCCTCTCGGCGGTCGAGACGCTGCGGCTCGCGCCGCCGCTGCGGGCCCACGGGCTGCGCGGCGGGCTGCTGTCGTGGGACGGGCAGCTCGCCGACGACGCCCGCCTGGTCACCGCGCTCGCCCGGACGGCCGCCGGGCACGGCGCCCGCATCCTCACCCGCTGCCGGGCGGTCACGCTGACCGGTGACGGCGCGCTCGTCCGGGACGAGCTGACCGGCCGGGAGATCACCGTCCGGGCGCGGTCGGTGGTGAACGCCGCCGGCGTCTGGGCGGGCGGCCTGGTGGAGGGGGTGCGGCTGCGCCCGTCGCGCGGCATCCACATCGTGATCGGCGCGGGCTCCCTGCGCGGGCTGTCGGCCGGGATGCAGATCCCGGTCCCGGGCGCGGTGAGCCGGTTCATGCTGGTGCTGCCGCAGGACGACGGCCGCTTCTACGTGGGCCTCACCGACGAGCCCGCGGACGGGCCGATCCCGGACGTGCCCGAGCCGACCGAGGGCGAGATCGGGTTCCTGCTCGACATCCTCGGCTCGGCGCTGGACGTGCCCGTCCGGCGATCGGACGTCCTCGGCGCGTTCGCCGGGCTGCGCCCCCTGCTGGACCTCGGCCACGGCCGCGACACCGCCGACATCTCCCGGCGGCACGCCGTGCTGCCCTCCCGGGACGGCGTCGTCACGATCGTCGGCGGCAAGCTCACCACGTACCGGCGGATGGCACAGGACGCGGTGGACGCGGCGATCCGCGTCCGCGGCCTCGACGCCGGGCCGAGCCGGACCGCCCGGCTGCCGCTCGCCGGCGCGGCCGCGCGGGACCGGCTGGACGTCCTGGACGCGCCGCCGCGCCTCGTCCAGCGGTACGGGGTGGAGGCGCCCCTGCTGACCGCGCTCGCCGACGAGGACCCGGCCCTGCTCGAACCGGTCGTCCCGGGGCTGCCGGTGCTCGGTGCGGAGCTGGCCTGGGCGGTCCGGCACGAGGGCGCCCTCGACACGGGCGACCTGCTGGACCGCCGCACCCGGATCGGGCTCGTCGCGTCCGACCGGGCGGTGGCGCTGCCGGCCGCGGAGGCACTGCTCCCACGCGCCGCAGTGCGCTGATTCCGCCCACCTGGTTTCAGGCCGCGGTGTTAGGTTACCCTTACCTAATCGCTTGAAGATCGACGGGGGGTCTCCTCTTGACGCGCGGAAACGGCTGCGGGCACTGTCCCGGCAGCCACACGGGCGAGCGGCCGTGCCTGGCGAGCGCGACCGCGAAGGCGCGCGCCTGGCTGCTCATCGAGCATCCCGGCCCGTGGCCCGAGCGCGTCGAGGACCTCGCGGAACCCGCGCCGGTCGCCGAGGCGGTCCGCGCGGCACAGCGGGCGGGCGTCCGGCCCCAGCTGATCCGCCGGCCGGGACGCCGCCGCGGCAGCCCGCCCGTCCAGGTCCACGCCGCGTTCTCGCACGGAGACGAGGTGTGGATCGAGGGACGGGAACTGGCCGATCCCGCGGAGCTGGCGGCGCTCGACCTGGACGCCCTCGCCGCGGGCCGGACGCCCGGCCTCGGGGAGCCGGTGGCCGAGCCGGTCCTGCTGGTCTGCACGCACGGGCGCCGCAACGCCTGCTGCGCCCGGACCGGGGCGCCGCTGGCCCGCGCCCTCACCGCGCGTTTCGATCGCCTCGTCTGGGAAACCACCCATGTCGGCGGTGACCGATTTGCAGCGAATTTGGTATGTCTTCCACACGGGATCTACTACGGGGAACTGGGCGAGGCTCAGGCCGTGACGGCCGTCGACGCCTATCTGCGGGGCGAGGTCGTCCTCGACAGGCTGCGCGGACGCGCGGGGACGCCCGAGGCGGCGCAGGCCGCCGAGCACTTCGTCCGCGCGCACACCGGCAGGCTGGGGCTGGACGCCGTGAACGTGGTGTCGCTCACGGGTGGAACATCTCGGTACGAATCGGTCGTTGCCGTACAGGAGAGCCGTTACCGGGTCGTCATGGAGACCGCGCAGCAGTCCGCCCCGTGCGGGCCGGACTGCGGGGAGAACTTGAAAACCTACGTTGTTAGGGAACTCACCCTTCTCAACGAGGCGGCCCTCGTGTAATCTCTCGGAGGCCCCATTCGAGGGTCTCCCTGTCGCACGTCCCCAGGTTTCCGGCTTAACCGGACGGGGAACAGAGCGGCGGCTCCGGACGTTGGACCATTCGGCGCTTCTGACTTCACGTCGCCTGAAGCATGTCGAGCGTCCATGTCCTGAAATTGTTCGAACCAATCAAGGTGGGTGTTCCATGGCTCAGGTACGTCGGCAGGCAAACCTCCCTCGTCCCAGCTGGGGCTGGCAGGACGCCGCGGCGTGCCGGGGGGAAGACCTCGTCCTCTTCTTCGGCCCCGACGGCGAGCGTCAGCCCGAGCGGGAGATCCGTGAACGCAAGGCGAAGCAGATCTGCATGGGCTGCCCCGTCCGCACGGAGTGCCTGGACTACGCCGTGTCCAGGCCCGAGAAGTACGGCACGTGGGGCGGTCTGAACGAAGACGAGCGCGCGTCCGAGCGCCGCCGCCGGATGCGTCGCGCCAACGCCGCCTAGCCACTACGCAGGCCGCCAGAACGCTCCCATCGCGAACCCCGGCACGCCACCGAGAAACGACACGGCCCCGCCCCGCGGGGCCGTTTGCGTTGCCCGGCTCCGGTCCGCACGGACCGGAGCCGGGCGCTTCATCACATCTGCGTCACATGTGACTCAGATCGCCCCGCCTTTCCGCGGAACCGCGCTTTTACCGCAGCCCTCATCGCGATGCGGCCATTTTCCGAAAATCACCGCACCTTTCTTGCCCGCGCCCCCGCCCGGTGCCCGGCGGGGGCCCGGGGTCAGCCCGTCTCCCGGTCGCGCGCCGCCCGGTCCAGCCAGGCGATCACGTCGTCGTCGGTGAGCTGCTCGAAGTCGCGATACCACTGGCCGACCGCGCGGAACTCCCACGGCGCGGCCGGCACCACCATGTCGTCCACCTCGGCCTCCAGACCGTGGACGGTCTCCGCGGCGCCCACCGGCACCGCCAGGACCAGCCGGGACGGCCCGCGCTCGCGCAGCGCGCGCACGGCGGCCCGCGCGGTCCCGCCGGTGGCGAGCCCGTCGTCCACGACGATCACCGGCCGGCCCGCCGTCTCCGGCAGCGGCCGTCCGCGCCGGTAGGCCTCGACACGGCGGCCCAGCTCGGCGCGCTCGGCCGCGACCGTGGCCTCCAGGTCGCCCTCGCGCAGCCCCAGCCGGCGCAGCAGGCCGGCGTCGAACACCGGGGAGCCGCCCTCGGCGATCGCCCCGACGCCGAGCTCCGGCTGCGGCGGGTACCCGATCTTGCGGGTCACCAGGACCTCCAGCGGGGAGCCCAGCCGCCGCGCGATCTCATGCCCGACGGGGACGCCTCCCCTCGGCAGCGCGAGCACGGCCGCGCCCTCCAGGCCCATCGGCGCGAGCCGCTCGGCGAGGACCCGGCCCGCCTCGGCTCGGTCGGTGTAGGGGAGCCGGACGCTCTCGGTCTGCTGGACGTCGTCACGTGCGGATCTGTTCCAGGACATCGGCGCACCCCCTTCCGGGGAAACCCCTACCCACTCCCGGAACGCGCACCGGTCCGACCGCCGCCCGGGTGCGGCGTCCCACCTCTCAGAGAGGGCCCGCGCCGCAGGTCGGCGCGCTCAGGCGCCGGTCAGCCAGCGGAGCGGATTGTCCCGCAGGATCGTCTCCAGCGTCGCGTCGTCGGCGCCAGCGGCCCGCAGGGCCGGCAGGAACGTGTCGAACAGGTATCCGAAGCCGGCGCCGCCGTACCGGGTGACCTGCGCCATCCGGGAGATGCCGGTGCTCAGCAGGACCCGGGAGGCGTGCCCGGCCTCCAGCAGGTCCATGACGCACCGGACGCGGGCCCCGACGGCCGCGTGGTCGTCCCCCGCGAGGCCGAGGGTGCCGAACGAGACGTAGCCGCCCGACTCGGCGATCTTGCGGTGCTGGCCGGGGTCGTCCACCCGGTCCTGCTGCCCGACCGCGACGCGCTCCGGGGACAGCCCGGCGGCGGTGAGGATCTCCAGCTGGGCCAGGCCCGCGCGGCCGTAGGTCGCCACCGACAGCCCGGAGTAGCGGGCGGCCCGCGCGGCGGCGCGCAGGCACAGCTCCTCGGTCTCGGTGGGCGCCTCGCCCCAGGTGCCGATCTCGCCGATGACCCCCGGCAGCGAGTTGGTGCCGTCCATGCCGAAGCCGACCTCGGCGAGCAGCCGCTCGGCGAGCCGCTCGACGCCGGACGGGCCGTCCGGCCGTTGCCGGGGTGCCCGGGGGGTCGTCCCCCCGGAAGGACTCGGCGCGGTGTCCGCGGCGAGGGCCTCCCGGACGAACGGGGGATGGAACGGCTCGGTGAACACGCCGGTCCCGGCGACCACGGCCACGCGGGCGCCCGCGCTGATCCGGGCGAGCGCGGCGGCGTTGCGTCCCATGCCGGAGCAGGTGAGGTCCACGACCAGGCCGAGCCCGTGCTCCTTGCGCAGCGCGGTCAGCTCCCGCTGGACGGACTTCTCCTCGTCCAGCCAGCGGCCCGGGTCGGACCCGGCCAGTTTCGGGCGCGCCGGCCAGCGCAGGTCCATCTGCAGGTGCTCGTGGGAGAGCACCGGTCCGGTGATGTCGGACGTCGCGATCATGCCGGTCACGGTCCGGAGCCGGCCGGTCTCCACACGGGGGGTCATGTCACGCGAGGTTACGACATGTATTGCCTTATCAGGACCTTAACCGGGGTTGTTTTTACCCTCCGTGGCGCCGTCGTCCTCCGCCTTCCCGGCCTGCGCCTCGCGGACGGCCCGCGCCCGCGCGGTGTCTGCGCCGGGCCACCGCAGGTCGATCTCGGCGTTCAGCGCGGCGCCGATCAGCACCGCGAGCGCCGCCACGTACAGCCAGGCGAGGACCGCGATCGCGGCGGACAGCGGCCCGTACAGCGACACGCCGCTGAGCGACCCGGCCAGGAAGAGCCGCAGGCCGAAGCTGCCGACGATCCAGATGAGCAGCGCCAGGACGGCGCCGGGCAGGTCGCGCCACCAGGACGTCCGCACCGGGACGCTCAGGTGGTACAGGGTCGCGAGGAAGACGATCGACAGGCTCACCACGACCGGCCAGTAGAGGGCCTGGACGAACTCGGCGCTCTCCGGCAGCGCCCGCTGCACCAGCGTGGGCCCCGCCACCAGCATCGGGATGACGATCAGCATGACCAGCAGGCCGATCAGGTACAGGAAGAACGCGCGCAGCCGGGTGCGGATCACGCCGCGGATGCCCGAGAGCCCGTAGGCGATGCTGATCGTGTCGATGTAGACGTTCGTCGCCCGCGACCCCGCCCACAGGGAGAGCAGGAAGCTGAGCGAGATGATGTCGGGGCTGCCGCCCGCGATCACGCCGTCGATCAGCGGGACGACGACCGTGTCGATGGTCGGGGCCGTCAGCACGGTGCCGGACTGGTCGATCACCCAGGTGCGGATCTCGTCGACGGTGCCGGGGCCGAGCATGCCGCTCAGGTGGCCCATCGTGCCGATCAGCCCGATGACCAGCGGCGGCAGCGACAGCAGCGCGAAGAACGCGGCCTCGGCGGCCAGGCCGGTCACCCGGTAGCGGAACGCGCCGACCGCGGTGCCCTTGGTCAGGTCCCAGGCGATCCGCGGGGACGCGACGGCGGCCGTGCGGGCACGGTCGCGCAGTCGCTCGCGGCGGCCCGGCTCCGGGTCACCGGGATCAGGGCCACCGGGATCGCCCGGCTCGAGGCCGCCCGCGTCAGGCGCGCTCGCCTCAGAACCACTCGTGTCGGAACCGCCGGACTCCGGGACACCGGCGCCGGCGCCCACCGCGTCGCGGCCGCGCGGGGCGGCGGCCGGGATCGACGCGCCCCGGCCCTCGTCCTGGTCGGCGTCCCCGGCGGTGGGGACGCCCTCGGCGCCGGAGACGGTGGTCACACCGACCCAGCGTAGGGCGTTGTGTACCCGGAACATGGCGCGTGGCCCATTTCAGTGATCGCCTCCCCCACCCCGAGCATCGCCTGGGCGTGCGGTCCGTCCCCCACGCATCGCTTGGCTCATACCCGCTTGGACGACCCGGAACGTCGATCGGATCGTGATCATTATCAGCCTGCCGGCCGATGAACCGGGCACTTGGCTTCATAGGCGACAATGGATGACATGATCTGCCAGTCCTGCCGAGAACGCCGCCACGGGGAGTGCCGCGGCGGATCCTGGTGCGACTGCCAGCACCAGCCCGTCCCGGCGCCGCCCGAGGGCGAGCGGCGACGGGGCCAGGACGACGAAGTCCCGCCGGCGGAGCCTCCGGTCAACTGGAGGCGCCAGGGATGATGACGTATCTCACCCGTCCGCGCGCCGGACGTAACTGGACAGTTCGCGAGACCGCGTGTCAGAGTTCAGGTATGACTGCTGCGGACCCGTTGCTGGCCAAGCGCCGGCACGTCGACTTCCTGCGCGTCCGCAGCGCGATCTGTCGGTGACGCCCCGAACACGCCCCTGCTCAGCCGGGCGCGTGGCGTATCGGCGTCATCTTTGACCTCACCCTGCTCAGCGTCGAGCCGGCTGCCTCTGACTGCCGGTGCGCTACGCGTCCTCCACGACCACAGACGAGGACGCGCGCCGTGCCACCCGCGATCAAGCGCAAGAAGGCCGAGGGCCAGTGGGCCCTGGGCTACCGCGAACCGCTCAACAAGAACGAAGAGAACAAGAAGAACGACGACGGCCTGAACGTCCGCCGCCGCATCATCGACATCTACTCCAAGAGCGGATTCGACTCGATCGACCCCGCCGACCTGCGCGGCCGGTTCCGCTGGATGGGCCTGTACACCCAGCGCAAGCCCGGCATCGACGGCGGCAAGACCGGTGCGCTGGAGGACGAGGAGCTCGAGGACCGCTACTTCATGATGCGGGTGCGGATCGACGGCGGCCAGCTGAGCGGCCCGCAGCTCCGCACGATCGCCGACGTCTCGACCCGGTACGCCCGCGGCACCGCCGACATCACCGACCGGCAGAACGTCCAGCTGCACTGGGTGCGGATCGAGGACGTCCCGGCGATCTGGGAGGCGCTCGAGGCCGTGGGGCTGCACACGATGGAGGCGTGCGGGGACGTCCCGCGCACCATCATCGGCTGCCCGCTCGCCGGGATCGCCGCCGACGAGGTCATCGACGCGACGCCGCAGCTGCGCGACATCCACGACCGCTACATCGGCTCCCCCGAGTTCTCCAACCTGCCGCGCAAGTACAAGACGGCGCTGTCGGGCTGCACCTCGCACTGCACCGTCCACGAGATCAACGACATCGCGTACGTGGGCGTGGTGAACGAGGAGGGCGAGACCGGCTACCAGCTGTACGTCGGCGGCGGGCTGTCCACCAACCCGATGTTCGCGCAGAGCCTCGGCGTGTTCGTCAAGCCGGAGCAGGCCACCGAGGTCTGGCACGGCGTCACCTCGATCTTCCGCGACTACGGCTACCGGCGGCTGCGCAGCCGCGCCCGGCTGAAGTTCCTGATGAAGGACTGGGGCGCGGAGAAGTTCCGCGAGGTGCTGGAGAAGGAGTACCTCGGGTACGCGCTGCCGGACGGCCCCGAGCCCGCCGCGCCGACCGCCCGGCGCGACCACGTCGGCATCCGCCCGCAGCAGGACGGCAACTTCTACGTCGGGTTCGCCCCCCGCGTGGGCCGTGTGAGCGGTGAGATGCTCGGCGTCATCGGCGACCTGGCCGACCGGTACGGCTCGGGCCGGGTGCGGACGACCATCGAGCAGAAGATGGTGATCCTGGACGTCCCGGAGGAGAACACCGAGGCGCTCGCCGACGCGCTGGCCGAGCACGACCTCCAGGTCCGCCCGTCCACGTTCCGGCGCCAGACGATGGCGTGCACCGGCATCGAGTACTGCAAGCTCGCGATCGTCGACACCAAGCAGCGCTCCATGGACCTGATCGACGAGCTGGAGAAGCGGCTCCCGGACTTCGACCAGCCGCTCACCATCAACGTCAACGGCTGCCCCAACGCCTGCGCCCGCATCCAGGTCGGCGACATCGGCCTGAAGGGCCAGCTGGTCGTGGACGAGAACGGCGACCAGGTCGAGGGGTTCCAGATCCACCTGGGCGGACAGCTCGGCGCCTCGTTCGGCAAGAAGGTCCGCGGGCTGAAGACCACGTCGGCCGGGCTGACCGACTACATCGAACGGGTCGTCCGCAACTACGACAAGCAGCGCGACGAGGGCGAGACGTTCGCCGAGTGGGTGCACCGCGCCGACGAAGCGGACCTCAAGTGAGCGCAGCGACCCCCGGGGCGTCCCCGGGCGGTGAGCGGATGGCGCCGTTCTACTGCCCGTACTGCGGCGAAGAGAACCTCGAACCGCGCGAGGAGCACGGTTCGTGGTTCTGCCCCGACTGCGTCCGTTCCTTCACGTTGAAATTCCTCGGTGTCGGCACGCCCGGCACCGTGAACAAGGAGACCCCTCGGTGACCCTTCTGGAGACCGACAGACCTGCCCTCGACCTCGAAGACGTCGTCGAATCGGCGGCCGCCGCGCTGGAGGACGCGTCCACGCTGGAGATCATCCGCTGGGCCTCCGCCACGTTCGGCGACCGCATCTGCCTCACCTCGTCCATGTCGGACGCCGCGCTGATCCACCTGGTGTCGAAGGTCAAGCCGGGCATCGACGTCCTGTTCGTCGACACCGGCTACCACTTCGCCGAGACGATCGGCACCCGGGACGCGGTCGAGGCCGTCTACCCGGTGAACGTCGTCAACGTCACCCCGTCCCGCACGGTCGAGGAGCAGGAGGCCGCGCTCGGCCCCCGGCTGTTCGGCCGCAATCCCGACCTGTGCTGCCACCTGCGCAAGGTGGAGCCGCTCGGACGCGCGCTGGAGGGCTACATGGCCTGGTTCAGCGGCATCCGCCGGGACGAGACCGCGAGCCGCCGCGACCGCCGCGTCGTCGAGTGGGACCGCAAGCGCGGCATGGTCAAGGTGAACCCGATCCTGGACTGGTCCCAGGAGGACATGGACAACTACATCGAGGACAACGGGGTGCTGGTCAACCCGCTGCACTACGACGGCTACCCCTCGATCGGCTGCGCGCCGTGCACCCGCCCGGTCTCGCCCGGCGAGGACCCCCGCAGCGGCCGCTGGGCCGGGCTGGGCAAGACCGAGTGCGGTATCCACCTGTGAGCCGGCCGACGGCGGCGCCGATGGTCGCGGTGGCGCACGGCAGCCGCGACCCGCGCGCCGCCGCGACCGTCACCGAACTGCTCGACGGCGTCCGGGACCGCCGGCCGGACGTGCCCGTCCACGCCTCGTTCCTGGACCACGGCCCGCCCGCGCCCGACCGCGTCCTGGACGGCCTCGCCCGGGACGCTGAGCGGCCGAGCGGGGCTCGTCGATTGATCGGTGGTGGGTGGGGGCCGGAGGACGGCGCCGTCGTGCTGCCGCTGCTGCTGACGGCCGCGTACCACAGCAAGACCGACATCCCGGGGGTGCTGAGCCGGGTCCGCGCCCGGCATCCCCGGCTGCGCCTGCACACGGCCGAGACGCTGGGCCCGCACGGGCTCCTGATGGACGCGCTGGAGCGCCGCCTGTCCGACGCCGGCGTCGAGCCCGGCGACCCGGACACGGCCGTCGTGCTGGTCTCGGCGGGGTCGAGCCACGCCTCCGCCAACGCCACCATCGCACGGCTCGCGCGCGAGTGGCGGCCGCGCGGCTGGCGGGACGTCGTCCCGGCCTACGCCTCCGCCGCGAGCCCGGGACCGGCCGAGGCGGTGGCGGCCCTGCTGGACGCCGGCGCGCCGCGCGTGGCGGTGGCGTCCTACTTCCTGGCGCCGGGCTACTTCGCCGACAAGGTCCGGACGGCCGCGCTGGACGCCGGAGCCGCCGCGGTCTCCCCCGTGCTCGGCGCGGCCCCGGAGGTCGCCGAGCTGGTCGTCCGCCGCTACGACGAGGCGCTGGTCGCCTCCCGTACCGCGACCGCGGTCTGACCGGGCGTTCGGCGCCCGGCCGGGCGGGTATGCGGGCTGCCATGAAGCACGACGATTCCGGACACGAGCCGGAGCAGACGCACGACCGCGACTTCGCGCCGGTCAACGAGGACTCCGACGCCCGAGGGCGGACCGTCCGCCGGGCCTCACCCGCCACCGGTCGATCGACGGGCTCCGCTCGGCGCCCCGCCGCGGGCGGGCACGGCACCAGCGGCACCGGCACGCCGGGCGTGGAGATCGAGCACCCCGACACGCTGCCGCCCGACGAGGAGGGCGTCGAGGAGGCCGAACGCCACGACGACTCCCGCCGGTAGCTACTTCTTCTGCTTCCACCAGGAGGCGAATGCGCGGCGCAGCGGGGCGTGGTGCTCGTCGTCGACGATCTTGACGTCGCCCATGATGGCGTGGGCGGTGACGTGGACGACGGGGACG